>JAFTYU010000041.1 GCA_017461235.1 Clostridia bacterium | reverse complement strand
CAAGGATTTGAAACCAGGTATGGAGCTTGTTGGTACGGTAAGAAACGTTATCGACTTCGGTTGTTTCGTTGATATCGGTGTACACGAGGACGGTCTGGTGCATATTTCACAGATTTGTGACCGCTATATCAAGCATCCTCTTGAAGCCGTAAAGGTAAACGAGGTTGTCAAGGTGCGTGTCCTTGATGTTGACGTGAAGAGAAAGAGAATTTCTCTTACAATGAAGCTGAATGAGAAAAAAGATTCTGCGAAATAATTAAAAACAAACGCTGAAAATGTATCGCCTTTGTAACAATTGACGGACGGCATTTTCGGCGTTTTTCTTTGGTAAATTCTGTTTGTGGATAATGCTTGAAATTGTGGCTTGCGGGTGTTGTTTAAGTTGTTGAAAATAAATAAATTTGAACAAAATATTTCCGCCAAGGTAAAGTTTGCCGAATGTTTGACAGGGGAGTATAATACAGACATACCAAACGAAAGGGAGTCTTTATTATGACCGCAACAGCAAAAAAACGTCAGAATTTAGACCGTATAGTAGCCGTTGGACTTATGGCGGCACTTGTTTATATCGGCAACTTTATGCAGATTAAATTTGCCAACGATGCCCGTGTACATCTCGGCAACTCAATGTGTCTGCTTGCAGGTCTGCTTTTCGGCGGACTCAATGGCGGTCTTGCGTCAGGTATCGGCGGTGCGCTTTATGATTTGTTTGACCCCGTTTATATTACCTCCGCACCGTTTACTTTCCTGTCAAAATTTTCAATGGGATTTGTTGCAGGTAAGCTCAACCGCACAGGTATGAAAAATGAGTTTGTAAGAGCACTTATCGCCGCAATCTGCGGTCAGGTTACATATATCGTGCTTTACCTCGGAAAGAATTTTATTGAACAGCTTATCCTCGGCAACCCTATGGAAACAGCAATGGGTGTTATGGGAACAAAGGCTGTAACCTCCTGTATTAACGGCGGACTGGCAGTTGTGATTTCCATACCGCTTTATTTTGCAATCCGCAAGGCATTGCTTGCAACGGGTTTCAGAACGCTTGTTGATAATAAGGTTACGGAAGTAAGTGAATAAATCTACAAAAGCAAATCCAGAGAAGAATTTATATCTTCTCTGGATTTTTATAATTATCTCAGTGATAGATTAACATTCAGATAAACCAAAATGTTTTTCTACTTTTTCAACAGTTTCCTCAACTGTACTTGCGGATGTTCTTTCAAGCCAAAAGTAATCACTTTCTTTTATATCGCTGTAGTGTTTTTCGTTAAGACTTTTTAAAGTTGCATTACACGTTTCTTTTGCTTTTTCAACATCGGATGCACTATGTATAAAATCACAAAAGCCTTGATGGTCAGGACGATTGCAATAATCATCGATTATATTGGAAGGCTCCTTTATTAAAAAAACAATTCGAGAAGGTTCCGTAATGGTTTCAGCTTGTTCCATAGTTAAATGGCAATCACATAATACAATTTGATTTTGAGAAAGACGTATCAAATCCAATATTACAAAGTCTAATTGCTCTCTTGTATTATCAAGCAGCCACTTTTTATATTCATCAACGGTACGTCCGAAAAATTCATCAGCATTTTTAAATGTTTTATTCATTGCTGGTTGAAAAATTGCATTTGAAGCTTTTTTATGATTTGCAAATTGCTCATCAATATCATAAACCAAAAAATTATGCCTTTTTGCTAACTCTCGTGAAATAGTTGTCTTTCCTCCACAAGGTGTTCCTGTTATGAAATAAACATTTCTTAAAAATTCTTTAATTACATTATCTTGAAATATCATTACAAAATCTCCTTATATTAAATAGTTATCAGTATTTTGTTTGTACATAAAACTATCTAATATAGTTCTATGTACTTTAGATATTTCTTAATCTTAAACACCCTGTCATATACGTCACCTCCAATTTCATATTATTACTAATTTAGTATAGCAAACATATAATAAAAAGTCAATTCCATAATAACAAAGCCACTTTTAATATCAAAAGTGGCTTTGTAATATTATATAGTTATTGCGTTATTACGCCGCATCCTCAAAAATTGAGCAAACCTCAGAAGTTGCCTTTATACCCGTTGCACCATTAATAAGATTTTCGCCCCAGTCAGGAGAAAGCACAGAGCCATCCCATTCGTTGGCAATGTCGAGATATTCAACACCGCCGCCGTTGCCTTTCCAGCTCCAGCCCATATAACCGATGTTGTTGTCTGTGCAGTACTGCATGATGTAAGCCTCGTCAACGTCACCGTCGGAGTGGTTGTAGCCAAACTCGCCAACGATAATGCAGAGCCCCTGGTCGGTTGCACCCTTGATTGCGGCTTCGATTGTGTCGCTGTTCTTGCCAGCCGCACCGTACATATGCACGGAGAACATTGTGTTTCTGTCAGGGTCGGACTCGAAAACTTCCATACCGTAGTCCTGAATACACTTTGCGTACTGTCCCCAGCCTGCTGATTCAACCATAATAGTGTTCTTTATTCCTGCTTCACGAAGTTTAGGAATAGCCTGTGTGTAACCGTCACGCCAGATTGTGCTGTCCCACTTGCCGACCCATTCATTGGCAATGT
>JAFTYU010000040.1 GCA_017461235.1 Clostridia bacterium | reverse complement strand
CTTGATGGTTTTGGATTGCTTGTAGAAGATATGCCTACTATGGTTCGTTTCTACAGAGATGTATTAGGATTTGAGATTACTGAAGGTGAGAATGCAGTCAATGTTTATCTCGTCAAAGACGGAACGCTTTTTATGCTTTATGAGCGGAAGAACTTTGAGAAGATGACAAGCAGAAAATATGAATACATAAAGGGTTTTAACGGTCATTTTGAAATAGCCTTATATGTAGACACCTACGAAGAAGTTGATGTAGAATACGCCAAAGCCGTATCAAAAGGTGCTCGCTCAATTCTTGAACCCACAACAGAGCCTTGGGGACAGCGTACCTGCTATATTGCAGACCCTGAGGGGAATCTGATTGAGATTGGTTCTTTTAACCGTCCCTTTGAAAGCAGGACGGATTTTAACGGAGTACAATAACAAATCCCAAAGAAAACTTTAATTAAGGGGGTATCTGAATGAAGAAATTCATAACTATGATGACAATTATGCTGTTTACAACTTTGATCGGTCTGTGCGGCTGTGCAGGGGATTACAGAAAAACGGTTACCTCAATTGAAGCTATGACACTTACCTTGCAGGGAATGCGAGGCACCAGTGTGTATGAAATCGCAGAGGTCGACGGAAAAACAGAACTCAGGCGTTTCAGAAAAGTGTATTCAAAGGGAGAAGATATCCTTGAACTTGAAGCAAGTGCGACTTGTGATACAAAAGATTTCATTGAGCTTATGAATAACTGCGGTGTAATTCGTTGGGACGGATTCCACGGCGAGCACCCGAAAAATGTGATGGACGGGATAATGTTTGACTTCACCGCTACTGTAAACGGTGGACAGACCATATACGCTGATGGCTCTGCAAATTACCCCAAGGGTTACAACGAATTTGTGCGTGAACTTAATAAAATGCTTGCAGAGTACAAAGAGAATTGATTAGTAAAATTTGAGTTACAGAAGTAAGCAAACTTGAATTTATGTAGGTGTTTGATATGATACTAAGAGCAAATAGAAAAGATAGCCGTGTCTTGGCTGAAATGGCTGTTCAAATGTGGAGTAGCCATACTGTTGATGGGTTAGAAACAGAATTTTCAGAAGGAATTAAGAATAATAAATCAGTATTTTTTATCAAGTATAGCAACACCTTGCCCGTAGGTTTTGCACAGTGCGGTTTGAGAACAGATTATGTAGAAGGAACTGACACATCCCCCGTCGGATATCTGGAAGGTATATTTGTGAAAGCAGATTACCGAAACAGAGGTTATGCCAAAGAATTGTTGTCCGCTTGTGAAAAGTGGGCAAAAGATATGGGGTGCAGTGAATTTGCAAGCGATTGTGAATTGGATAATATCGGTAGTCTGAAGTTTCATTTGGCAATGGGCTTTGATGAGGCAAACCGTATTATCTGTTTTAAGAAAAGCATCTAAAAGAATTGCAAAATATCAATTTATCGACTGATAGCAACAGCAAGTTGCTTTTCAAACCACAATCACTGACGTATAATTATTATGAGGTGATAAGTAGATGGAAACAAAAGATATAATTCTTGAACTCAGAACAAAGCGTGGTTTGTCACAAGACGAACTTGCAGAAAAAGTATTTGTAACCCGCCAGGCGGTTTCGCGCTGGGAAAACGGTGAAACTACTCCGAATATCGAAACCTTAAAACTGTTATCAAAGTTGTTTGATGTTTCAATCAACACCCTTCTCGGCTCACCAAGAGAGCTTATTTGCCAGTGCTGCGGTATGCCCCTTGAGGACTGTAATATTAGTAAAGAAACAGACGGTTTTTTCAACGAAGAATACTGCAAATGGTGCTATGCCGACGGTGAGTATATGTATCACAATATGGACGATTTAATTGAAGTCTGCGTGAAGAATATGGCAAGCGAGCAGTTTTCGTGTGAACAGGTGCGTGCATATATGACGGAAATGCTCCCTAAGCTCGATTACTGGAAACAGTATAAATACCTTGGCGGTGCAGAAAAGTTTGAAGAGTTCAAAAGGCAGCTCATCAGTGAGTTTAATGATTTGCATATTGAGGGAATGCCTGAGGTTAAAAAACTTAACGCTCTTGTGGGTGGATACATAAATCTTGAATACCGCCTTCCAAACGGTCAAACCGCAAAATTCCTCGATGATAATGCAACCTATCTTGGAAATCAACTGGAATGCGAGTTTGGTGGTAATCGTTGCTTTGGAATTGCCGCGAATATGGAGTTTTTGCTTGTCTGTACTTATGAAGAAGATGGTGCAAACCCTGAGTTGGTTGTATATAAAAAGAGATAGGTGACTTTTCAAATGAACGAACAAGTTAAAGAATATATAGGAAAGTATCCAAGTAATATTATTGAAATGTTTAGTGAATTAAGACAGTTGATTTATGACAGTACACCCTCTGACCCCAACGAGATATTGTGGGCAAAAATGCCCAGTTATTATGTCGGTGAAAGTTTTGTAAGATTGATACCTTTCAAAGACCACCTGAACATTGAAGCAACCGCAATAGCAGAGCATAAAGAGGAACTCACGGGATATAAGATTACTCCCAAAGGAATGTTGCAGATTTTTCTTAAACAAGATATTCCCACAGATATATTAAAGAAAATTTTTGCTGAAACATTAGGTTAATAAATCTTAGTTTATAAGGACAAAAGAAATGATTATTTTAATTACAGGTGCGTCCCACACAGGAAAGACTGTGCTGGCACAAAATCTCCTTGAAAAATATAAATATCCATACTTATCAATAGACCATCTGAAAATGGGTTTAATCCGTAGCGGTAATACAGAGCTTACTCCTATGAGTGATGATAATGACCTTACCGCATATTTATGGCCCATAGTTCGTGAAATGATTAAAACTGCCATTGAGAATAAGCAGAATCTCATTATTGAGGGCGTGTATATTCCTTTTGACTTTGCAAAGGACTTTGGTAAAGAGTATCTTGAAAATATCAGGTATATCTGCCTATGTATGAGCGAGGACTATATAAGAAAACACTTTGTCGATATTAAGAAATATGCAAACACAGTTGAGAATCGTTTGGATGATGAAGGCTGTACTTTGGAGAGTGTGCTTGCAGATAACGCACGTTTTTTAGAACTTGCTCAGAAGCACAAGGTAGATTATGTGCTGATTGATGATGAGTATGAGATTGATATAGATTTGTAGATTTTGGAGGCAGAAAATGATAGAAACAGAAAGACTTATATTACGCCCCTGGACTGAGGCGGATGCAGAAAGTTTATATGAATATGCCAAAGACCCCGAGGTTGGCCCCATTGCTGGTTGGCCACCTCATAAAAGTGTAGAAGAAAGCCTTGAGATTATCAGAAATGTCTTTACGGGTGATCAGTGTTATGCTATTTGTGAAAAGGAAAATGGCAAGGCAATCGGTGCAATTGAACTCAAACTGAAAGGCCATACCGATATGACAGATAGGGACGATGAGTGTGAGTTGGGTTATTGGTTGGGTAAACCATTTTGGGGCAGAGGATATATGCCCGAAGCCGTAAGAGAACTTCTGCGTTTCGGTTTTGAAGAACTTAAGATGACCACCATCTGGTGCGGTTACTATGACGGAAACTTAAAGTCAAAACGAGTTCAGGAGAAGGTGGGGTTTGTGTATCACCATACTT
>JAFTYU010000039.1 GCA_017461235.1 Clostridia bacterium | reverse complement strand
CAAAAATTATTAAGACTTACACCGAAGGGAGAAAAGGCGGAACTAAAAAAGCAACTTGAAGAATTAGACGAATTTTATTTACAAATTGTTGAAGGTTGCTGCAAGGCTGGCTACACATTAAAAGAAGCAATTCAAAAAATAGATGATTGCTACATTTATTTTAATTGCTCTGATATGTCGGATGTTGCAAGAGAATATTTTTTAACATTTGAATTTGAAAGTATTCCCGAACAAATAACCGATTGCATCGACTTTGCGAAAGTCGGACGAAAGATGGCAAAATCCAAAAGATTCAAATATATTTTTCTGGATTGCGGAAGCTGCATTGAAATTGAAACAACAAATAATTTAATTATAAAGGAGAATGAAACAATGAAAAACACGAACACAACAAAGGATTACACGGTCACAACAAAGGTTATTAAATGCAACGGCTTGAAATTTAAAGGTTTTATGTACTATGTAACAATCACGGACGGAAAGCAAACGGCAAACTTTGTAACACACGGCGAAAACAAACTTGATTTTTCAATGTTTGCAAGCGGAGAAAGCGAACACGGAAAGAAATTTCACAATAACAACAACGGCGGATTACATTGGAATTCAAATTTCGGAACTAACAAAGGCGTTGAAGCACAACGGAGAGAGATGGCGGAATTCATCAATTCTTGTTTAGGTGTTAATGTTGAGTATACCGAAGGCGAAGGCGTAAAGACTTACAAAGTCGCATAAAACAAAATACAATCAAGAGAGGCAAGCGAAAAAGCTTGCCTTTTCTTTTGCTCTGATTCTCAAAGCCTGGGCAATGGTCAAATTACGATGGCAAATATCACACCTATATATAACACCATAACCGCCCATTAAAGAGCATAGAAAAGAACATTGAAAAGATAAAAATAAAAGATTATAAACGATAATTTATATATAATATAGTGGATTGCTGCACGGTGTACAAGGCACGAAAAACGGCGTATATTCAACGATAGGCGGAGGCGGTATCTGAACACTACCCGAAACAAACACGGCTTAAAAGGCGTTATTTTGGCTCTTACGTTACCCCCATTTTGCACCGGCAACCCCTATGAAACACATTTTTTTTACACCGAAAAATTTTAGGAGGTCACATGACTAATCTCGAAAGACTTAAAATCGAACTTAACAACAAACAATACTTCTCTGACGAAGTATATTCTCAATTTCTTGACGAAAACGGACTTGACCAATTCGATATTTACGAAAAGGCGAATGACCAAGTAAATCTGCTCGAAACCGTCTATTCCGTATTAAGAGCATTGGCTAACGACCTTGATGCATTCCGCAAGGTTGAGACAGAATTCGTGTCAACTACGGCTGCTTATCAGCACCTTCAGAAACGCTTGAACGATTTGAGGGGTGAGATTGACCGTGTAAAGCACGAAACCAATTATGAGGACGAGTCCGGCAACGGCAGTTCTATCATTTCTTATATGTTCTATAACTCACATTAAGGCGGTGATACTATGAATAATACACTCACCGACATTTTCAATGAGGTTATGCAACGAGAGGGGCAGACAGTAACCGCATTGAGCAGCGGAAAGACGTTTAATGCCTTTTTCCGTAAAAGCAACGACAATCTCAATAACCGTGATAGCATGATTATCTTCTATCCGGTGGATGCTCCTGTTAAGGCTGGAAGTCTCATTGAATATAAGGGTAATACTTACTTACTGATGAACCAGGAGACAGGCGAAAACGAAGTTTACTTTAAATCCGCTATTGCTCGGACAATGGGTAATATCTCCACTCACTCCCTCTCGGTGGTTAATCTTCCTTTCT
>JAFTYU010000038.1 GCA_017461235.1 Clostridia bacterium | reverse complement strand
TTATGAGCGGAAGAACTTTGAGAAGATGACAAGCAGAAAATATGAATACATAAAGGGTTTCAACGGTCATTTTGAAATAGCCTTATATGTAGATACCTACGAAGAAGTTGACGCAGAATATGCCAAAGCCGTATCAAAAGGTGCTCGCTCAATTCTTGAACCAACAACAGAGCCTTGGGGACAACGCACCTGTTATATTGCAGACCCTGAGGGGAATCTGATTGAGATTGGTTCTTTTAACCGCCCCTTTGAAAGCAGGACGGATTTTAACGGAGTACAATAACAAATCCCAAAGAAAACTTTAATTAAGGGGGTATCTGAATGAAGAAATTTATAACCTTGATAACAATTATGTTGTTTACAACTTTGATCGGTCTGTGCGGCTGTACAGGGGATTACAGAAAAACGGTTACCTCAATTGAAGCTATGACACTTACCTTGCAGGGGATGCGAGGCACCAGTGTGTATGAAATTGCAGAGGTCGACGGAAAAACAGAACTCAGGCGTTTCAGAAAAGTGTATTCAAACGGAGAAGATATCCTTGAACTTGAAGCAAGTGCGACTTGCGATACAAAAGATTTCATTGAGCTTATGAATAACTGCAGTGTAATTCGTTGGGACGGATTCCACGGCAAGCACCCGAAAAATGTGATGGACGGGATAATGTTCGACTTCACCGCTACTGTAAACGGTGGACAGACCATACACGCCGATGGCTCTGCAAATTACCCTAAGGGTTACAACGAATTTGTGCGTGAACTTAATAAAATGCTTGCAGAGCACGAAGAAAATTGATTATTTTATATTTTGATGAGGTGTAGTATGAACATTGAATATAAAGATATTCACGATTTTAAAAGTGAAGATTTACAGAGGCTGTTTCTGTCGGTTCAGTGGTCTTCAGGGCATTTTCCCGATAAGCTATTAGTTGCAATGAAAAATTTCAGCACGGTATATTCCGCTTGGGATGGAGATAGACTTGTGGGAATGATATGTGCTATGGATGATTCGGTTATGAATGCCTATGTTCACTATCTTCTTGTTGACCCTGATTATCATGGAAAAACAATTGGCAGAACCCTTGTAAATATGGTAAAAGAAAAGTATAAGGACTATATGCGGATTGTGGTTGTTGCTTACGATGACGAGATGCATTTTTATGAGGCTTGCGGTTTCAAGAAAAGCGAAAAATCATCACCAATGTTTATTACATCCTTGTGGACATAAGAAAAACAAATTCTATTTTGCGGAGGTAACAAATGCTTCAGACAGAAAGACTTATATTACGCCGCTGGACTGAGGCGGATGCAGAAAGTTTATATGAATATGCAAAAGACCCCGAGGTTGGCCCAATAGCAGGTTGGCCACCTCATAAAAGCGTAGACGAAAGCCTTGAGATTATCAGAAATGTCTTCACGGGTGAGCAGTGTTATGCTATCTGTGAAAAGGAAAACGGCAAGGCAATCGGTGCAATTGAACTCAAACTGAAAGGCCATACCGACATGACAGACAGGGACGATGAGTGTGAGTTGGGTTATTGGTTAGGTAAACCCTTCTGGGGCAGGGGATATATGCCCGAAGCCGTAAGAGAACTTCTGCGTTTCGGTTTTGAAGAGCTTAAGATGACTACAATCTGGTGCGGTTACTATGACGGAAACCTTAAGTCAAAACGAGT
>JAFTYU010000037.1 GCA_017461235.1 Clostridia bacterium | reverse complement strand
TGGATACGGCCCGTTTACGGGTAGCAAGTAACAATCTTACGCAACTGGCAGACCGTACTTATGCGTTTACGCATACGCGAAGAGCATAGGGCTATGCCCGCATATGAAAAACCACCCGCTTGGCGGGTGGATGTTTATTTTAAAGTGTTTTAATGTAATCGATAACTTCTGCGGCTTTACCACAGGTCATAGGACCTTCTGTGCATTTGCCGACAAAGCAACTGGGACCGTAAAAGTCAAATACGGTTCTGTCAGCCATTCTGAGTTTTTTGAGCATATCAATAGCAAAATCACGTATTTCCCATTGGGCACGGTTGCATGAACGAAGCTTCATAAACAGGAGAAGCTCTCTGCCGTTGATTGTTGTGACGATATCAACAGTATTACCGCTCAATTGCATATACGCGAGAAGTTCTTCGCTGATACCGGATTTTTTGAGTTCGTCATAAAGAGCCGCAGTTTTAACAAAGGCTTCACAATATCTTGCTTTAAGTTCGTCATTTTGGGCGATTGTTTCCGGAAGAATATGTCTTCTGCGGTCAGTAAGAGTGAGAGACGGAATACCGATTGACTGCATTCTGTGACGTGCGAAGTGTGTGAGACATGAGAGTGATACATTGTTGATTCTGAAGGTAAAAGTAGCCGCTTCAAGTGCTCTCTGTCTTTTTGAAGAAATAACTTGCTTGATTATTTTAGCACACTCGTTTTCATCGGAAATTATATTCTCAATCTGAGCAGTCGGAAGGTTGCTGCTTTCGATCAAGGCAAAGCGTGCAATGGCTTTTGCTGCATCGGGAGTGTAACTTAAAAGCTCAACCGCTTCTTGTTTTTCAATAAGTTGGCTATCAGGCTTGTAGTTGAAATTAGGTACGTCCTGAAGGGCGGGTCTGCGTGTTTCGAAATCGGTAAAAATACCCGGTGTTAATCTGCGAGCCTGCTCGAGTAAGGATTCGCCGAGAGCTTTTAATTCTGCAAAAGCAGAACCTCTGCCGTAAATCATTGCATAAAGCATATTGATTAACTCACGTGCGTTGAGTGTGCAATAGAAGTTACTGTAAAGAGAGTAGGGAAGAAGGAAACGTGCATCCTCCTTGGGTACACCTGCGGCAATAAATGCTTCGTATTCTCCATAGAGATAGTTCATATGGGCAATGTATTTATCCTGAACGTTTTTTGATTCAAAATGTGGTGTGTAGTAGCCCAATTTTGCAAAATCAACATATCGTCTCGATTTAACAGTAAATGAAGCAAGACGGAATTCTATAACGAACTGTTCAACAAGGACGGAAACATTCTGGAAAGCCAGGTTGAAAACTGTATGTTCTACTGTAGAAGTATGACCTGAACGTGTAACCTTTGAGATGAGATTTGCGTTTTTCTGTGCATCTTTAGACAGGTCGAGAATTTCAAGAGCGGTACCGGGTTGTGTGGAAATTCTGCCTGAAGCTGCAGGGATTTTTTCACCGGTATCGGTTAAGCCGATAATGATAGCTTTAGAGTTTGTGTTAAATTCCGTAGTTGCCATAATTTACCCTCCGAAAAGTGACATTTGCATATAACTTTTTACATTTTAGCATAAGTGACTTATAAATTCAAGGATAAGTTACAAATGGCGACAGAATTATATAAATTAACTATAAATAGTTGTTAATAATTTTACAATAAAGTAGTATTTAATCTTGAAAATAAAGTGGCTGTATGGTATGATGTTATAAATAGTGGGTGAATATTGTTTGATTGGATTTGCCCGCATAAAAGGAGGAAGTTTTTATGGCAATAATTAAAAAAGAAGCTTACTTTAATTCCTCAACAGGTGTTGATAGAATCCGTACTCTGATTTGGTATGATGATTCGGTAGAGCCTGTAGCTGTTTTTCAGATTGCACACGGTGTGTGTGAACACATCGGAAGGTATAACGATTTTGCAGAGTTTCTCGCAACAAAGGGTTATGTTGTTTGCGGTAACGACCACATAGGTCACGGTAAATCCGTTGCAAACGATGCAGATTTAGGTTTCACTGCCGAAAAGGACGGTTATCGTCGTTTTGTTGATGATATGCATATTCTTTATTCAATTATGCATAAGCGTTATCCTGAGTTGCCCTATTATCTTTTCGGGCACAGTATGGGCTCTTTATGTGCAAGGGTTTATGCAAGCACATTCGGTACAGATTTATCAGGCTTGATTATCTGTGGTACTGCTCAGGTACCGTCAGGCTTGAGTATTTTCATTGACACTATTGAAAAAGCGGTCGATAAGTTTGGTCCGCGAACTGTTAACCATACACTTGCTTCAATGCTCAATAAAGTATCTTCGCTTCAGATTTCCGACAGGAAAACTGACCTTGATTGGCTTAGTGTTAATAAAGAGAATGTTGAAAACCACATTAAAGACCCGCTTTGCGGTCAGGAGTTATCACTTGCGGGTATCAGAGACCTTGCTACTATAGGTATTCTTGCCGGAGACAAGATGTGGCCGGCGACTGTTCCTGTTGGTTTGCCGATACTTATTATCTCGGGAGCTCTTGACCCCGTTGGCTCTAACGGCAGAGGCCCTATTGCCTGCGCAGATTCTCTTGTTGAAGCAGGGCACGAACCCACGGTTTTAATCTATCCCTGTTGCCGTCACGAGATTCTTAATGAAGATTCTAAAGAAAAAGTCTATCAGGATGTTCTCGGTTGGCTTGAATCTACCCTTAATTAAGGTAAACTTAAGGTGAATGTTTTGCAAAAAAATGTATTTGTAAGCGAAAGTGAATTAAACAAACAAAAAGAATTTTCCGATAAAGTCCGTAGCGTGCTCAGTGTCCGTTATCCCGTTGAGCCGCCAAAGGCATTTATCCATACCTATGGTTGTCAGGGTAACGTCGCCGATAGTGAGCACATTAAGGGTATGCTTGTTGAGATGGGTTATGTTCTTTGTGATGACGATTCACAGGCAGATTTTATATTATATAACACTTGTGCTATTCGTGAGCACGCTGAGGACCGTGTTTTTGGTAATGTCGGTGCTTTAAAGAAATATAAGAAGGACAAGCCGGGACTTATTATTGCTCTTTGCGGATGTATGATGCAGCAGGAGCACGTTTCCGAGAAAATTAAAAAGAGTTATCCCTTTGTTAATCTTGTTTTCGGTACTCATGTTACTCACAGATTGCCCGAATTTGTTTCTAAGGTTCTTTGTACGGGTAAAAGGCTCTTTTGTATTGATGACAGCGAAGGAGTAATTGCAGAAGGCTTGCCAAGTTCACGTGATAGTGGTGAAAACGCATGGTTGCCTATTATGTATGGTTGCGACAACTTCTGCTCTTATTGCATAGTTCCGCACGTACGTGGTCGTGAACGTAGCAGAAAGCCTGATGTTATTCTTGACGAAGCAAAGAGACTTGTTGATGAAGGCTATAAGCTTATAACCCTTTTAGGACAGAACGTGAATTCATACGGCAAAAAATGCGATTTTGATGTTAACTTTGCGGAGCTTATACGCCGTATTGATAACATTGAAGGTGATTTTAAGTTTGATTTTATGACTTCACATCCCAAAGATTGCAGTTTTGAGTTGCTTGATGTTTTAGCCGAGTCCAAGCATTATTGCGGTCACTTGCATTTACCCGTTCAGTCAGGTAACAACCGCATTCTTAAAGAGATGAACAGGCATTATGACAGAGAGCACTATCTGGAGCTTATCAGATATGCTAAAAACAAGATGCCTGATGTTGACATAACGACTGATATTATAGTAGGTTTTCCCGGTGAAACCTATGACGAGTTTCTTGATACGCTTTCCTTGGTTAAAGAGGTTCGTTACGGTTCTATGTTCACCTTCATTTATTCACCGCGAAAGGGCACACCTGCCGCAATTATGCCTGATCCTGTTTCCAAAAAGGAAAAAACGAAATGGTTCCTTGAACTTCTGAAGGTGCAGGAAGATATTGCCGCCGAATGCAAGGGCGAAACTTGTTAACAATGTTTCATTGTTGAAATTTTTATATATTAAGGAGTACACACAAAATGACAGTAATTGAAATCACAAGACAGCTTGGTGCTGCGATTCAGGAAGATCCTCGTTATAAAGAGTATGAAGCAGCAAGAAAAGCTAACGAAAAAGACGATGCCCTTAACAATCTTATAGGTAGCATCAACCTTATTCAGCTTAACTATCAGAACGAAGCTGCAAAAGGGGAAGAAGCAGATGCTGCTAAAATGGAGCAGTTTGCTAAAGAATTTGAAGAAAAATATCGTGAGATTATGCTTAACGGTAATATGGTTAAATTTGAAGCCGCTAAAAATGCAGTTGATGAAATGATGAATGAAATTATGGGTATTCTTGCTTGTTGTGTTGACGGTCAGGATCCCGCTACTTGTTCACCCGAGCAGGAACATCATTGCGGCGGTTGCTGTGAAAGCTGCGGCGGTTGCCACTAAAAATAAATTCATTTGTTGCTGAGGTAAAAAATGGCTAAACTTTCTCCCATGATGGAACAATATTTTCAAATTAAACAGAATTACCCGGAAACGCTTTTGTTTTTCCGCCTGGGCGATTTTTATGAGATGTTCTTTGAAGATGCGAAAATTGCATCTAAAGAGCTTGAACTCGTGCTCACAGGGAGAGATTGCGGTCAGGAGGAGCGCGCACCTATGTGTGGCGTTCCTTTCCACAGCGCAGATTCTTACATAGCAAAGCTTGTTTCAAGGGGCTATAAGGTTGCTATTTGCGAACAGGTTGAAGATCCCGCAACAGCTAAAGGGATTGTTAAGCGCGATGTTGTGCGAATTGTTACGCCCGGCACCGTTATTGAAAGCAATATGCTCGACGAGAGCAAGAACAATTATCTTGCTTCTGTTTTTGTTACCGATAAAAATTGCGGTCTTGCCTTTGTTGATGTTTCAACAGGTGAGGTTCACCTTGACAGCACAACTGATAATGCTTCACAGTACATTGTTAACCGTCTCGGTTGTTATTCGCCAAGTGAAGTGATTATTAACAAATATGCCGCTTCAATAAAATCAGTTTCTGATTTTATAAGAAACAGACTTTCTGTTGACTATCAGATTGTTTCGGAAAAAGACTATGATTTTGAGTCATTGAAATCCACCGTATATTCACATCTTTCAAAGAGTGACGAACAGTTTGATAAATTTGAACAGAACCCTGCACTTTTATACGCTTTCGGTGTTGCGGTTGAATATCTTAAAAGCGTTCAGAAAAATGAGCTTGAAAACATCAATGATGTTGATTTTTATAACGAAGATAGTTTCCTTTCTCTTGATTTATCCGCAAGACGTAACCTTGAGTTAACCGAAACTCAATTACGCCGTGAAAAGAAGGGCAGTCTTTTATGGGTTCTTGACCATACAAAAACAGCTATGGGCAAACGTCTTATGCGCACTTGGGTTGAGCAACCTTTGATTAACTATTCTTCAATCATTTTAAGGCAAAATGCCGTGGAAGAATTGACAACGGATACAATTCTTCTTGATTCGTTGATGGGTTATCTTTCAGAAATATTTGACCTTGAACGAATTATGACCCGTGTTGTTTACGGCAGTGCCAATGCAAAAGAGCTTAAAACCTTAAGCTTAACAATTAATCAGTTAGCGAATATAAAGGAATTAATATCAGGTGCAAAGTCAAAAATGCTTGTATCTGTATTTGATGATATGGATTTACTCGAAGATGTTAATTCGCTGATTACTTCCGCTATATGCGATAATCCGCCTTTATCCGTGCGTGAGGGCGGTATGATTCGTGACGGTTATAATGCAGAGCTTGATACACTGCGCGATATTGTTAATAACGGTAAAGATTATTTAACGGCAGTGGAGCAGGCAGAGCAGGAAAAAACAGGTATCAAGAAGCTTAAAATCGGTTATAACCGCGTGTTTGGTTACTACATAGAAGTCACCAATTCTTTTAAAGACCTTGTGCCTGAACATTACATAAGAAAACAAACGCTTACAAATTGCGAAAGATATATAACACAGGAACTCAAGGACCTTGAATCAAAGGTTCTCGGTGCACAGGAGAGAATTGTGCGTATTGAGTACGAACTCTTTTCAGCAATCCGTTCGCAGATAGCTGAACAACTTGAACGTGTCAGAACAACAGCGAGAGCAGTTGCACGTCTGGATGCTTTGTGTTCACTGGCATACACGGCAATAAATAATAATTACACAAGACCTGTTATTGATACTTCTGATGAGATTATTATTGAGAACGGTCGTCATCCCGTTGTTGAATTGATGTTGGGCGGTGCACCCTTTGTTCCAAATGACACGGTTCTTGATTGCCGTGATAACAGAACTGCTATTATTACAGGTCCCAATATGGCAGGTAAATCAACGTATATGCGTCAGGTTGCGATTATAACCCTTATGGCGCAAATCGGTAGTTTTGTGCCTGCCGCATCTGCTAAAATCGGTATCGTAGATAAGATTTTTACGCGAGTTGGTGCCTCGGACGATTTATCGGCCGGTCAGTCTACCTTTATGCTTGAAATGACTGAAGTTGCTGACATTCTTAATAATGCAACTTCAAAGAGTCTTATCGTTTTTGATGAAATTGGCAGGGGTACATCTACATATGACGGTATGAGTATTGCACGAGCAGTTCTTGAATATACTGCTGACAAAAAGAAGATAGGTGCAAAGACATTATTTGCAACCCACTACCACGAGCTCACCGAGCTTGAAAATACAATACAGGGTGTTAAAAACTATAACACATCCGTAAAAAAACGCGGTGACGATATAACATTCTTAAGAAGAATTGTCAAAGGTCCTGCCGATGGCAGTTATGGTGTTGAGGTTGCTAAACTCGCAGGTGTACCAAAAGCGGTTGTTGAGAATGCCAAAAAGATTCTTGCAACTTTAGAAAGTCAGACGCCCGTTAGTGTTTCCGGAAAAACATCAGTTACTGTTGATAGGGATGATGATTTACAGCTTTCATTTACATCAGGCGGTAAAGATAATTTGATTGAAAAACTTAAAAACATTGACGTAAATACTCTGACACCTATTGAGGCTATGACAGTTTTATTTGAGCTTCAGAAGGATGCAAAAAATATATAAATAAGAAAGGATGGGCGTTGTGGCACGCATTAATATTTTACCTAAAAATATAGCCGACCTTATTGCGGCAGGCGAAGTAGTTGAACGCCCGTCTTCCGTAATTAAAGAATTTGTTGAAAATTCTATTGATGCAGGTTCCCGTAAAATAATCGTTGAAATCAAAAATGGCGGTAAAACTTACATAAGGGTTACTGATGATGGTTGCGGTATTGAGCGTGATGATGTAAGAAAAGCATTTATTAGCCATGCTACAAGTAAGATAACTGATGTCTCTGACCTTGATGCAATTACAACACTTGGTTTCAGGGGTGAAGCTCTTGCGTCTGTCTGTGCTGTTTCCAAAGTGGAAATTATGACTACTGCACAAGGTTTTGATATTGGTACTCGCTACGTTATTGAAGGCGGCGAGGAGAAGTTTATTGATGATGTCGGTTCACCTGTTGGTACGACAATTATTGTCAAGGATTTGTTTTACAACATTCCTGCTCGTCTGAAGTTTCTGAAAAAGGACGTACAGGAAGGTAACTATATTGCGGCAGTTCTTGAAAGAATAGCCTTATCCAATCCCGGTATTGCCTTTAAATTTATCCGTGACGGAAAACTCTCTTTCCAGACACCCGGGGACGGCAATCTTAAATCTGCAGTTTATGCCGTTTTCGGTAAAGAATTTACTTCACAACTCATTCCTGTTGAAAGTGAGCATAACGGTATAAAGGTTTATGGCTTTATCACCAAACCTATTGCAGGCAGAGGAAGTCGTTCAATGCAGACCTTCTTTGTTAACAGGCGTTATGTTAAAAGTGTTATTTTCCTGTCTGCTTTGGAGAGTGCGTATAAAAATTCAATAATGGTTGGTAAATATCCGGGTTGCGTGCTTTTTGTTGAAATGCCTTATGAAACCGTTGATGTTAATGTTCATCCTGCGAAAACCGAAGTAAGATTTTTCGATGAAAAACGTGTTTTTGAAGCAGTTTATAACGGTGTATTATCTTCCTTGACAGCGGATATATCAAGACCGCAGGCAACCTTCAATGAAGCGAAAGCATTCATAAAGCCTGCAAATAAGGGCGAACAGTTAAAAATAACCGATACTGTTCCCGTGGTTAAGGGAGAATCCGGGCGCAGCTTTATTATTAAAGAGTTCGGAAATCCCGTAACAGGTGCAGAAGACAGAGTTAAAGCTCCTGAAAAGAATGAACCTGAACAACTTGATTTTTTAAAGGAACAGTACTTTAAACCGCAGATAAAGGTTGCGGAACCGATAATTAATAAAATTACCGTTAATGAACCTGATGCAATTCTTGTTGAAGATAAGCCTGCTGAAATCATTGAAGAAATTAAAGATAAAGCACTTGGGATTGATTTAAGTGAAAATAACGATGAGCTTTCTGCAGAAAGCATCCAGATTATTTCAACGCCCGATTTTAAATACATAGGTGAAGTGTTTAATACATACCTGATGGCAGAGGTTGAAAACAAGCTTATCATTATAGATAAGCATGCGGCTCACGAAAGAATTTTATTCGAGAAGTTTAAAAAACAAGCACATGGTGAGTCCCAGATGATGCTTGTGCCTGTTTTCGTGAATTTGTCTGCGGACGAGTATTCTGCAGTTATTGATAACACAGTGCTTTTTGAAAAAGCGGGGTATGAGATTTCCGATTTCGGCGACAGATGCGTTAAAGTAAGTGCTTGTCCGCCTGAATTGGTTGATGAAAATATTGTTGAAATTGTTACTGAAATTGCAGGATATTTAACCAAGAATATTAAAACCATTATGCCTGAAAAACTTGATTGGATTCTCCATTCTATGGCTTGCCGAGCCGCTATTAAAGCAGGTAATTTTACATCACGATACGAGGCCGAGAAATTCGTCGGATTATTGTTGAGCAATACCGATATCAGATATTGCCCACACGGACGTCCCGTGATGGTTGAAATGACAAAATATGAACTTGAAAAACAGTTTGGACGTGTTTGATTTTGAAACGTAAAGCGATAGTTGTTGTCGGACCGACCGCATCAGGTAAAACTTCACTTGGCATACACATTTGTAAAAAATTTAATGGTGAAGTTATTTCCGCGGATTCAATGCAGATATACAAAGGCCTTGAAATTTCAACTGCAAAGCCCACACCTGACGAAACGGATGGCATAAAGCATCACTTGATCGACTTTCTTGATGTAATGGATAACTATAGTGTTTCTTCATATTGCAAGGACGCGAACTGCGTTTTTGATGATATAATTTCACGTGGTAAGCTTCCCGTTATTGTTGGTGGTACAGGTCTTTATATTGATTCATTTCTTACTAACACAGAATTTATCGATTCGGCAAATTCCGAAGAAATAAGAAACGAATTAAAATCACAGCTGGAAAAATTCGGTTGTGAGTATATGCATAACAAGCTTATGGTTATTGATCCGGTTGCTGCTGAAAAAATTCATCCCAATAACACCGTGCGTGTTTTACGTGCGCTTGAAGTTTATAAAACAACGGGTGTCACCATAACACAACAAAATCTTGATTCACATAAAGTTGAATCTGACATTGAGCCTTTATATATCGGTATATCGTATAATGACCGTGAAAAATTATATGAGCGAATCAACCGTCGTGTTGATGTTATGCTCAGTAAAGGTTTATTGAACGAAGCAAAAGCATTTTTTGACAGCAATCCTTCGAAAACTGCTTTTAATTCAATCGGTTGTAAAGAGTTAAAACCGTATTTTGATAATGAAAAAACTCTTGATGAGTGCATTGAGCAATTAAAACGCAGTACAAGGCGTTATGCTAAACGTCAGTTGACATGGTTTAAGAGAAACAATGATATTAATTGGGTATATCCTGATTTGTGTGATAACGATGTTTTGTTTGATGACGTGGATAGCTTGATTAAGAAATTTTTGGAAGGTGAAGCGACTTGAAAAAGAAAAAGTTCAATATGAAAATACTAGCGGTCTTGCTGGTTGTGTGTATAGTTGCTTCATACGTCATTTATCAGGCTGTTCTTTTTTCTAAATCAGAGATTGAAACTCAGTTTGCTCTTAATGAAACTGTTTATAAAACCATTGATACAACTTGTTTTGTTGTCCGTGATGAGCATTTTATAACAAATAACGTTAAAGGCACCACTGTTTCTTTTGCGCGCAATGGTGAGCGCGTTGCAAGCGGTGATACCGTTTCAATGGTTTTTGCTTCATCAGATGACGCGGTATCATATATGAAAATAAGTGAGCTGCAAAAGAGTGTTGAGCATTATGAAGAATTATCGGGTCAGGCTAATCTGCAAACAATGAATATCAATTCTTTAACAGAAAAAATTGATAATGAGTTGGTTGAATTTCTCGAATTAAGAGACAATAACCAATATTCAGATGCAGTTAATTCAGCCAATCAATTCAGAGATTCTTTAACAGGCAAACAGATTGCTGTTGGTGAAGAACTTGATTTTTCCGAAGAGCTTGCTAATCTCAAAAATGAATTGACAAAATTGCAAAACACAAAATATTCATATACGGAAGTAAAAAGTGATACTGCAGGTTATTATATACGCGGCTCTGACGGATACGAAAAAGTTATCGACTTCAAAAAGATTGATGAGATATCTGCCCGGGATGTTGAGAATGCTGTAAAATCAAAAGCTTCCGTAGCTTCTTCGGACGTTGTAGGCCGCGTTGTTGAGTCATTTAAATGGTATGTTGTTTGCTCCGTTGACACTGAAGATACGGTTAATCTTTCATATAATAAGCAGATTTATATCAATTTTCCCTACGAGGGGATTGAAAAGCTTCCTGTTACACTTTATAAAATCGGTGACAGAACAGGGGACAAAACACTTCTTGTTTTATCCTGTGATTTGATGAATGCTTCACTTGCTGATTTACGTATTGAAGATGTTCAGATAATTACATAAGAATACACGGGATATAAAATTCCTAATTCATCTATAAGAACCGTTGACGGTGTCAAGGGGGTTTATGTGGTTCGCGGTAATCTTTTAGGTTTCCGAAAAATCCATATAGTACACTCAACGGATAGTTACACACTTGTTGATAACCCCGAAGGCGATTCTGACTACATTAAGCTTTATGATAAAGTTGTTACAAAGGGGGTTGAACTATATGACAACAAGCTTGTTTGATGATAGGTTTAACGCCATTTCTGAGAACTTAAAAAGAATCCGTGACGATATCAATGAATCTGCAGTTAAGTCAGGTCGCAGACCTGATGATGTCAGACTGATGGCGGTCACAAAAACTGTTTCTGTTGAGTATATTAACCATGCTATTACTGAGTGTGGTATTGACCTAATCGGTGAGAACAAAGTTCAGGAGTTTCTTTCCAAAAAGGATGACCTTAAACTTAACGGGGTTGAAAAACACCTGATAGGTCATTTGCAGACCAATAAGGTGAAAAAAATTGTCCCTTATGTGGATATGATTCAATCAGTTGATAGTTACAAACTTGCTAAAGTTATTTCTGATGAGTCAATAAAAATCGGCAAAACTATGGATGTTTTACTCGAAGTCAATATTGGCGGAGAAGAAAGTAAAACAGGTTTTGATAAATCTCAATTTTTTGATTCTCTCTATGAGATTTCTGATTTACCGGCAATTAATGTTAAGGGGCTTATGACTATTCCGCCGATTTGTGATTCCGCGGCGGAAGTAGAAAATTATTTTGCAATGATGAATGATTTTTATAATGAAATCAAATCAAAAGATTACAAAAATTTTGCTTTTGATATTCTCTCAATGGGTATGTCGGGAGATTTCAAGGAAGCAATTTTACACGGTTCAAATCTTGTAAGAATCGGGTCGTCTATTTTTGGTGCCCGTATATATAAATAATAATTGGAGGATTTTATAATGGCATTTACAGATTTATTTAAAAAATTAATCAACGCTTCTGATGACGAATATGATGAAGTTCCCGAAGAGGAAAACGCTGAAGGTTTTGAAGCATCTTCTTTTTCTTCAGCACGTGAAGCTGATTATGATGCGCCCAGAGCAACTGCACGCTCAAGAAGACAAGCATCATATTCATCTGACCCCAGCAGAGTTGTTGATATCCGTACAACCGCAATGCTTCAGGTAGTTCTTGTTAAACCTGATAAATTTGAGGATGCACGCGCTATTGCGGACCATCTTAATGAAAAGAGAACTGTTGTACTTAACCTTGAAGCCGCAAGTAAGGATGTTGCAAGACGTCTTATTGACCTTCTTAACGGTGTTGCTTATGCCAACGGCGGACAGCTTAAAAAAGTTTCAACAAACACTTATATTATTACACCTTATAATGTTAACGTTTCAGGTGACCTTCTTGACGAGCTTGAAAGCACAGGTGTATTCTTTTAATTAAATTTTGTGTGGAAACGGGGAATATATTATGATGACACCTTCTCAACTCAGACAGTATGAGTTTAAAACTGCAGGTCGTAATGCTTACAAGGCGGAGGATGTTGATTCGTTTTTTGGTGAAGTTCTTGTTAGTTATGAAAGAATGTACCGCGAAAACAGTGAGCTTATAAAACGTGTCAGTCTTCTTGCAGACAGACTTGAACAATATAAAAATGATGAAGTTGACATAAAACAGGCTGTTTTAAGTGCTCAGAAAGCTGCTGATATTATTGTTCGTGATGCTCAGGCAGCATCAGAAGACGCAAAGCTTGAGGCCGAGGCAATCCTTGCTGCCGCTAAAGGCGAAGCGCAGATTATTAAATCAGATGCAGAGAAACAGGCTATCGCAGATTCGGATTTACTTATGTCTGTTGCACGTGATAAAGCTGAAGAAATTTTAAATAAAGCCAAAGAAAAAGCTCACGGCATCCTTATTGCCGCAAACGATACGGCGAGTGATACGGTTGGTGCGGCTAATAGAACTATTACAAGTGAATCACTTCATTATGATATGCTGAAAAAGGAAGTTTCCGAATTCAGAGCATCCATACTTGCCCAATATAAGGCTCATATTGAAATGATATCTAAACTTCCTGAACTTGCTGTTGAAGAAGCTGCAAAAATGGAACAGGCTGTTTCTGCCGAACCTGTTGATGTTTCTGTTCTTGAAAAGGTTTACGATGATGAAGAAACTTCGGAAACTAATACAGACGAAGTTCTTGAATTTGTTAATGAGAATGAAGTTGAGAATGATTTATCCGAGATTGTTTCCGAGAAAGATTCTTGTGATGTTTGCGAAACTGAAATTCAGCAGGAGTCTGTAAGCTCCGAACCCATTCCTGCAGATACCTTTGAAAATGATATGCCTGAACAGATTGAAGAGATTATTTTTAATGATGATGTTCAGGATGCTGAACCTGTTATTAACGAAACACCTGCCGATATTCCGATTTCAAGAAGATTTGCCATAAATACTTCTGATCTTGATTTTGACGGATTCGATGACTCGGTGAACGATGATAACAATGAAAATGTTATAACTGATAATTTTGATGAAGCCGAAAGCGATTCTTCAGATGATACCGTTAATGATATAGTGGATAAGGAGCCTGATTCCGCGTCATCCTTTTTTGATTCTATTGAAAGTATAAGCACCGATGATGAAGAATCAAAGCCCAGACGCAGGGGTTTATTCGGTAAATGGAAATAATTTTAGGAGTTAAGACATGTCTGTAATTTTATCTTTGATAATTTGTGCGATGCTTGTGGGCATCGACCAGTTGTTAAAATTTATCGTTGTTGAAAATCTTTATGATGGCGGATTTGTTACTGTTATCGAAGGTGTTTTAAGATTCAGATATGTTGAAAATACAGGTGCGGTTTTTGGTTCTTTTTCAAACCATACGATGGTGTTGACAATTTTTTCTGTTGTTTTACTTGGTTTTTCAATTTTTTTACTTGTTACCAACCGCAAGAGATCAAAATTTGTTAATGTGTGTTTGCTGTTGATGATATCCGGCGGAATCGGCAATATTATTGACAGAATCAGACTTGGTTATGTCATAGATTTTATTGAACCGCTCTTTGTTAATTTTGCTGTATTTAATTTTGCAGACTGTCTTATAACCGTAGGTGCTTTTGTGCTTGTGGGATATCTTATTTATGACCTTGTAAAGGATGTCAAAAAGAACAAAAGCACAAAAAACACTGAAGATAATTCCTTTGATGAAACTAACGGAAAAACGGAGAAGCCTGATGGAACACAATGAGTTTTTGATAACTGATGCAGTAGCGGGCTACAGACTTGACAAAGCGGTTACTTTGTTATGCTCCGATTTATCCCGTAACAATGCTCAGCAGTTGATTGATTCGGGGAATATTCTTGTAAATGGTTCCGTTACATCTAAAAAGTACACAGTTTCAGTGGGGGAGATAATTACTGTAGAGCTTCCCGAACCGACAAATCTTTCGGTAGAGCCTGAAAATATTCCTCTTGATATTGTTTATGAAGATGAACACCTTCTTGTTGTAAATAAACCGAAGGGGATGGTTGTTCATCCTGCAGCCGGTAATTATAACGGAACTCTTGTCAATGCGCTTTTGTATCATTGTGGTGACTCTCTTTCGGGTATAAACGGTGTAATAAGACCCGGGATTGTTCACAGAATTGATAAAGATACAAGCGGGTTGCTTGTAGTTGCAAAAAATGATGTTGCTCACAACGGACTGGCAGAACAGATTAAAGAGCATAGCTTCACACGTGTTTACAATACTGTTGTTGTCGGGAATATCAAGGATGATTTTGGTACTGTTGATGCACCTATAGGACGTCATCCGAAAGACAGAAAAAAGCAAGCAGTTACGGAGAAAAACTCTAAAAATGCCGTAACTCATTTTGAAGTCCTTGAGCGTTTTAACGGCTTTACCTTTTTAAAAGTGAAGCTTGAAACAGGAAGAACTCATCAGATACGCGTGCATATGGCATACAGGGGCAACCCGGTTGCGGGAGACATCGTTTACGGTAATCCTAAAAATACTTATGGGTTACAGGGACAATGTCTCAATGCATCTACAATTGGCTTTATCCATCCTGTAACAGGCGAATATCTTGAGTTTACTACGGAACTTCCGGACTATTTTAAAGATTTTCTCAGGAGAATATCTTAATGAAAACTAATTATTCTGATTGGCTGCTTGTTTCTGATATTGACGGCACTCTGAACGATAAGTTGATGAATTTGCCTGCTGTTAACAAAGAAGCTATTTCACGTTATGTTGATATGGGTGGTACTTTCACCCTTTGTTCGGGTAGAAATTTGCAGTCATTATTCATTCATTATAAAAAATTAGGGATTAAAACACCTGCGATTTTTTTGAATGGTGCAGGGATTTATGATTTTTCCTCATCACAAATTACATATTTTAACCCTATAACAACAGATGGTGAGAAAATTATCTTTGATATTTTTTCGCGATTTAAAACGCTACAGCTTACG
This sequence comes from Clostridia bacterium, assembly GCA_017461235.1. Classification (GTDB taxonomy): domain Bacteria; phylum Bacillota; class Clostridia; order Oscillospirales; family Acutalibacteraceae; genus DTU089. The sequence continues at coordinate 22,049 of JAFTYU010000037.1, read as the reverse complement.
GTTTTCGGTGCTGATATTATTTATCTTGTTAAAAGAAGTTGTATTTACGGTTTTGTAATTTCAAAGATAGATAAGTTAAATTACAAGTTGTGTAAAAAGGTTTCCGATGTGCCGAGAGGAGTGTGGGGAAAGGTTTCCTTTTTCGGTACAAGCAAGCTTATAAAAAAAGTTCAGAACATAATTAAAACAGAATATAGTGATTGTATTGATTGCTTTTTGACTTCGCCGTTTACTCTTGAGCTTGTTAACGCCGGTGTTAATAAGGGGAGTGGTGTGAAAAAATTAGCGGATATTTTAGGTGTTTCACTTGAAAATACTGCGGCAATCGGTGATTATTATAATGATGTCGATATGTTAAAAACAGTTAACCATCCCGCTTGTTGCGGTCAGGCTCCTGCGGATATCAAACAGATTTCCGAATATGTAACCTGTCATTGCAACGACGGTGCGGTCGCTGATTTTATAAATTATTTAGAAAAAAATTATATTTTATAAACGGAGGTTCGATTTATGGACGTTGTTGCCAAAAATGAATTGGCTAAAATTGCCTGTAATGTCCGTATGGGTATTATTGAGGGCACTTTTAATGCCAAGTCCGGTCATCCCGGCGGTTCTCTTTCAATTGCAGAGATTCTCACGTATCTTTATTTTAAAGAGATGAATATTGATCCTGCAAAACCCGATATGCCTGAAAGAGACAGATTTGTTCTTTCAAAAGGTCATGCTGCACCTGCTCTTTATTCGGTTATGGCACAGAAGGGGTATTTTCCTGTTGAAGAGCTTAAAACACTTCGTAAGGTTGATTCCAGACTTCAGGGGCATCCAAGTATGAAATGCCTTCCCGGTATTGATATCAGCTCAGGTTCTCTTGGTCAGGGTATTTCTGCCGCTTGTGGTATGGCACTCGGTGCAAAACTTCAGAATGCAGATTTCCGCGTTTATTCAATTCTCGGTGACGGTGAAATTGAAGAAGGTCAGGTATGGGAAGCCGCTATGTATGCAGCAGCTAAAAAGTTGGATAATCTTGTTGCATTTGTTGATAATAACAATCTTCAGATTGACGGTACTGTTGAGGAAGTTAACTCACCTTATCCGATTCCTGAAAAGTTTGCCGCCTTTGGTTGGAATGTAATTGAAATTGACGGACATTCCTTTGATGAAATTGAAGACGCTCTTAATAGCGCGTGTTCTTGTAAAGGAAAGCCCACTGCAATTATTGCAAAAACTATTAAAGGCAAAGGTGTTTCCTTTATGGAAAATCAGGTTAATTGGCATGGTTCAGCACCCAATGCCGAACAGTATGAAACTGCTATGACCGAACTTAAAGAAGTTCTTAACGGATTGGAGGCTTTATAATGGCAGATGTAATTAAAGTTGCTACCCGTGATGCTTACGGTAAAGCTCTTGTTGAGCTTGGTGAAAAGAATCCTAATATTGTTGTTCTTGATGCTGACCTTGCCGCTGCAACAAAAACAGGTGCATTTAAAAAGGCATTTCCTGAAAGATTTTTCGATACGGGTATTGCTGAATCTAATATGATGGGTGTTGCCGCAGGTCTCGCAACAACAGGTTATACAGTTTTTGCAAGTTCTTTTGCTATGTTCTCTGCAGGCAGAGCCTTTGAACAGGTAAGAAACACCGTTGGTTATCCTCATCTCAACGTTAAAATTGGTGCGACCCACGCCGGTATCTCTGTGGGTGAAGACGGTGCAAGTCACCAGTGTTGTGAAGATATCGCATTGATGCGTTCAATCCCCGGTATGGTCATTATTAACCCTGCTGATGATATCGAAGCGCGTGCCGCAGTTCTGGCAGCTGCAGAGCATGACGGACCTGTATATATGCGTTTCGGCAGGCTTGCAGTGCCGAGAGTTTTTGATGAGAGTTATAAATTTGAAATTGGTAAGGCAGTTACTCTTAAAGAAGGTAATGATGTTACTATTATTGCAACCGGTCTTATGGTTAACGAGGCAATTCAGGCTGCTGAAGCCCTTGAAGCAGAAGGTATCTCCGTTGAACTTATCAATATGCATACGATTAAACCTCTTGACAAGGATGCAGTTGTTGCCGCCGCAAAGAAAACAGGTTGTATTGTAACTGCCGAGGAGCATAATGTAATAGGTGGTCTCGGTGATGCAGTTTGTGATGCTGTTTGTGCAGAGTACCCTGTACCTGTTGTTAAAGTGGGTGTTGAGGATACATTTGGTAAATCAGGCCCTGCAGTTGATCTTCTTCATATTTTCGGTCTTGATGCCAAAAACATTGTTGAAAAGGCAAAAATTGCAATTTCTAAAAAATAATATATTGTTTTTATTGAAAATACTAAAATACTGTGTTATAATGTTTCAATAGATACTATATTTCTATTGAATAGGTAGGAGATATTATGGCTAATTGTCCTAAATGTGGATACAAACTCAGAATGATTGATGTAAAGGCGGAGTGCCCCAAATGTGGCGTTAATCTGCTTTATTACAACCAACAAGAAAGATTGGCTCTTGATGCCGATAAAGCTGAAGAAGAGCATATTAAGTTTCAACCTAAGATAGACAGAATAAAATTTGCTTTCGTAGGTACAAAACTTTCTATCGTAAGACTTATATCGCTCCTGATTCCGATTGGCGTTATGTTCCTTCCTTTGGTTAACGTGAATGTCAATATGCCTTGGAATACAATTGATAAAGATATCTCTATTCTTAACATTGTTATGGATGTTATTATGAATCTTAAGTTTGATATCCTTATTGATATGATAACGGGCTCTGATTTGATGAGAGTGGCGTTCATTTTCTACGCCGCGGCTATAATATTTATTTTATTAGCTGCTGTTTTTGCAATTCTAAACATTCCGTTTGATGCAGTTTCGTGTTCACCTAAAGGCTTTAAGAGAAATATTACTCTTTCAACCTGCGGCATTATCTTTACCGTTCTCAGTATAATTTCATTCTGTGTTTTCAATTCACAGCTTTCAAAAGTGTTCGGTGCCATTTATTCCGGCGGTCTTGGTATCGGTTCATTCCTTGTTATTCTTGGTTTTGTTATCATTATTGTTATTAACATACTCATAAAGAAAAAGAATGTACCTGTAAAATACACCGACGTTTCTGAGTACGTTGAGAGAATTGCAAGACGTAAAGAAGAAATTGCTGAAATGGAAGCTCAGGCAGCTCTTGCAAGAAAGGCTTATCGTGAGCGTCAGGAACAAGGCAAATAATAAAAAATCAGCTCAGTTGTTAAAACTGAGCTGTTATTTTTTTGCCCCGCTGTGCCGGATGCGATAATAGTAACCTGCTTTCAGCAGGTGGGTGTCCTCTCTACGGTTTCACGCTCCCTTCGTCCGTAAAAACGGGAGGTCTGCAATCCGCCGCGGAAGTGGGACTCCCTTTAATTTGTCATAGGGTTAGTATTAGTCGCATTTATCGAACACCGCAGGAATAATAGTATTAAATTATTTTGCTTGATTATGCCTCGTCAAACTCAAAATAATCCGCAAGTCTTTCTTCAAAGATTTCACCGATTTTGTTGAAAAGCTTATCATCTTCAATAGGTTCAAGATAGATTTCGCCATCCTCATCTTCTACTACTGAAAGTATAATTAATTCGCCGTCATCATCAATTATATCCTGTGCCTCTGTGTAAACGGGGAGAAGAGCGATGAAACGACCTTCATCGGTTTCAATTCTGTCAAGCTCTTCAAAAGTGTGCTGAACTCCGTTTTCATCAACAACCGATACAAGATCGGGACCATATTCATTATTTTCAAAAATATCTGCCATAATATTTCACCGTAAACCTTTCTTGTTTTACAAGTACATTCTATATTATTCTTAAGATGTAGTCAACTGTAATTTATTCACAAATTTCTATATTCCACGTGAATGTTTTGCTTTCGTCAGCCCCAAGACTCATTATACCACGTTTTTGTGAAATATCGCTCTTTTTATCGTGGTTGTCGTTGATGCCCCACCATGGCTCTATGCAAACATAAGGAGCGTTAGGTTTTGCCCATATACCTAAAACGGGGGAGTCGAAATTGAACTTAACAACTCTGTTATGCATATCGCTCTTCAACGATATGCTTTTTGATTTATAATCACTGAGAATCAGAGCATCATCATTAAAAATATCCTTGGTGATGATGAGTTTTTTGCCATCTGTTTCAACAGGAAATTTTTCTTCAATAAGTATTGATTCGTGGTCAATACGCTCGGTTAACAGTGTTTCATCATCACTGAATTCAAGATAATCACCGATTGCACAGTTAAATCCGGGATGTGCGCCAAAGGAATAGTACATAACAACATTACTCTTGTTTGTCACTTTGTGTGTAACCGATAAACCGTTATCGGTTATCTCAAATTTAACCAGCAATTCAAAATGATATGGATACATTTCATAAGATTCATCGTCATCGGTCTGGATAAAGGTGAGAGAAGAATCAGTTCTGTCTACGAGCTTAAAAGGTTTCTTCCTGACAATGCCGTGTTTGGGCATTGTATATTCCTTGCCATCAAGTCTGTATTTATCGTCTAAAAGACGTCCGATAATCGGAAAAAGAATGGGGGACTGACCGTACCATATGTCAGTATTTCCGCTCCATATATATTCTGTTCCTGTAAGTTTTGATTTGAACGATGTTAATTCAGCGCCCATTTCCTTGACACCAAGTGAGAAGTTGTTGCTTTCTGCAGTATAAATCATTTTATCACCCTTTATAACAAAGGCATCACGCAGTTTGCGTAATGCCTTGTTTAGTTTATTTAATTATATAACATTTAACCTACAGTGTCAATTATTCAGTGACTTCTTCTTCCTTTTTTCTTGTAAGGATGATGTTAACGATGATACCGAGAATAAGGGCGGTTGCGATAGCGGTAATAGTTACTTTACCGATAGCAAGAGCGAGACCGCCGATACCGGTTATAAGAATAACAGATGCGGTGAAAAGATTTGCGCTCTTCTCAAGGTCAACCTTTTGAATCATCTTAAGACCGGAAACTGCGATAAAGCCGTAAAGGGTGATGCAAACACCGCCCATTACACAACCGGGTATTGAATCAAGAAAGGCAACGAACGGAGAAATGAAAGATATAAGCAGAGCAATTACTGCAGTACAGGTGATAGTTGCAACAGAAGCGTTTCTGGTAATAGCAACGCAACCAACCGATTCACCGTAAGTAGTGTTAGGACAACCGCCGAAAACAGCGCCAACCATTGAACCTACGCCATCGCCTAAAAGTGTTCTGGAGAGTCCGGGTTCTTCAAGAAGATCTTTTTCAATGATTGTGGAAAGGTTTTTGTGGTCTGCGATGTGTTCTGCGAACACAACAAACGCAACAGGAATATAAGCAACAGCGACGGTTGCAATATAGGTAAGGTCAACATCTTTTATTGAGCCGAAACCTTTTACAATTGTAAAATCAGGAATCTGTAAGAAAGTAGAGAGAGATAAACCATTTTCTACAAGAGCCTGGAAAGGAGCAATATCAAGAATTATAAGTGATGGTTTTCCTGCGGCGAAGCCGATGATTGTGAATACACCTGCTACAGCATATCCTGAAAGAATACCGATAATAAATGGTATTAATTTTGCCATTTTTTTGCCGTATGTTGAGCAGAGCACAACAACAAGTAATGTTACAAGCGCACAAACAAGAGATGCCCATGCATTTGATGTCATGATGAATGAACCGTTGGAGTCGGTGTTAGCGTAGCTTACTGCATCTTTAACTGCGGCACCTGCCAAAGAAAGACCAATCAAAGCAACTGTAGGTCCGATAACTACAGGCGGCATAAGCTTGTTTATCCAGTTAACACCCGCAATTTTTATGATTATCGCGATAATAACGTAAACAAGACCGGCGAGAATTGCGCCGATTATAATACCCAGATATCCGATAGATGCACTTGCAGCACCTGCGAATGCAGCACACATAGAGCCGATAAACGCAAATGAAGAGCCAAGGAAAACAGGGCTTTTGAATTTTGTGAACAACTGATAAATAATTGTTCCTGCGCCTGCACCAAACAATGCGGCAGAAGCAGACATATCAACACCCATATTACTGTTGATAATAGCGGGTACTGCGATTGTTGCAGCCATAATGGCGAGCAACTGTTGGAAAGCAAAAATTACGAGCTTTCCGAATTTTGGCTTATCGTTAACACCATAAACCATTTTCATGAATAAAACCCCCAAATAAAAATTTTTATTATAGCCTTTAGGGCTTATAAACTGAAAAGCTTAACAGCGGTACAACCGTCAGTTTCGGGTAAAAGAACTGAAATAAACTCAGTAGTAGCCGTGGGAACATTTTTACCCACGTAATCTGCTCTGAATGGTAACTGTCTGTGACCTCTGTCAACAAGGATGGCAAGTTGTATGCTTGAAGGTCTGCCCAAACTGAATATTGCTTCTATAGCAGCACGAACCGTGCGTCCTGTAAATAAAACGTCATCAACAAGAATAATATCTTTGCCTGTGACATCAAAGCTGATGCGTGAATCCATTACCTCAGGTATAGCATAAGCCTCTGTAAGGTCATCACGGTAGTGGTTTATATCGAGCTCGCTTACAGGCAACTCAACACCTTCAATTTCTTTAATTTTTCCTGCTATAATTCTTGCTAAAGGAACGCCACGAGTTTTTATTCCGAGAAAAGCAAGGTTGTCCGTACCTTTGTTTTTCTCAATTATTTCATGTGAAATTCGCGTTAAAGCGCGCTGTACCGCGGATTCATCCATTAATTCTGCTTTAATTTTCATATAAAACCTCAAAAAAGCCTTGCCGTAAAAACGACAAGGCAAAAAGCAACTAAAATATCAAACCTTGTCAATCTCACGGGATTGTTTAAAAGTTTATATATTTATAGTAATACGATTTTTGTGTTTTGTAAATAGTTTTTTCAGGAAATCTGTCGAATTTATAACATATAAACGCCGGATTCAAGCTCAACAAGCTCTCTGTCGTTAGTTTTGATATATCTGTAAACAGGTTCTTCAAAAGTCTTGTAATCCGCAACGGTATAGTCTTTTAAATCAACGGTTCTGATTTTACAGGATTCATAGTTGCAAATATAAAGCTTGTTATCATAAACAGATATTGAGACAGGGTTTAAGAATGCAGTTGATGAGTCACCACCGATTCTTAAGACGATTTTACCTGTTGTGGGGCAATAACGGACAATGCAGTTGTTTTCAGGAACAACACACCAGATGTACTTACCTTCCGGGGCGACACCACTGATAGGGTAGTCCCTGTATTGCAAGTCACCTGTCCAGTATAATTCGCCTTTATCGTTGAATAAACCGAGCTCGCCGCTTGAATATGCTACCGCAATATGCTTGTTGGGTAAAGTTGCGGCATCGCAGAAAATAAAATCGCTTAATTGTTCGGCGATTTTTTCGTAATTCTCACCGAATTTGTTGAGCAGATATGCTCCGCGTGTGCTTGCGGTAGGTCTTTCCAATTTAACGTCGTAGGTGAAAAAAGATATTTTTGTGTTACCGCTGGGCATAGTGTCTTTTCTTGCAACAATTATACCTTTTGAGAAGGGAATAATGTCGACAATATCTATATCCATCAATTTTTTCATATTCAGACCTCGTTGTTGTCGGGTAATTTGTTGATTTGGTAACACAAAGTCATCAATGAGTCACCCAGATGAACATTTTCAACTGCAACTCCTTCGTAGCGGTGCATAAGGTCATATTGAGTAAAGTTCCAAAAGCCTTTTATGCCTAAACCAACAAGTTTATCCGCATTTTCTGCAGCATATTCCGCAGGGATGCAAAGTATTGCAACAACGGGTTTCTCAGTTTTACAAAACTCTTCAAGTTCGGCAGAGTCTAAAACAGTTTTACCACCGATCTCGGTACCTATAACGTTTTTATTATTATCAAAAATACCAATAAGGTCAAAACCACGGTTCTCAAAATGAAGGTGAGTTGCAATAGCGTGACCTAAATTACCTGCACCTATCATAATAGCCTTAGAACGTTTGTTGATACCTAAAATAATACCGATTTCATTATATAATTGCTCGATATTATATCCGTATCCCTGTTGACCAAAGCCGCCGAAACAATTAAGGTCCTGTCTTATCTGTGATGCAGTGAGCCCCATTCTTATGGAAAGCTCCTTTGATGAGATTCTGACAACACCCATATTTTTTAGTTCTTCAAGGTAACGGTGGTATCTCGGAAGTCTTTTTATAACAGGCACTGAAACCTGAGCATTGTTTTTCATTTTAATTCGCCCTTATTAATCTAATGTTTTAAGAGTGTCCATAACGTAGTTGCCGAATTCTTCGCATGTGCAACCCGTATCACGTCCTGTGATTACCATTTTCTTTTCGGTAATCATACAGATATCAAGTGCTTTTTCGAGTTTATCGGCTTCTTCCTGCTTGCCGATGTGAGAAAGAAGAAGAACAGATGCTCTGAGCATTGAACAGGGGTCCGCATACTGTCCGCGACCTTCCTTAACCATACGGGGAGCAGAGCCGTGAATAGCCTCGAACATAGCATACTGTTTGCCGATATTTGCACTACCTGCAGTGCCGACACCACCCTGGAATTCGGCTGCTTCGTCGGTGATGATATCACCGTAAAGGTTAGGAAGAACGAATACCTTGAAGTCAGTTCTGCGCTTTTTATCAATAAGCTTTGCAGTTGTGATATCGATATACCATTCGTCTGTTGTAATATCAGGGTAATCTTTAGCAATGTTTTTGCAAAGGTTAAGGAATTTACCGTCTGTTGTTTTAATAATATTAGCCTTTGTGATAATGGATACTCTGTCTTTTTTATTGTTTCTTGCATATTCGTACGCAAGTTTTGCAATTCTTTCCGTACCTTCTGTTGTAGTAACAACGAAGTCGAAAGCGAGCTCACCGTCAACATCAACACCCTTTGAACCGACTGCGTAAGCGCCTTCTGTGTTTTCACGGAAGAATGTCCAGTCAATACCTTCTTCAGGAATCTTAACTGGTCTTACGTTTGCGAAAAGGTCAAGAGCCTTTCTCATAGCTACGTTAGCACTTTCAATGTTAGGAAGACCGTCGCCCTGTTGGGGAGTAGTTGTGGGGCCTTTAAGAATAACGTCGCAAGCCTTGAGTTCTTCCATAACGTCGTCAGGAATTGCTTTCATAACCTTGGCACGGTTTTCAATTGTGAGACCGTCAATGTATTTGAATTCAACTTTACCGGCTTCAACATCGTCTTTAAGAATAAATTTAAGAACATTTGCTGATTCTTTTGTGATAACAGGACCGATACCGTCGCCGCCACAAACACCGATAACTATTTTATCAAGAGACTTAAAATCTTTAAATTCTTTTGTTGATTTGATTTTCTGATTACGCTCATCCTGTTCAATAAGTAACTGTCTGAATTTGTTAAGAGCGTTTTCTATCTGTACTTCGTTCATTATTTGTTTTCCTCCTTGGTATAGTCGAGCAAGCCGCCTGCAGTAAGAATGTCAATCTGACGTTCGGATACATCACAGATAAGCTTGTATTCTTCGTTTTTAGTTTCATTTTTGAGAGTGATTTCTTTGCCTGCTTTGAGTTCAGCCTTGATTGCAGGAAGTGTGAGTTTATCACCAACGGAAATTTTGTCGTAATCATCTGCATTTGCAAAGTTAAGCGGAAGAATGCTTGCATTAACAAGGTTAGCTTTATGAATACGTGCAAATGATTTTGTGATAACTGCTTTAACGCCAAGATAAAGGGGTACAAGTGCGGCATGCTCTCTTGAAGAACCCTGACCGTAGTTATTACCGCCGATGATTATGCAAGAACCTGCCTCCTTACAATGTTCAGCAAAGTTTTCGTCACACTGACGGAAACAGAACTGCGAAAGATGAGGAATATTTGAACGGTAGGGAAGTATCTTTGCGCCTGCAGGCATAATGTGGTCTGTTGTTATATTGTCTTCAACCTTAAGGACTGCAGTTGCTTCAATTGATTCTGAGAGAGGTTCTGTCTTTGGGAAGGGTTTAATATTGGGGCCGTAGTAAACTTCAACCTGAGATGCTTCTTCAGGAGTTTCTGCGGGCATTTCAATCATATTGTCATTAATGATGAATGTTTTGGGAAGAGTAACAGAAATATCATCTTTACAAGTAGTGGCATCAGTGAGAACACCTGTAAGGGCAGATACTGCGGCAGTTTCAGGGCTTACAAGGTAAACCTTGCCGTCTGCAGTACCGCTTCTGCCTTCAAAGTTTCGGTTGAATGTTCTCAGAGATACGCCTGAAGAACAGGGTGACTGTCCCATACCGATACAGGGACCGCAAGCACTTTCGAGAATACGTGCGCCTGCGTCGATCATATCTGCAAGAGCACCGTTAAGAGCGAGCATATTAAGAACCTGCTTTGAACCGGGGGCAATACCTAATGAAACAGAAGGATGAACTTTTTTACCCTTTAGGATTTTTGCAACCTTCATCATATCGAGAAGAGATGAGTTTGTACAAGAACCGATAAGCACCTGGTCAACCTTAATTTCGCCGATTTCTGCAACTGATTTAACATTATCAGGCATATGAGGCATTGCTGCAAGGGGCTTAAGCTCGCAGAGATTGATGTCAATAACTCTTGCGTATTCTGCATCTTCATCGGGAAGCAATTCTACCCAATCCTGCTCGCGGCTCTGAGCCTTCATAAAGTCGTAGGTGATTTCGTCAGAAGGGAATATAGATGTTGTTGCGCCTAATTCAGCACCCATATTTGTGATGGTTGCTCTTTCGGGAACAGAGAGTGTTTTAACACCTTCACCACCATATTCAATAACTTTACCTACGCCGCCTTTAACGCTGAGTATTCTTAAAACTTCAAGGATGATGTCTTTTGCGGCAACGTAAGGTGAAAGTTTGCCTGTAAGATTGACTTTAATTACTTCAGGGACAGTTATGTAATATGCACCGCCGCCCATTGCAACTGCAACATCAAGACCGCCGGCGCCCATAGCGAGCATACCCAAACCGCCGCCTGTAGGAGTGTGGCTGTCAGAACCGATAAGCGTTTTGCCGGGAATACCGAATCTTTCAAGATGAACCTGGTGACAGATACCGTTACCGGGTCTTGAATAGCGAACACCGCGTTTTTTACAGACGCTCTGAATAAACTTATGGTCATCGGCATTCTCAAAGCCTGTCTGAAGTGTGTTATGGTCAATATAAGCAACAGAAAGCTCTGTTTTAACTTTGTCAATATCCATTGCCTCGAGTTCGAGATATGCCATAGTGCCTGTAGCATCCTGTGTTAAAGTCTGGTCAATTCTTATGCCGACTTCATTACCTGCGGCATATTCACCGTCAACAAGATGACTCTTAATAATTTTTTCGCATAGAGTGAGTCCCATTTTAAATTCCTCCGAAAAACTTGTTTAATTTTTTAACAAAGACATTTTAATATTTTTCACAATCTTTGTCAACGGGGTATTGATAAATAATAAACAAACGATAATAAATATAATGTGACAAATCTTGCACTTTTTTGTTAAATGTGCTATCATAAATAAGTTATAAGGGGTAAATTGGTTATAATACATATCGGTGATGATATTTTGTATAACTATTTACATGATTTTTATGATTTTGAGGCAACAACTCCCCAGAGTGATAACGAAGATTTAAGCGAAAATGATTGTGAATCTTTTCCCCAAGCTACTGATGCTGATGGGAGTGTCACCGTTAATAAAAACGGTGCATATATTCATTGTCTGACAATTGTTGGTCAGGTGGAAGGGCACTATGTTCTTCCGTCCAATACCAAGTCCACCAAGTACGAACACATCATTCCGAGACTTGTTGCCGTTGAAGAAAATGATGATATATCAGGTTTGTTGATAATTCTTAATACTGTCGGTGGTGATATTGAAGCGGGACTGGCCATTGCGGAATTAATTTCGGGAATGAAAAAACCGACGGTTTCTTTGATTCTTGGCGGCAGTCATTCAATCGGTATACCATTGGCGGTAAGTGCCAAAAAATCTTTTGTTGTCCCAACGGCATCTATGACTGTTCATCCTGTTCGTATGAACGGACTTATATTAGGTGTTCCGCAAACTCTTGTGTATCTTAATAAAATGGAAGATCGCGTTATAGATTTCATTACCCGTAATTCGCGTGTTTCTGCTGAACGTTTTAAAGAGATGATGCTTAACAGTAAAGAGTTGATAACAGATTTCGGTACGATTCTTAACGGCAATCAGGCGGTAGAAGAGGGTTTGATTGATTGTGTTGGCGGTCTTAGTGATGCCCTTGATTGTTTGTATGATATGATTAAAAAATAATGTGGAGGTATTTTAATGAAGGAAATTTTGCAGGCATTGCTTCTTGGTGTTGTTCAGGGACTGACCGAGTTTTTACCCGTATCAAGTAGCGGTCATATGTCTGTTTTCAGACATTTCAGCGGAATGGCTACAGAAGGCTCCGGGCTCTTTTCCGCTATGTTACATATTGGTACGTTGATTGCCGTTTTTGTTGCTTTTTATAAACCGATTTATGAGCTTTTTATCGAGTTTTTCCTTTGTTTAAAAGATATTTTCACAGGCAAGTTCAATAAATTCAAACTAAAAAATATGTCAACCACCAGAAGAATGTTGTTTATGTTTGTTATCTCCTGTGTACCGCTGTTGTTATTGCTTCTGCCTGTTGGAAACGGCAACAACCTTATGGATTTGGTTGATGTTTTCAGTTCTGATAACAGTATAAAAGCTGAGGGTATCTGTTTTATGGTTACGGGGCTTGTGCTGTTGTTGGGGACAACTGTTTCTCAATCTACCGGACGTTTTCAAAAGGTTTCGCCGTTTTCGGCTTTGGTTATCGGTATTGCACAGTTTTTTGCGGCATGTTTTCCCGGGATTTCACGCTCGGGTACAACGGTTTCCGCGGCGCTCTGTTGCAGAATTTCAAAAAATAATGCAATACGCTATTCGTTTATATTAAGTATCCCTGCGGTTATCGCAAGCGCTTTGGTTGAATTCAAAGATGCTTTAGGCGGTAATGAAATAATACCGGTTTCATCTTTATTGGTGGGTGTTATTGCTTCAGCAGTTGTAGGGATTTTAGCTATCAGATTGCTGCAACTTCTTATAAAAAAGAATTTGTATAAGTATTTTGGTATGTATTGTGTGATTTTCGGTTTTGTGGTAACAGTAATCGGCGCAATCGAAGTTTTTATTAAGTGATAAGGAGATTTTAGTCTTGGCTCAGAAAAAGAAAACTGCCCCGAAGAAGGGTGGTAAAGGAAATAACAAAAACATTCCTGAAAAATCTTTTAATATAAAATTATTGTTCAGTCCGGAGCATAAACAGATTGTTTCATTAATTGGCTTTTTTATCTCTCTGTTTATGTGTGCTGTCGTTTTTATCGAAGCCGGCAGTGTATGGGGTGTTTTGAGAAATTTCTTTTTTGGTTTGTTCGGTTTTAATGCGTATATAATTCCTTTTTTTATTGGTTTTGTATGTATTGTCGCCGCAATTGGCAAGGATTCCCGTAAGTATAAAATTAAAGTCGTTGAGGGCTTTACGTTATTTGCGTTGGTTGTTATGTTTTTACATATCGTTATTACCAATGCAGAACGTACCTATGGTGAACAGATTGCCGATGCCTACAATGTTTTTAAGAATTATAGCGGAGAAGGACCAAGATTCGGTTATGGAGTTTTCGGCGCTGTTTTAGGTGGTATTCCGTTGTTGCTTACCGGCGGCAATAAGCTTGCTGCAGGCATTGTTGTAATTTTAATATTCATTGCTCTGTTTATGATTTTCAGCGGCACAACACTTCTTAAACTGATTCAATCACTCAAAGCTCCTGCAGAAGCTGTTACTGATTATGCCGGTGAGAAAATTGAGGATATGAAGACAACGTATAACACTGTTGCGGAGAACGTTCACGAAAAACGTGAAAAGCGTGCAAGGAGCGCTGAAAAACGCAGACAAAGCAGCTCTAAAAATGAAATTAATCTTGATATACCGCTTGACGATGATATTCCTGTTCCTGATAACGGTGTTGATCCGATTTTAACGAATGATACACCTGTATCACCAAACAGAGATGTTCAAATGGCTGATATTATAGAATTATTTAAAAATGACGGCACAGATGAACCGGAAACTGAAGAAGAGTTTATACCTATCGATCAATTTGAAGAAAAGACAATTCAGGAAGAGCATTTTGCAGAAGTGCTTCAGAGTGTTGATGATGAAGGTGTAGTTGAAATTGACGATTACACCGAAGAAACAGAAACGGATGCAGCCGATGAGACGGTAGATGCGGCGGATGAAAATGACGTTGCAGTTGAAACGGAAATCGTTGAGGAAGCTGTAGTTTATGAGCTGCCGCCTGTTGAACTTCTTGATTTACCTAAAAACTCAGGATCTTCAGGTTCTGCAAATGAGCTCCGAGAAAAAGGCGAGACTATCGTAAAGACTCTCAAGAGCTTCGGTGTTGGTACAAGAATTGTTGAAATTTGTCAGAGTCCGTCTGTTACACGTTTTGAGCTTCAACCCGATCCCGGTGTAAAAATCAGCCGAATTACTGCTCTTGCTGATGATATTGCGATGAATCTTGCGGCATCGGGGGTAAGAATCGAGGCACCTATACCTAATAAGAACGCTGTCGGTATTGAAGTTCCCAATGCAGAAAAAGCAATGGTGACCCTGCGCGAAATATTAGAAAATAATTCTTTTAAAAATTCAAAATCAAAATTGAATGTTGCTTTGGGTCGCGACATCCAGGGTGAAGCAACCTGTGCCGATCTCGCCAAAATGCCGCACTTGCTTGTTGCAGGTACTACAGGCTCAGGTAAGTCTGTCTGTCTTAATACGATGATAATGAGCTTGCTTTATAATGCCACACCTGATGAAGTCAAGCTTATAATGATAGACCCTAAAAAGGTTGAGTTTACCGTTTATCGTTCTATTCCACACCTTCTTGTTCCTGTTGTTGCTGATCCGCGAAAGGCGGCAGGCGCACTTTCCTGGGCAGTTGCTGAGATGGACAAGCGCTATGCTCTGTTTGCGGAAAAAGGTGTCCGTAATCTTCAGGGTTACAATACCTATGCGGTTTCTAACGGTTTACCTAAAATGCCTCAGATTGTTATTATTATTGATGAGTTGTCAGACTTAATGATGGCGGCTTCAAATGAAGTTGAAGATTCTATCTGTCGTCTTGCTCAAAAGGCTCGTGCCGCCGGTATGCACCTTATTGTTGCTACGCAAAGACCTTCCGTTGATGTTATTACAGGTCTTATTAAAGCGAACATTCCGAGCCGAATTGCTTTCGCAGTTAAGTCTCAAATCGACTCACGTACAATTATTGATACACAGGGTGCTGAAAAGCTTCTGGGTAATGGTGATATGTTGTATTGTCCTGTCGGACTTTCAAAGCCTGTGCGAGTGCAAGGATGTTACGTGTCTGATGATGAAATTGAACGTGTTATTGAGTTTGTTACATCGCAGGGTGATGTTAAATATGATGATGCAGTTATGCAGGAAATTGAATTAAAAGCCGCACAGGACGGTAAGAAGAAATCTTCCGCATCTGTTGAAACAGAGTCTGCTTCAGGCGATTTCGGTGATGAGATGATACCGAAAGCCATCGAAGTTGTTGTTGAAGCAGGTATGGCATCTACTACGCTTCTGCAGCGTAAACTCAAGTTGGGTTATGCGCGTGCTGCACGTATTGTTGATGAGCTTTCTGAAAAGGGGATTATTGGTCCTTTTGAGGGCAGTAAACCACGTAAAGTGCTTATAACTAAAGAACAATGGTATGAAATGCAGGCAAATTCTTCTGTTTCTGCCCCGAAGCAACTTTCCGTTGATGATGTTGTTAAGGAGCAACCGACTGCAGTCGAGAACAATTCACAACAGTTACCCGACAATCACAATTATTTCGGTTCTGCAGTAAATAATATTTCCGAGGATTGATTATGGATATATTCGTTGAATATCTTGATGGCGATTATGCTGTTTGCAGATTGCCTGATAAGGCAAAAAATCTTATTCGTTTACCCCTAAGGGATTTGCCCGAAGGTGTTCGTGAACTTTCAGTTATTTCAATGCGTGATAACGGCTCTTTTGTCATAAATGACTACGCTCGCGAAGTCAGGATGAAAAAAATTACCACTTATCTGGAATATAAAAAATATTGTTTTGATTTATAAAAAAATTACCAAAAAAGTATTGCATTTTTTGTAAAAGGGTGATATACTTTTTCAGTCAAAAACTCACGCAGGGTAGATTGCGAGTGCCTGGTGCATCTTTGATGTGGTGCTTGTGAGTCGAAACCTTGCGGCGGTTTAACAAAAAGGAGGACAAAATTATGTCAGTAGTTTCAATGAAACAATTACTCGAAGCAGGTGTTCACTTCGGACACCAGACCAGAAGATGGAACCCTAAAATGGCTCCCTACATCTTCACTGAAAGAAATGGTATCTATATCATCGACCTTCAGAAGACTGTAAAGAAGCTTGAAGAGACTTACACCTTCATCAACCAAATCGCTCAGGAAGGCGGCGAAGTACTTTTCGTAGGTACTAAAAAACAGGCTCAGGATTCTGTTAAAGAAGAAGCTGAACGTTGCGGTATGTCATACGTAAACGCTCGTTGGCTCGGCGGTATGCTCACAAACTTTAACACAATTCAGAAGAGAATCAGAAGACTTGCTCAGCTTAACGCTATGGAAGCTGACGGTACATTTGACCTTCTTCCCAAGAAAGAAGTTATCAAACTCAATCTTGAGAGAGAAAAGCTTGAAAAATTCATGGGCGGTATCACAGAAATGAAAAAGATGCCCGCTGCAATGTTTATTGTTGACCCCAGAAAGGAAAGAATCGCTGTTCTCGAAGCAAAGAAGCTCGGTATTCCGATCGTTGCTATTGTTGACACAAACTGCGATCCTGATGAAATCGACTATGTAATTCCCGGTAATGATGATGCTATCCGTGCGGTTAAGCTTATCGCAGGTGCTATGGCTGATGCTATTATTGCAGGTCGTCAGGGCGAACAGAACGTTGCTGAAGAAGAAGTTGCTGAAGAAGCAGCAGAATAAGTAGTTAAATTAATAGGCGGAAGATATTCCGCCTATATAACTTTAAAAGGAGGAAATCCACTATGGCATTCACAGCTTTAGATGTTAAAAACTTAAGAGAAAAAACAGGCGTTGGTATGATGGAGTGCAAAAAAGCACTTACAGAAGCCGACGGCGATATGGATAGAGCATTTGAAATCCTTCGTGAAAGAGGCCTTGCTGCTTCCGAAAAGAAAGCAAGCAGAATTGCTGCTGAAGGTGCAATCATTGCTTATACAGACGATGCCGCTAAGGTTACAGTTCTTCTTGAAATCAACTCTGAAACAGACTTCGTTGGTAAAAACGAAAAGTTCCAGGAATTCGGTCTTAACGTTGCTAAAACAATTGCAGCCAATAAACCCGAATCAATTGAAGCTCTCGCAGCTCTTACTCTCGTTGATTCTGACAGAACTGTTACAGAAAACCTCAACGATCTTATCCTTGTTATCGGTGAGAATCTTAAACTTCGTCGTTTTGAAATCATCGAAGGTGATGTTGTAACATACATCCATGGCGGCGGTGCAGTTGGTGTTGCTGTTAAATTTGAATCTAACCTTGAAGATAAAGCAGAATTTACTGCTATGGGTAAAAACGTTGCAATGCAGGTTGCAGCTATGAGCCCTGAATATCTCAGCAAAGATTCTATTTCTGCTGACGAGCTTGCAAAAATGAGAAGCATTACAATCGATAGCTCACTCAATAAGCCCGAGTCACTTCCCAAGCCCATCCTCACAGCGCTCTTCCAGAAAGCTTGTGCAGAAAATCTTTTCAGTGCTGAAGATGTTGCTGCTTACGAAGAAAATATGAAGAGCCCCTATCTCTTCAACTTCCTTTCAAAAGAAGCTGTTGCTACTCTTGCATCACTTGCAGTGGCAGGCAAAGATGAATACATTAATAATAAAATCTTTGCAGGTGCAGTTGAAGGTCGTATTAAAAAGCAGATTAAGGAAGTATGTCTCCTTGAGCAGACTTTTGTTCGTTCCGATCTCTTTGACGGTAACGTTGGCGGTTATGTTGCACAGGTTGCAAAGGCAAACGGTGCTGATATCAAGGTTGTTGATTTTGTTCGTCTTGTTAAAGGTGAAGGTCTCGAAAAAAGAGAAGACAATTTTGCTGACGAAGTTGCCAGCATGATGAAATAAGATTTCAATTGAGGGCGGCTTTCTTTGAAAGTCGCTCCATACTTTTTTAAGTATAAAATGCCAGGATTGGTAAACTATATAAAGTGGTGAGATTATTATGGAAAGAAAAGTCGGTACTGTATCAAGAGGTATTCGTTGCCCTATCATAAGAGAAGGCGACAATCTTGTCGATATCGCAGTTACAAGCGTTATTGAAGCCGCAGAAAGTGAAGGCTTCGAACTCAGAGACCGCGACGTAGTAGCTCTTACAGAGTCAATCGTAGCAAGAGCTCAGGGTAACTACGCCACAGTTCAGGATATTGCTGATGACGTAAAAGCAAAACTCGGTGGTGGAACAATCGGTGTTATTTTCCCGATTTTATCTCGTAACCGTTTTGCAATTTGTCTTAAGGGCATTGCAATGGGTGCAAAGAAAGTTGTTCTTATGCTCAGCTATCCCAGCGATGAGGTTGGTAACTCTCTTTTGACATATGATCAGCTTGATGAAGCAGGTGTCAATCCTTATTCAGATGTACTTTCACTTGAAAAATACCGTGAGCTTTTCGGCGAAAATAAGCACGAATTTACCGGAGTTGACTATGTAGCTTATTATTCGGAAATAGTTAAAGAAGCAGGCGCAGAGGTTGAAATTGTCTTTGCAAACCAGGCTAAAACTATTCTTGATTATACCGATTGCGTTCTTACTTGTGATATTCATACGCGTGCAAGAACAAAGCGTATCCTTAAAGCCGCAGGTGCTAAAGTCGTTTGCGGTCTTGATGATATTCTCAATGCTCCTGTAGATGGCAGCGGTTGTAATGAAGCTTACGGCTTGCTCGGTTCTAACAAATCAACCGAAGATACAATAAAGCTTTTTCCCAGAGAATGTAATCCTCTCGTTAACGAAATTCAGGCAGAATTCCTTAAGAGAGCAGGTAAACATATTGAAGTTATGGTTTACGGTGACGGCGCATTTAAAGATCCTCAGGGCAAAATCTGGGAGCTTGCTGACCCGGTTGTTTCTCCTGCTCATACAGATGGTCTTGTCGGTACGCCCAATGAGCTTAAGCTTAAATATCTTGCTGATAATGATTTTAAAGGTCTTTCCGGAGCAGAGCTTAAGGAAGCAATTTCTAATAGCATAAAAGCTAAATCTGATAACCTTGTAGGTAATATGGCTTCTCAGGGCACAACACCCAGACAGCTTACTGACCTTATTGGTTCACTTTGTGACCTTACAAGCGGTTCAGGCGATAAAGGTACACCAATTATTCTTGTTCAGGGCTATTTTGACAACTATACAGACTGATTTAACGGAGGTTAAAAACTATGGAACTTATTAAACGTCCCGATGATATGAAAAGGATTGATAACATAGAGCTTGCAAACGCTTTTATTGATGAGCAGGTTGCGGCTGTTCGCGCACAGGTTGGGGATAAAAAAGTTCTTCTCGCACTTTCCGGCGGTGTTGATTCCTCTGTTGTTGCAGCATTGCTTATTAAAGCAATCGGCAAGCAATTGGTTTGTGTTCATGTTAACCATGGTCTTATGAGAAAAGGGGAGAGCGAGCAGGTTATTGATGTTTTCGGTAAGCAGCTTGACGCTAACCTTATTTATATCGACGCTACCGACCGTTTTCTTGATAAGCTTGCAGGCGTTTCAGATCCCGAAAAGAAACGTAAAATCATCGGTAATGAATTTATCGAAGTATTTAACGAGGAAGCTCTTAAACTTGAAGGTATTTCATTCCTTGCTCAGGGCACAATTTATCCCGATATTCTCGAAAGTGATGGCGTGAAAGCTCACCACAATGTTGGCGGTCTTCCTGAAGATATGAAGCTTGAACTCTGTGAGCCTGTTGCTCTTCTTTATAAGGATGAGGTCCGTGTTGTCGGTTCTGCACTCGGTCTTCCTGATGAAATGGTTTACCGTCAACCGTTTCCCGGTCCCGGACTCGGCGTTCGTTGCCTTGGAGCAATCACACGTGACAGACTCCACGCTTTAAGGGAAGCCGATGCAATTCTTCGTGAAGAATTTGATAACAACGGTCTTGCTGGTAAGGTATGGCAGTATTTCATTGCCGTTCCTGATGTTAAAAGCGTTGGTGTAAGAGATTCTAAACGTTACGAAGGTTGGCCCGCAATCATACGCGCCGTTAATACAACGGATGCAATGAGCGCAACTATTGAAGAAATTCCTTATGCTCTTCTTCATAAAATTACCGACAGAATAACCCACGAGGTAGAAGGTATCAATCGTGTACTCTACGACCTCACACCGAAGCCTATCGGTACTATTGAGTGGGAATAATTAACCTATTCTTGCAAAACTCATTTATTCTCCAAAGGGTAATTTCGTTTATCCTTTCCGGAATTAAATAAACAAAGAAAAAGACACTGTACATCATCAGATGTGCAGTGTCTTTTTCTTTGTGTTTCTGGTAAAACTCAGCACATCAACTTTCAATTTCCGGTAATTAAAATGCGTTATCCTCATTTCTATTGCCGGCAATCAAAAAGGCGGTCAGAGCCTTGAAAAATAAAGAGAAATAAAACTTCTTCTCTTCTATTTTCTTATTCTTTTTTCTCTCTTTTTACCGGTGTTTTGATGTTCATTCGACTCACTTTTCCAGAACTTTGAGGTTGGTTGGCAAATTGTTACCGGTAACAGAATATCGAAGTATCAAGTTAAATTTTCCGAAAATCGCAGGAAGGTGAACAGGATGAAGAATTTTGCCTTGGAGAGAATAAATGAAAAAATCAATGATACCAAAAACGCTGAAAACCCGCATAAACACTGGGTTTTTCCGGATTAAAAAGTCCTAGTGACAACGTTTTGACAACAATTTCATATTATTTATAAAAGAGTTGACAGCAACACAAAAACTGTTAGCTCTTTTTTGATAGTATAGTAGAATTACCCAACAATGGTTTGAATAATATTTTGTTAATATTAACAGTCGATATGAAAAAAAGACGGATTGGAATATAGCGAGATGAAAACATCAACTAAGGACTCAAAGAAAAAGAGCGGATATGCTGGATGCGTTCAATGAACAATGTCTATAACCGAGCAACTGAGCTTGTGAATCACGAATTGATTTACACTTAATTAAAATGGGGCAGTAGATTTTTCTACTGCTCCTGAAACTCATCTGCTTGTGAACTTAGGCAGGTTTGAACAATTGATTAGTAAAAGTTTATAAAAAAACTAAAACGGTATTGCTATTATTCGAGGTTTAGAATATAATGTATTTAATAGTTAACGGAGGTACAATTATGAATTATATGTCCGCAAAAGAAGCAGCAGATAAATGGGGTATTTCTCAAAGAAGAGTTGCTGTTCTTTGTTCTGAAAAAAGAATATCTGAAGCTATGATGGTTGGTAATATGTGGATTATCCCTTCAACTGCCGAAAAGCCTATTGATGCAAGAAGTACAAGATATAACCAAAGCGAAGAAAAAACAGTTAAGCCTTTTTTGAAATGGGCAGGCGGCAAAGGTCAGCTTCTTAAAGAAATAGAACGCTACTATCCGTTTGATAGTGGTAAAATTACCAAATATGCCGAACCATTCGTTGGCGGTGGTGCAGTATTGTTTGATATTTTAAGTAAATATGATTTAGAGCAGATTTACATTAGTGATATAAATGCTGAACTTATAAATACATATCGTATTATTCGTGATGATATTGATGCTTTGATTGAAATGCTTTATGGCATGAAAAATGAATTTATACCGTTAGATACCGATGCACGAAAAGAATACTATATGTAAAAAAGAGAGCGTTTCAATGAGTTGAAAGTTAACGGAAACGAAAACATCAATATTGAAAAAGCTGCATTGAT
>JAFTYU010000006.1 GCA_017461235.1 Clostridia bacterium | reverse complement strand
GGTAACTCCACCAACCCCACCCGCTTCCAGCACCCCGTTGCAGGTACCTACAAAAAGGAATGCATCGAGCAGGGTAAAAAATACTTCTCCGTAGCAAGCGGCGGCGGTACAGGTCGTACACTCCACCCCGATAACATGGCAGCAGGCCCCGCTTCCTACGGTATGACCGACACAATGGGCCGTATGCACTCTGATGCTCAGTTCGCAGGTTCTTCTTCCGTTCCTGCCCACGTTGAGATGATGGGACTTATCGGTGCCGGTAACAACCCAATGGTTGGTATGACAGTTGCTTGCGCAGTTGCAGTTAACGAAGCGCTGAATAAATAATATTACTTTTATAATCCTTACACCCGCTCCGATTTGGGGCGGGTGTTTTTTACTCTTGATTTACCTTTAAATATGGAGTAATATAAATATATAAACTATAAGGAGAGATTTAGTATGAAAAAGTTTTTATGCATTTTTCTGGCAGCATTACTGTGCATTACCTGCTTTGCAGGCTGCGGCAAAAAGAACACAGATGTTACCTCTTCAGGTACTGTGTCCGGTAGCGACTTTGTAAAGCCCGAAAACTATGCTTCGGTAGTTGTTGTTACCATCAATCCGCAATTCAAGCTCTATCTTGATGCGAGCGGTGTTGTGTTGGCTGTAGAGCCTGTAAACGATGACGCAAAATCCATTGAAGATAAGGTTACCTTTGAAAACAAAAAGGTTGAAGAGGTTGTTAACAATCTTATCGTAGCGGCAAATGATGGCGGTTTTGTGAAAACCGATGCTACCATTGATATTAAAATCACAGAAATTACCGATGAAACGATTGACGCAACCACTATTCTTAACACTATCACCACTTCTACTAACAATAAGCTCACCGAGCTTGAAATCAAGGCTGAAGTGACAATCGCGGTTGAGGTTGAGAAAAAAGAGGAAGAGGTTGTCTCCAGCGAAAGCAGCACCTCCTCCGAAAAGCCTGTATGTAAACACGATAAAACAAAAGCCGTTCCCGCTTCCACAGGCAAAAACATTATTGATAGTTCAAAACTTGATGTTATCAATCACAACAAAGTTTGCGCCAGTTGTGGCGCCACCATGGGCACCGAAAAACACACAGTTAAAAACGGAAAATGCTCCGTTTGTGGTCAGAAGAATTTTGCAACCGCTTCTATAACTCTCGAAAATGCAGGCATTTCAGGCGGTCCCAGCGGTCATTGCGGCGCAGAGATTAACAGCGACGGAACCCCTGACTTCGATTATATGATGCAAGAGGGTTATTACGCTATCGACTTTGACACTCTTAATAAATACCTCAACGATTCAGGCGATACCTGGATGTTCGAAATCCCCGAAGCAGTTTTCTATAATGCACTTAAAACAAAATTCGTTATAAATGACAGCCTGTTTGTCAAGCTTAAAGCACAGGGTGAATACGAGTTTTTCTGGTGCAACCACTCCTATTCAAACGGCACCTTCTACATCCCTTATATGGCTGCAGGCGATGTTGCTGACTACACCCATAAAGTTATTGGTTATAAGGATAATAAGAACGGCTCGTTCACCGTTTACTACGATTATTTAGAGGGTGGCGATGATGTAGAATTTGCAAACCGTGTGCATCAGTTCTATTATACAATAGAATACACCTACAGCGGCGCATCCAACCTATCTATCGAAAAAGTAAATGAAAATGATTACGAATATCACAAAATAAATGGTTGGAAACCGGTTGTTGATTCTCTGAGAATCAAGTCCATTAAGAAGGTCACCGACATATCAGGTCTTACGACAGTAAAATAAACCTGAAAAAATTCAAAAAAACAAATATCCACTCGCTATGCGAGTGGATATTTTCTTTTTCTAAAACCTTACTCTTTTCATTGCGAAATAAAAGGGTATGCCTAAAATATAGCAGGCTATTGTTTGGCCTAAAAACACCTGGGCGGCGTTTATTAAAAATGCGGGCAGGAAAGCCTCGTTCGGCATAAAGAAAACCGCAATT
>JAFTYU010000036.1 GCA_017461235.1 Clostridia bacterium | reverse complement strand
GCTGTAGTAATATAGATACAAATCCACAGTGCTTGTCTTTATTATATCGCAGGTAGTTGTTCCTGCAAATACAATATACTCTTTGGAAAGGAGACATAATTAAAAACCACCCCCTTTGAGATGGTTTTAATTATACGTGTAACATGGGCGGTTTTTTTGGCGTAGCATCAAAGAATGATGCTGTTCTTGATACATTTTTCGGTGTTGACTACCATTCCCACTTAGGTACTCGCCGTGCCGGTATGGCGGCAATGGATGCCGAATTAGGTATGCAAAGAAAAATTCATAAAATTGAAAATTCACCTTTCAGAACAAAGTTTGAAAGGATACTTGATGAGATGGAAGGTAAAACTGCAATCGGTTGTATAAGTGATGCAGATGCACAACCTTTGCTCATACGTTCCAATCACGGTCTTTATGCTATATGTACTATCGGCATAATTAATAACAGCGATGCTCTTGTTAAGCAGTATCTTGCTTTCAGCGGCGGTCACTTTGGCGCAATGACAACAACAGGTGTTACGGGTATCAATGCATCAGAGCTTGTGGCGGCAATGATTGACCAGAAAAGTGATTTTGCGGAAGGTATTAAATTCGCTCAGGATGTAATTGACGGTACAGCATCCATTCTTATTCTCAAAGAGGACGGTAAGCTTATAGCCGCAAGGGATAAAGTGGGCAGAATACCTGTTCTTATCGGTAAACGCGATGACGGCTACTGTGTGTCATTTGAAGACTTCGCCTACAAAAAATTAGGCTACGAAGATTACAGGGAGTTGGGTCCCGGTGAAATCGTTGAAGTGTCTGCGGACAGCGTGGATGTTCTTTCACCTGCGCAGAAGAAAAAGAAAATCTGTGCATTCCTTTGGTCTTATTACGGATACCCTACGTCCTGTTACGAGGGCGTTAACGTTGAAGTAATGCGTTATAAAAATGGTCAGATAATGGCTCAGAATGATAAACTCCTTAACGTTGCTCAGAATATTGACTATGTCAGCGGTGTCCCCGATTCAGGAACACCACACGCCATAGGCTATGCTAATGAAAGCGGTATTCCTTTTGCAAGACCTTTCATTAAATACACGCCTACCTGGCCACGTAGCTTTATGCCTGCAAATCAGCGTGAGCGCAACAGAGTTGCAAAAATGAAACAGATTCCCGTTCACGAATTAATTAAAGGAAAAAAACTTCTCTTTGTTGATGATAGTATTGTAAGAGGAACTCAGCTTCGTGAAACGGTTGAATTTCTTTATGAACACGGTGCGGAAGAGGTTCATATGCGTTCGGCTTGTCCGCCTATTATGTATGGCTGTAAATTCCTTAACTTTTCAAGAGGTACTTCAGATATGGATTTGATTTCGAGAAGCACCATTATGGAGCTTGAAGGAGAAGAAGGCTTTAAGCATATTGATGAATACAGCGATGCTTCTACGGAGCGCGGCGCAAAAATGCGTAAGGCTATTTGCGAAAAACTTCATTTTGCATCCCTTGAATTCCAGTCCCTTGAGGGTATAGTTAAAGCAATAGGGCTTCCGGAAGAAGACCTTTGCACATATTGCTGGAACGGTAAAGTTTAATTAAAAAAAGTAATTTGTTAAATAAATTATAAGGAGAAAGTTATAATGAACAATTCAAGATCAGAAAGCTATGCAGCAGCAGGCGTTGATATTACCGCCGGTTACAAGGCAGTTGAACTTATGAAAAAACACGTTGCCAGAACGCGTAATGAAGGCTCATTAGATGATGTTGGTGGTTTCGGTGGTTGCTTTGACCTTGGTTGTGTTGCAGGGATGGAGCATCCTATATTAGTTTCAGGTACTGATGGTTGCGGTACTAAAGTTAAATTGGCTATCCTTATGGATAAACACGATACAATCGGTATTGATGCGGTTGCAATGTGTGTGAATGATATTGTTTGCGTCGGAGCAAAACCCCTGTATTTCCTTGACTATATTGCTTGCGGCAAAAACATTCCCGAGAAAATTGCGGAAATCGTCAGCGGTGTTGCAGAAGGCTGTGTTCAGTCCGGCTGTGCTCTTATTGGTGGCGAAACTGCAGAACATCCCGGCTTGATGCCCGTGGAAGATTATGACCTTGCAGGCTTTGCAGTTGGTATAGTAGATAAGCCGAAAATGATTGATAACAGCAAGATGTCTGTAGGTGATGTTGTTATTGCACTTCCTTCCACAGGTATTCATTCTAACGGCTTCAGCTTATGCCGTAAGGTTTTTGATATTGACAATAATAATCCTGAACTTTATGCAGAGCGCGAAGAATTAGGCGGAAAAAGCATCGCAGAGGCTTTGCTTGTTCCTACAAAGATTTATGTTAAACCTGTTCTTGCTCTTTTGGAAAAAGTTAACGTAAAAGGTATTTCTCACATTACAGGCGGCGGCTTCTATGAAAACATTCCGCGTTCGATTCCCGATGGATTGTGTGCAAAGATAGATAAGTCTGCTGTTAAGGTGCTTCCTATATTTGATGTTATTGCAAAATGGGGCAATATTCCCGAGCGTGATATGTTTAACACCTATAATATGGGTGTCGGTATGAGCATCGTGGTTCCTGCAAGTGAAGTTGAGCTTTCTCTTTCAATTCTCAAGGATAATGACATTGATGCTTACGTTATCGGTGAAATTATTGAAGGTGACGAGAAGGTGCTTCTGTAATGAGTAAGAACATAGTAGTGCTCGTTTCGGGTGGCGGAACTAACTTGCAGGCTCTTATTGATGCTGAAAAAAACGGTGAACTCGGCAACGGTAAAATTACCTGCGTTATTTCATCAAAGGCGGATGCTTTCGCGCTTACAAGGGCTGCCGACAACGGTATTAAAACACGCGTGCTCGTGAGAAAAGACTTTTCTGATATTGCTGCATACAGTAAAGCAATGCGCGATGCACTTGTTGAAGAAAAAGCGGATTTGGTAGTTTACGCAGGATTTATGACAATACTTGATGAAAATGTCTGCGACGTTTTTGAAAATAAAATGATTAATGTTCACCCTGCACTGATTCCTTCATTCTGCGGTAAAGGCTTTTATGGACTTCATGTTCATGAAAGTGCCCTTGAAAAGGGGGTTAAAGTTTCGGGTGCAACAGTTCATTTTGTTACTGCCGAATGTGATGCAGGTCCTATTATACTTCAGAAAGCAGTTGCAGTTGAAGAAGGGGATACTCCCGAAACATTGCAGAAAAGAATTATGGAACAAGCAGAGTGGAAGATACTTCCGAAAGCAGTTCAGCTTTTCTGTGATGATAAAATAAAGGTTGTTAACGGAAAAACTCTTATAAGTGAATAATTGTGAAAGGAAAGATACTATGGAAATCAAAACTCTTGAAAATGAACTTAATTCTCTCGCATATCACGGCAGAGGCATTATAATCGGCAAAAGTGCCGACAGCAAAAAAGCAATTACAGCCTACTTTATAATGGGCAGAAGTGAAAACAGTCGTAACAGAGTTTTCGTTGAAGATGGCGAAGGAATCAGAACACAGGCTTTCGATGAGTCAAAAATGGTCGATCCCCATCTCATTATCTATGCTCCCGTAAGAGTTTTGGGTAACAAAACCATTGTTACAAACGGTGATCAGACCGACACAATATATGAGCTTATGGATAAGCAGATGACTTTTGAACAAGCACTTCGTACCCGTGAGTTTGAAGACGATGCTCCTAACTACACACCCCGTATTTCAGGTATCATCCGTCTTGAAAAAGGGGATATGAACTACGCAATGTCAATTCTCAAATCTGCAGACGGCGACGGATCTTCTTGTCAAAGATACACATTCGCGTATTCAAACCCCGTTCCCGGTAAAGCGAAGTTTATACATACATACAAATGCGACGGCAATCCTCTCCCAAGCTTCGAGGGTGAGCCGAAAACACTTGAACTTCCCGATGTCGATATCGATACGTTGACAGATATTCTCTGGAAAAACCTTAACGAAGATAATAAGGTTTCCCTTTTCGTAAGATATATTGACCTTGAAACAGGAAAATATGATTCCAGAATTGTTAATAAGAATAAATAAGGAGATAACGTGATGAAAGAGTTTGAATTAAAATACGGCTGTAACCCAAATCAGAAACCTGCCAAAATTTTTATGGCTGACGGCAGTGAGCTTCCTATTGAAATTCTCTGCGGCAGACCCGGATTTATAAATTTCCTTGATGCATTCAACAGCTGGCAACTTGTAAAAGAGCTTAAAGAAGCTCTCGGTCTTCCTGCTGTTACATCTTTTAAACACGTCAGCCCCACATCTGCAGCGGTTGGTATTCCGCTTTCCGATACTCTCAAAAAGGCTTGCTTCGTTGATGATATTGAAGGTCTTGACGAGTCACCCCTTGCTTGCGCTTATGCGAGAGCAAGAGGCACAGACAGAATGTGTTCTTTCGGCGACTGGGTTGCGCTTTCCGATGTTTGCGACGTTACAACCGCTAAACTTATCCAACGCGAAGTTTCCGACGGTATTATTGCTCCAGGTTACGAACCCGAAGCACTCGAGATACTTAAATCAAAAAGAAAAGGTAACTACAATATAGTTAAAATTGACCCTGATTACGTTCCTGCTCCCATTGAACACAAGCAGGTTTACGGCATCACATTTGAACAGGGCAGAAATAACTTTGAAATCAACGCAGAGCTTCTCAAAAATATCGTTACAGAAAACAAGAATATGCCTGAAAGCGCAGTACGTGACCTTATAATCGCACTTATCACACTTAAATATACACAGTCAAACTCTGTTTGCTATGCTGTTGACGGACAGGCTATCGGCGTAGGTGCAGGTCAGCAGTCAAGAATCCATTGCACACGTCTTGCAGGTACAAAGGCAGACACCTGGTTCCTTCGTCAACACGAAAAGGTTATCAACCTTCCCTTTAAAGATACTCTCGGCAGACCTGATCGCGATAATGTTATTGACGGATATATTAACAAAAATGAAGAAGACGTTTGTGCAGACGGCAATTGGCAGAAATACTTTACAGAAAGACCCGAACCCCTTACAGACGATGACGTGAAAGCATATTTCGCAACAATCGACGGTGTTGCTCTCGGTTCTGATGCATTCTTCCCGTTCAGCGATAATATCGAACGCGCAAAACGCAGTGGTGTTAAATACATTGCTGAGCCCGGCGGTTCAATCCGTGACGACATCGTTATTGAATGTGCTGACAAATACGGAATGACAATGGCATTTACGGGTATGAGATTATTCCACCACTAAGTGAATTTGAGTAAAATTGTCCATAGCACCGTTTTATGTTCAGGGCAGTATTCTTACGGCGCAACCCACATAAAAGCGGCACTCTGAACAATTTTCTTCCAAATTCAAAATGCACAAAGTACATATTAAAAACCAAAAAGATGGTGATTTAAGTGAAAATTATGGTTGTCGGCGGTGGCGGACGTGAACACGCTATCATCAAAAAAATCAAAGAAAATAAAAACGTAACCGAGATTTTTGCTCTACCCGGTAACGGCGGTATGGCAAAAGACGCCACTTGTGTGGATATCGGGGCAAAGGATATAGAAAAAATCGTTGAATTTGCGGTTAATAATGCTATCGATTATGCTGTTGTTGCTCCTGATGACCCGCTCGTTTTAGGCTGTGTTGATGCTCTTAATGCAAAGGGGATTCCTTGTTTCGGACCTGAAGCAAAAGCTGCGATTATTGAAGGAAGCAAGGTGTTTTCAAAAAATCTTATGAAAAAGTACGGCATACCTACAGCCGTATATGAAGTATTCAATGATATGCAGAAAGCTCTTGAATACCTTGAAACTGCCCCCATTCCCACAGTTATTAAGGCGGACGGTCTTGCTTTGGGTAAAGGCGTTATAATCGCAACAACGCGCGAAGAAGCAAAAAATGCAGTTATTTCAATGATGCAGGATAAGATGTTCGGAACAAGCGGTGACAATATCGTTATAGAAGAGTTCCTTACAGGACCTGAAGTTTCAGTTCTTGCATTTACAGACGGCAAGACGGTTGCTCCTATGATTTCTTCAATGGACCATAAGAGAGCGGGGGATAACGATACAGGTCTTAATACAGGCGGTATGGGTACTGTTGCTCCCAACCCCTATTACACACCTGAAATTGCTCAGCTTTGTATGGAAAAGATTTTCTTGCCTACAATCAATGCAATGAATGAAGAGAGCCGAACCTTTAAAGGCTGTCTGTATTTCGGTCTTATGATTACTCCTGACGGTCCTAAGGTTATTGAATATAACTGTCGTTTCGGTGACCCTGAAACACAGGTCGTTTTACCCCTTCTTGAAAGTGATTTGCTTGAAGTTATGATGGCAACAACCAACGGAACGCTTTCTGAAACGGAAGTTAAGTTCAGTGACAAAAGTGCTTGTTGTGTAATTATGGCATCCGAAGGATACCCCGTAAAATATGAAAAAGGCTATGAAATGACAATTCCCGAAGAAATTGAAGGAAACGTTTATGTAGCAGGCGCATCACTTAAGGATGGCAAACTTCTTACAAACGGTGGTAGAGTTTTAGGTGTTACGGCTGTTGAAGGAAATCTTAAAAATGCGGTTGACTCTGCTTACGCACTTGTTGAAAAAATCAGTTTCGGCAATGCGTATTACAGACACGATATAGGTGCAAAAGCCCTTGCGGCAATAAAGGAGTAAGTAGCAATGGTATATAGAGTATATGTTGAAAAGAAAAAAGAGCTTGCCAATGAGGCAAAGTCACTTTTGGGTGATGCACGTACACTTTTAGGCATTTCTGCCCTTGAAGATGTTCGTGTAATTAACCGCTATGATGCGGAAAATATTACAGAAGAGCTTTTTGATTATGCTATCAAAACAGTTTTTTCCGAGCCACAGCTCGATATTGCAACTGCTGAGATTGATTTAGGTGATGCTACTGTTTTTGCGGTTGAATTTTTGCCCGGTCAGTTTGACCAGCGCGCAGACTCTGCGGCACAGTGTATCCAGATTATTTCACAGGGTGAGCGTCCTACAATAAAGAGCGCAAAGGTTTATGCTCTTTACGGAAGCCTTTCCGAAAACGACATTGCAGAGATAAAAAAATATGTTATCAACCCCGTTGAGGCAAGAGAAGCAACGCTTGAGAAATACGAAACTCTTGCTATGCAGTATGATATCCCTACAGAAGTTAAAACTCTTGAAGGCTTCATTGACCTTGACAGAGCCGGTCTTGAAAACTTCGTTAAGGAATATGGTCTTGCGATGGATGCAGATGATATCGCATTCTGTCAGAGCTATTTTAAATCAGAGGACCGCGACCCCACAATAACAGAAATCAGAATGATTGACACGTATTGGTCTGACCATTGTCGTCACACAACTTTCCTTACTGTTATTGATAACGTTGAGTTTGAAGATGAACTTCTTCAGAAAACTTACGAAGAATACATCGCAACAAGAGAAGAATTAGGAAGAACAAAGCCTATATGCCTTATGGACTTGGCAACTGTTGCGGTTAAATATTTAAGAGTCAACGGCAAACTTGACAAGCTTGATGAATCTGAAGAAATCAATGCTTGTACCGTTAAAATCAACGTTGACGTTGACGGCGTGAGCGAGCCCTGGCTCCTTCTTTTCAAAAACGAAACACATAACCATCCCACAGAAATCGAGCCCTTCGGCGGTGCGGCAACCTGTATAGGCGGTGCTATCCGTGACCCTCTTTCAGGACGTGCTTACGTTTACGGTGCAATGCGTGTTACAGGTGCGGCAGACCCGTTGAAGCCCGTTTCTGAAACAATCAAGGGTAAACTTCCTCAAAGAACAATCGTTACTACTGCGGCGGCAGGTTATTCATCATACGGTAACCAGATTGGTCTTGCAACAGGTATAGTTGACGAAATTTATCACCCCGGTTATGCGGCAAAACGTATGGAAATCGGCGCAGTTGTTGCGGCAGCTCCTCAGGAAAATGTTCGCCGTGAATGTCCTGCACCCGGTGATATAGTTATCCTTCTCGGCGGTTCAACAGGCCGTGACGGTTGTGGCGGTGCAACAGGTTCATCCAAATCACACACAGCATCATCTCTTGAAACCTGCGGTGCAGAAGTTCAGAAGGGTAATGCTCCCGAAGAAAGAAAGCTTCAGAGATTGTTCAGAAACAAAGAAGCAACACTTATGATTAAGCGCTGTAACGACTTTGGCGCAGGCGGTGTTTCAGTTGCTATCGGTGAGCTTGCAGATGGTCTTAAAATTGATCTTAATGCAGTTCCCAAAAAGTATGAAGGTCTTGATGGTACAGAGCTTGCTATTTCCGAATCACAGGAAAGAATGGCGGTTGTGGTTGAAAAAGAAAATGTTGAAAAGTTCCTTGAGCTTGCCGCAACAGAAAACCTTCAGGCTTGCCCTGTCGCCGTGGTTACAGAGGACCCCAGACTTGTTATGACATGGAACGGTAAAACAATCTGTGACATCAGCCGTGAGTTCCTTAATTCAAACGGCGCAGATAAGCACGTGGATGTTCTTGCTGCAAAACCTGAAAATTATGATAAAGAAATCAGTGGTTCGTTTACCGATAATCTGAAGGCTATGGCAGATGACCTTAACATCTGCTCAAAACGTGGTCTTTCCGAGCGCTTCGACTCAACTATCGGTGCAGGCACGGTTCTTATGCCCTTCGGCGGTAAAAATCAGCTCACACCCATTCAGGCAATGGTACAGAAAATTTCTGTTGAAAAGAAGCATACAGATGATTGTTCTCTTATGGCTTGGGGCTATAACCCCTTTATTACCGAAAAGAGTCCCTACCACGGTGCATATCTTGCAGTTGTTGAATCAATCTGTAAGCTTATTGCAACAGGTGCAAAATTCGAAGATGTTTACCTTACCTTCCAGGAATATTTTGAGCGCGTAAATAAAGAACCCGGACGTTGGGGCAAACCCCTTGCCGCACTTCTTGGTGCGTTCAAAGCTCAGAAAGAGCTTGGTGTCGGTTCAATCGGCGGCAAAGACTCTATGAGCGGTACATTTGAAGATATTGATGTTCCGCCAACACTCGTTTCTTTTGCGGTTACAACCGAAAAGGTTAAAGATATTGTTTCACCTGAATTCAAAAAAGCCGGTAACAAGGTTTATATCATTAAACCTGAATTCGATAAAAACGGCTTGCCTGTTACAGAGTCACTTGTTAAGGTGTTTGATAAGGTTTGCGCACTTCTTCGTGAAGGCAAGGCTGTTTCTTGCTACACACCCGGTATGGGCGGCATTGCAGAAGCAGTTATGAAAATGGCATTCGGTAACGGCTTCGGCTTTGATTTTGCAGATGACCTTAGGGTTGAAGACATTTTTGAGTACAACTATGCGTCATTTGTACTTGAAGCAACCGAGGATATTGATGCTCAGCTTATTGGTACTGTTACAGATAAAGCCGTGTTTACACTTAACGGAGAGTCTGTTGATTTTACTGATGTTCTTGCTATATACGAAGACAAACTTGAGAGTGTTTACAGCTGTAATATCCCCGATACAGAAACACCTGTAGAGAATTTCTCTTATAAATCAACAGAACGTAAGGCTCCTGCAATCAAGGTAGCTAAGCCCAGAATTCTTATTCCTGCATTCCCCGGCACAAACTGCGAATTTGACAGTGCCAAGGCAGTGCGTGATGCAGGTGCAGAACCTGAAATTATCGTTATTAAAAACCGTACTTCCGCAGGTATTACAGAGAGTGTCAATGAGTTTGCAACAAAGCTTAAAGATGCTCAGATGATATTTATCCCCGGTGGTTTCTCGGGCGGTGACGAGCCTGATGGTTCCGGTAAATTCATTACCGCTTTCTTCCGCAACGCAGCGGTTAAAGACGGTGTTACAGAGCTTCTTGAAAACCGCGATGGTCTTATGTGCGGTATCTGTAACGGTTTCCAGGCTCTTATTAAGCTCGGTCTTGTACCTTACGGCAAAATCATTGACACAGATGAAAATTGTCCCACACTTACATACAATACTATTGCACGTCACCAGTCAAGAATTGTAAGAACAAGAATTGCTTCTAACAAGTCTCCTTGGCTTGCACTTACAGAAGTCGGTGATATTTATAACGTGCCGATTTCACACGGAGAAGGCAGATTCCTTGCGAGTGAAGAGCTTGTGAGAAAGCTTGCTGAAAACGGTCAGATTGCAACACAGTACGTTGACCTTGACGGTAATGCAACAGTTGATGTACACTTTAACCCCAACGATTCAATGTTTGCAGTTGAAGGTATCACATCACCCGACGGCAGAGTATTCGGTAAAATGGGTCATAGTGAGCGTATCGGTGACGGTCTTTATAAGAATGTTCCCGGTAACTATGATATTCAGATGTTTAAAGCCGCGGTTAAATATTTTAAATAAA
The DNA here is from genome assembly GCA_017461235.1 of Clostridia bacterium. Taxonomy (GTDB): domain Bacteria; phylum Bacillota; class Clostridia; order Oscillospirales; family Acutalibacteraceae; genus DTU089. The sequence goes on along the minus strand of JAFTYU010000036.1, from coordinate 132,282 downwards.
AGAGAAAAAACGGTCACCGATTTGGTGACCGTTTTTTAGTTAGGGGTTAGGATTAGGAGTGAGGAGTTTCGGGGCGCGATTATAAATAAAGTTGTTGTAATGCGAAAGCTTATCATCCCATTTTTGCGAAGCAAAAAAGGGATGGGGAGCGCGTAGCGGTGGTGGGTAGTTCTCTTGCCCTATTCTTCAGTTAGATAGGACGATAAACCTCAGGGTTTAGGCTTGCCTAAACCGCTAAGTTAACGATAAAACAAACGGGTCAGGCAAGCCTGACCCTATGGAAATACGTTGTTTTCATTAACTTTATTATAATCGGCGTTAGCCCCTTTAATTTTGCATTCTGCATTTTCATTTTGCATTATTTTAATATTCCTAACCCTTCAAGCAATGTCTTAAGACCTAAAAGTATAAGCACCAAACCGCCCACGAACTCGGCTTTTGACTTGAATTTTGTACCAAAGATATTGCCTATCTTAACGCCGATTGCGGAAAGAGACATTGTAATTATACCTATTAATATAAAGGTGAGATACACGAACCAAGGGGGATTGAACTCCGTAAAAGCCATACTTACTCCTGCGGCGAGAGCATCTATGCTTGTGGCAATAGCCATAATAAGCATTGTTTTAATACCTAAAGAATCATCGAGAGTTTTTTCATCTTTTTCAAAAGATTCCTTTATCATATTAGCACCGATTATGGCAAGCAATATGAAGGCTATCCAATGACTGAAGGCTGTTATTTTTTCTGCAAAAGTACTGCCTAAAAGAAAGCCTGTCAGAGGCATAATCGCCTGGAAAGAACCAAACCATATGCCAACAATCAGGCATTTTTTAAAATTAATTTTTTTAATAGCCAGACCCTTGCAAAGCGCAACGGCGAAAGCGTCCATAGAAAGACTTACCGCGAGAAGAACGGCTTCAAAAATATTCATAAAAATCCCTCACAATCCATTGAAATGCGATTATAAATCTTTTGAACAGGTATGTCAACAGGAAAATAAAAATTCACTGTTAATTTGTATGGTATTCGTTGATTTTAAGGCAGGGTATATGTTATTATATAAAAAAACATAAGGTGGAACATATGAAGTTGAAAACAGAAGTTGAAAATCAGTATATTCAGGAGCCTGAATATGATAATTATGATGAAGCTGTGCAGAACGATGAGTACGATGATGAGTATTACGAAGAATCGAAACTTCGCATATTTTTAAGGCGTATTTTTAATAAAAGAATTATCGCTTCGGTTATAGCCGCAGTGATTGTAATTACTCTTGCATGGGAAACTGTGGCAGGTATTGCAGTTTCTGCTGTTGTTACAGAGCCGGAAATGTTTCTGAAAACCGAAAAATCCAGGAATGTTCTCAGAGAGCCTTTGTCTGAACAGGAGTATCTTGATTGGTTTGACAGCAATGCCGAAGACGTGTTTTTGAGGAACAGCGAAGATAAAAGTCTTCATGGATTCTCTTTGAAGAATTATTCAACATCACACAGTTATGTAATTATATGTCACTCTATGACTGCCAATGCACGCGATATGGCGGTGTTTGCCCATCACTTTTTTGATTTGGGATTTAACGTTTTGCTTCCCGAGTCCCGTGGTTTCGGTGAAAGTGAATACGAAAAAACCACTTTTGGTTACAGGGAGCGTTACGATATTGCGGATTGGGTCAATATGATAGTTGAAGAAGATGCGGATTCCGCAATATTCCTGTATGGTATGGGTCTTGGCGGTTCAACTGTGCTTATGGCATCCTCTCTTGAAATGCCTGATAATGTGAAGGGGATTATATCGGATAGTGCCTATGCAAATCTTCACGATTTGTTTAAAGAAAATGCAAAAGAAATGTATAAACTTCCGTCATTTCCGTTGGTGAGTATTGCATCAACATATAATGGTATCGTCAATGATTGGAAGTTCAAGGACGTTGATGTTATTGAACAGGTTCGCAAATCTGCGTTCCCTATTCTTTTTATTCACGGCGGTGATGACAGAATTGTTCCCGTGGAGCACAGTAATGATATGTACGAGGCTTGCACGGTTGAAGGCAGCGACCATCTTCATATAAGCGGCGCCTCACATTGCGGTGCAATGTCAAGGAAAACCGAAAAATATTGGATGAATGTTGATAGTTTTATTTTAGATAATATAGAGAATTAAAATAACTCTTGACAAACACATAATACTCTGTTATAATGCACTCCTGTAAAGTTAAAGTTCTTTACAGGAGTTTTTGAAAGGAGAGGTTATTTTGGCTAAAAATCTCGATGTTGTTTTGCTTGCGGATTACTACGGCGAAATGCTTACAGAGAACCAACGCAAATTTATTGAGTATTATTATAACGATGACCTTTCACTTTCCGAAATTGCTCAAAACGAAGGTATCACAAGGCAGGGCGTGCGCGATGCCGTGAAACGTGCCGAGGCCCAGCTTTATGATATGGAAAATAAGCTTGGCTTTGCCGAACGCTCACGTAAAGTGAACGAAGTGCTTAACTCTATCAGGGAGAGCACAGAAGCCATCAATAATTACAATATGAGTTTTTCTCTTTCAAGAGAAGTTAATGATGCGGTTGTAAGTATCAAATCCGCTATTGACTCACTTGATGAATAGGAGGTTGCACCGTGGCTTTTGAAGGACTTTCAGACAGACTCGATAATGCCTTTAAAAAGTTAAAAAGTAAGGGTAGCCTTACAGAATCCGATGTTCGCGATGCCATGCGCGAGGTGCGCCTTGCACTTCTTGAAGCGGACGTTAACTACAAAGTTGCCAAGGATTTTACCAATTCCGTAACCGAGCGCGCTATCGGTGCAAAGGTTATGGAAAGCCTTACTCCTGCACAGATGGTTATAAAAATCGTAAACGAGGAGCTTACCGCTCTTATGGGTGGTACACAGGCGCGACTTGCATCTGCGCCCCATCCACCTACGGTAGTTATGATGTGCGGTCTTCAGGGTTCAGGTAAAACAACACATAGTGCAAAAATTGCCTTAAGGCTCAAAGAACAAGGTCACAGACCACTTCTTGTAGCCTGCGATATTTACCGTCCTGCCGCTATTAAACAGTTGCAGGTTGTCGGTGAACAGATCGGAGTTCCCGTTTTTGAAATGGGTACAGAGAATCCTGTTAAAATAGCTGCCGAAGCAATCAGGCTTGCAAAGGATAATGGTTATGACTACGTCTTCCTTGATACTGCAGGTCGTTTGCATATTGACGAGCAGCTTATGCAGGAGCTCAAAGATATAAAATCAACAGTTAAACCCCACGAAATTTTGCTTGTTATCGACTCTATGCTCGGTCAGGATGCCGTTACGGTTGCTTCAAGCTTCAACGATGCTTTAGGTATCGATGGTCTTGTGCTCACAAAGCTTGACGGTGACACCCGAGGCGGTGCGGCTCTTTCTGCAAGGGCAGTAACAGGCAAGCCTATTAAATTTATAGGTGTGGGCGAAAAACTCGCAGACCTTGATGTTTTCCATCCCGATCGTATGGCAAGCCGTATTCTCGGTATGGGTGACGTTCTTTCACTCATCGAAAAGGCAGAAACAGCCCTTGATGAAAAGAAAGCGGAAGAGCTTGAAAAGAAGCTTCGTCAGAATAAACTTGACCTTAATGATATGCTTATGCAGTTTGAAGAAATGCGTAAGATGGGACCGATGAAGGATATTATTTCATTGATTCCCGGACTTAACAAAAAGGTTAAGGATACCGATATTGATGACAGACAGATTGATTATACAATGGCGATTATTCGTTCAATGACTATGAAGGAACGTGAAAATCCCGATATTATCAATCCTTCACGTAAACGCAGAATTGCCGCAGGTTGCGGTATGCAGGTTGAAGATGTCAACAGACTTCTTAATCAGTATCGTTCAATGCAGAAGCTTTATAAACAGCTTAACGGCAAAAATTCCAAAAAAATGATGAAACGTATGCAACGTATGGGTATGGGCGGCGGAATGCCCGGTGGAATGCCCGGCGGCATGGGTGGATTCCCAATGTAAAACACCGTTTTACATCGTGTTTGCACAAAGTGCAACTTCATTGTGCAACACTTCATTTTATAATAAGTCTTTAAACACAGGTGTGTTTAATATAAATTAGTTTATTATTATTTAACTTTTCGGAGGTAATTAAAATGGCAGTAAAAATTCGTCTTCGCCGTATGGGCGCAAAGAAAGCACCTTTCTATCGTGTAGTTGTAGCAGATTCACGTTATCCCCGTGATGGCCGCTTCATTGAAGAGGTTGGTTACTACAACCCCGTAAGCGATCCCGCTGAAATCAAAATCGATGCAGAAAAGGTTACAAAATGGATTCAGAACGGCGCTCAGCCCACTGATACTGTTCGTGCTATTCTTAAAAAGCAGAACATCATTAAGTAATTAAGGGTGGCTGTAATGAAAGAATTGCTTGAGACAGTCGCAAAGGGTCTTGTTGAGACTCCCGACGCTGTCCGGGTCATTGTTGACGAACCCAACGAGGAAGGTGTGACTGTTTATCATCTTCACGTAGGTCCCGATGATATGGGTAGGGTTATTGGTAAACAGGGCAGAATTGCTAAAGCAATCCGTACAGTTATGCGTGCGGCGGCGATACGCAATGATGTTAAAATACAGGTCGATATTGACTGATAATAGGCGTCGATAAGCGCAAAACCCAAAAGACCTTTCGTACAGAAAACTGTCCGGAAGGTCTTTTTTCAGGTGAATAATATGATTAAAGAATATCTTGAAATAGGGCAGATTGTCAGCACACACGGAATAAGGGGCGAGGTGCGCCTTAACCCGTGGTGCGACGGTCCTGAATTTGTTAAAAAGTTCAAAACATTGTACCGTGATGAAAAAGGAAATCAATCTTTTAAAGTTCTGGCTTGTCGTCCACACGGTAATGTTGCCGTGTTGAAATTATCCGGTGTAGATACGGTTGAAGCTGCAAAAGCACTTAAAAATACGGTTCTCTTTATGAAACGCACCGACGTTAATTTACCTGAAGGTAAATGGTTTATATCGGAACTTATCGGTTGCGATGTTTTTGATGCCGATGATAACAATATCTGCTACGGCGTTATTAAGGATATTGATTCGGGTATGGCTAATGATATATGGTATATAAACACACCCGATGAAAAAGAAGTGCTTATTCCTGCAATAAAAGACGTGGTAATAAAGTGCGATGTGGCGCAGAACAAGGTGTTTATACGTCCGCTTAGGGGGCTTTTCGATGAGAATTGATATTATGACACTCTTTCCGCAGATGTGCGAAGCGGTAATGGGTGAGAGTATAATCGGCAGAGCGAGAGATACGGGTAAGGTTGAAATCAACTTTCATCAGATTCGTGACTTTGCCGTAAACAGACGCAATCAGGTGGATGATACACCATATGGTGGTGGTGCAGGTATGCTTATGATGCCACAGCCAATATATGCTTGTTTTATGAAAATATGTGGTGAAACAGAAAAAAGACCCTACCTGATATATATGTCACCCTGTGGTAAAACTCTCACGCAGGAACGCGTTAAAGAGCTTTCCGAACTCCCCAGTATTGCAATACTTTGCGGAAGATATGAAGGCGTTGACCAACGCGTTATTGATGAAATTGTTGATGAAGAAATATCAATAGGTGATTATGTTGTGACAGGGGGCGAAATGCCTGCTATGATACTCGCAGATGCTGTATCACGTATGTTGCCCGGTGTTCTGTCCGAGCCGGAGGGCTTTATGGGAGAGAGTCATTATTCTTCTCTTTTGGAATATCCCCAATATACAAAACCACCTGTGTGGCATAATATGGAAGTGCCGCAGGTGCTTTCATCCGGTCACCACGCCAATATAAAAAAATGGCAGAGAGAACGCTCTATAGAGCGCACGCTGGAGCGCAGACCTGAGCTGTTGGATAATGCAGAACTGGATAAAAAAGAGCGTCAATTTTTAGATGAATTAAAGGCTAAACAAAGTCATAGTGAATGAATCTTCACTATATTATTGTATATCTTCAATAATATGTTTCTACAATTGTGGTGATTTTGCACAAATAAGATTTATTTTTTTGAAAAAGGTTTAGTATTCCATCCGAATTATTGCAAAATGCACAAAAGGTTGGCGTTTTTTCGTTGACTAAAATTTATTTGGTGATATAATATAATAGATGTTCAGATGGTCTGCACATAACTTTTATTAAACAATAATCTATTGAATGTGGGAGAAATATTATGTACGTTAAAGATGTAACAGTTCAGAATCAGGTTGGCCTTCATGCACGCCCTGCAACTTTCTTTATCCAGAAAGCAAACGAATTTAAATCTTCTATCTGGCTTGAGAAAGAAGAAAGACGTGTTAACGCAAAGAGCCTTCTCGGTGTTCTTTCTCTTGGTATTATGGGCGGCACAGATATCCGCATTATTGCCGGCGGTGTTGACGAAGAACAGGCAGTTAATGCTCTTGTAGCACTCGTTGAAAGCGGTTTCGCAGAATAATCAAATTATAAAAAGGGCGGTGAAGGGTAACCTTTACCGCCTATTTTTTTCAAAGGTGGTGAGTATTATGGAACAAAGACTTCGCAGATTAAAAGACAAAGCCAATAAGTTGCCCCTTACCCCGGGTGTTTATATAATGAAAGACAAAACAGGGCAGATTATATACATCGGTAAGGCAAAAGCTCTTAAAAACAGAGTCAGTCAGTATTTCGGCTCTCAGGAAAAGCATCTTACAAAAGTGCGCAGAATGGTTGAAAATGTGCAGGATTTTGACTATATACTCACTGATAGTGAGTTTGAAGCATTGGTGCTTGAGTGTAGCCTTATCAAGCAGAATATGCCCAAATACAACATACTTTTAAAGGACAGTAAGGGCTTCAGTTATATTAAAATCACACGTGGATGGCGTAATGTTTATGCCGTGCTGCAGAAGGATGATGATAACGCCGATTATATGGGACCTTATACCGCGGGCTTTTCGGTAACAAAGGCAGTTGAGCAGGCGAAGAAAATTTATAAACTTCCGACGTGCAACAAGGTTTTTCCGCGTGATATAGGTAAGGAGAGACCCTGTCTTAATTATCATCTCGGCATTTGTTGCGCTCCTTGCTCCGGAAGGCTGAGTTTAGGTGAATACCTTGAAAATGTTGACGGTGCCATTGAATTTCTTAAATACGGTGGAAAAGAAACTATCAGAAAACTCACTTTGCAGATGGAAGCTGCAGCAGAAAATCTTGAGTTTGAAAAAGCGGCAAAATTAAGGGATACCATAAAAAGCATAGAAAAGGTCGGCAGTAGTCAGAAGGTCGTTTTCTCTACTTACAAAGAGCAGGATGTTTTCGCACTTTGCGCAATGGATGGCAAATCCTGTTTCGCTGTTTTGCGGTTTGAGAATAACAGTCTTTGTGATAGTGAGCATTTCTTTACGGATGAAGGGGAAGCATTGCCTGTGATGCGTGCCGAGCTTCTTGTATCATATTATTCTATGAGCAGAAACGTACCGCCGAGAATTGAGATTGACGGTGAGGTTGACGGCAAGGAAAGTATTGAAAAATGGCTTTCCGAAAAGCGCGGAAGTAATGTCAGTATTGTGATACCCCAAAAGGGGACTCAGGCAAAGCTTGTAGATATGTGCAAGTCTAACGCTATGCAGAAACTTTCGGAAAAGTATCGTGTGAACGACAGATATCGTGAAGCCCTTGAGGAATTGGCGATGGTGTTGGGTCTTTCCAAGACTCCCGAATACATCGAAGCTTATGATATTTCACATACGGGCGGCAGCGATAACGTTGCCGGTATGGTTGTCTTTAAAGACGGCAGGCCCTTAAAAAGCGCATACAAGCGTTTTGCAATAAAGGGCTTTACGGGTCAGGATGACTACGGTTCTATGGCAGAGGTACTCTCCCGTAGATTTGAGGAATATCACAAGGGGCAGAGTGATGGCTTAAGTGTGGGCTTTGCACGGCTTCCCGATTTAATTCTTCTTGACGGCGGTAAAGGTCAGGTCAACGCGGTTCTGCCTATTATGAAACAGTACGGAATTGAAGTTCCTGTTTTTGGTATGGTTAAAAACAGTAAGCACAGAACTTCGGCGATATCAACGGGAAATGGCAGAATTGATTTTAATGCAAGAAAAAAAGCCTTTACCCTTGTTACAAATATTCAGGATGAGGTTCACCGTTATGCCATTCAGTACCACCGCAAAAAGCATAAAAAATCAACGCTCGCGGCGAGCCTTACGCAGATAAAAGGTATCGGAGAAAAGAAAGCAAGAAACTTAATGATAAAATTCAAAACAATGGATGCAATCGGCAAAGCCACAAAAGCGGAACTTATGTCAGTTCCCGGTATTACCGAGGCGAACGCCATTGAAATAATAAAAGCGTTTAAGGGTGAATAAGTAAAGGAGCAAGCCAAAAACTTGCTCCTTTGATTTATTTATATTGAAAATCCCATTCGGGCTCGCCGTCTGCGTTCTCTTTCATTTTTTCATTCCAATCACAATATATTTCATTGATATCATCGTTTAAAAATACCTTGAGATATTTGTCGAAGTTCGGGGACAGCGGCATTGCTTTAATGCTTTCGATAGGGGTGAAAAACACTTCACCCTCGTCCGTTCCTTTAAGTAATTCGCCCTCGTAATCGTTCGTTTTATAAAAATGTACAATGTATCTGTCATGGGTTTCGTTGTTATACCAATTCACAAGACCGCAGGCCTTAAGATTTTTAACTGTCAGACCCGTTTCTTCTTTGACCTCTCTTACGGCGCTGTCATAAAGGCTTTCACCATTTTCAAGGTGACCGCCGGGGAAGGTGATTCCGCACCAGTATTTAATGCGTCTTTGCACTAAAACATCTTTTGTATGGGGATTCTGAACCATAACCATATTTGTTATTTCTGTTTTTGCCATATTCTATGCTCCGTACAATTTTTATATATTCTAACATAATGAATATGTGAATTCAAGGCGTGGCATAATTCAAATAAAACTTGACAAAAAAACTTATAAATGTAATAATAAACTGATGATATGTTTATAAGTGTTTTTGTGCCCTGATATTAAACGAAAGGATGTTGAATTATGCGTGTTATTACAGGTTCCGCAAGGGGAAGACGCCTTAAGACCCTTGAGGGTGACAGTGTAAGACCCACTACGGATAAGGTTAAAGAATCCATATTCAATATCATTCAGTTTGATGTTGAAGGCAGCCGTGTGCTTGATATGTTCTGCGGTTGCGGTCAGTTGGGTATAGAGGCATTGAGTCGCGGTGCCGAATTTGCAGTTTTCACCGATATTTCAAAGGCTTCTGTTAATGTAACCGAAGAAAATCTTGAAAACACAGGGTTCAGAAATTGTGCAAAAACAGTTCTCGGCAATTCGCTTGACTATCTTGACAGAACAACAGAAAGGTACGATATTGCCTTTCTTGATCCCCCATACAGGGCGGGCTTGATGGAAGATGCAATTGACAGAGTCAGGCTTCATATTGCGGATAACGGTATTATTGTTTGCGAAAGTGCGGCAGAAGAAATTTTACCCGAAACTATCGAAGGCTTTACTTCCAAACGCTATAAGTATGGTAAAATTGCTTTGACAGTTTACAGAAAGGTTGTTTGATATGGGCAAAACAGTTGTGTGTCCCGGTAGTTTTGACCCGTTGACTATCGGTCATCTTGACATCATTACAAGGTCATCAAAATTATTTGACAAGGTTATCGTGGTTGTAATGCGTAACTTCAACAAAGATGTTGGCAGCTTCACAACCGAAGAGCGCGTTGAGTTTATAAAGCGTTGTACTAAGGACCTTGACAATGTCAGTGTTGACACTTATGCAGGTCTTTTGGCGGATTATGTGCGCGATAAAGGTGCATCTGCAGTTGTTAAAGGCTTGAGAGCTATTTCCGACTATGACGATGAATTCCGTCAGGCACTCACTAACCAGCGACTTAATCCTGAGATGGAAACAATTTTTATGGTTTCAAATGCGGAGCATATGTTTTTGAGCTCCAGCGTAGTTAAGGAAGTTTGCAGATTGGGCGGGGATATAACCCAGTTTGTTCCCCAAGAAATTTGTGACGATATAATTAAAAGACTGGGCAGAAAATAACTGCTCTGTGATAAACGAAAGGAACGATTATTATGAGTAACATCGAAACATCACTTGAAAGCATTGACAGACTTATTGCTGAAGCTAAAACTATGCCTTTCTCATCCAAACTCCTTATCGATGAAGAGGAGCTTTCAAGACTTATTGAAGATATTCGTCTTAATATGCCTGTTGAAATTACTCAGGCTAAAAAGATTGCTCAGGAAAGACGCGATATTCTTAACGATGCCGAAGCACAGGCAGAGGGTATTGTCGATAAGGCTCGTCAGAGAGCAGATTTGATGATTGAAGAACACCAGATTACAAAGGAAGCAAAAGCTGCTGCGGACGGTATCCTTCAGCAGGCAAGAGATGAAGCAGCTGCAGTTCGTGCAGAAGCTAAAACTCACGCTCGTGAAATTACGGATAAGGCAGAAAGATGGTCAAACGACATCCGCAAAAACGCAAGTGCTTATGTTGAAACCATTATCAGAGATACTGATGAAACTCTCACAAAGAGTGTTAACGATATCAGAAAGCTTCGTCAGAGTGTCAGAGATGCTTTGACACAGAATAGTGGTAGCGCAAAACCCAGATTTGACGACTGATTATAAGGACATAGAACATGGAAAAGGAAAAATTGTGTTTACGTTGTATGAGAAAAATCGGCAACAATACGGTTTGTCCTTATTGTCGCAATGAAAGCAGTAAACCGCAGAAAGACCCGTATCTTCCTTTGAAAACAGTTGTAGGCGGACGTTATCTTATCGGAAAGCTTGTCAGCTCCAATGCCGAAGGTAACACATATAATGCCTTTGACCTTGAAGCAAAGAAACCCGTAAGTATAAGGGAGCTTTATCCTGCCGGGCTTCTGTCAAGGGGCGAGGGTAACTATTGCCTTGTGAATGTTGGTAAGGCTTCAGAGTTCATTGATGCTAAAGATGCATTCCTTAAACTGTGGAGAAAGCTTTCTGCCCTTAAAGGTTTTACTGCATTGACTCCTGCAACGCATATTTTTGAAGATTTAGGCACTGTTTACGCTGTCAGTGAGTTTTTGGGCGAAGGTCAGTCTTTGCGCGAATATCTTTTGGCAAAAGAGCAGGGTTACATATCGTGGGATGAAGCAAGGGTATTGTTTATGCCCGTGCTTTCCGCATTGGGTGAACTTCATTCTGCAGGAATTATACACGGCGGTATTTCGCCCACAAACCTTATTATTGACACTCACGGTAAAGTGAGAATAACAGGTTATTGCATCGCTGATGTGCGTACTGAAAAAAGCGGTATGCAATGTGAGCTTTACGAGGGCTATGCGGCAGTTGAACAGTATGGTCTCAGTAGCGGTATAGGTACTTATACCGATGTTTATGCCTTTGCGGCGGTTCTTTACAGAGCGCTTATAGGAAGTACTCCGATAAGTGCCGCATCAAGGCTCACAAACGATAAATTAATGATACCCGGAAAGTTTGCAGAACAACTTCCCGCGTACGTTATTAATGCTCTTGTCAACGCTTTGCAGATTCTGCCTCAGGACAGAACGACGGACGTTGATCAACTCAGAGACGAACTTTCTGCATCACCTGCGGCAGCGGGCGTTGCTTCACACGCGTATCCTTCAATGTATGAAGAAGAGGATGACGTTTACGAGCCGGAAGCACCTTCAGCGCCTCCGCTCCTTGATATTGATGATGACTCTGATGCTCCGACTGATGAAAAAAATCATAAAAAAGGTGCCGTTATAGCTTTTGTGGTCAGTGCGGCAGTTTGCCTTACGGTACTCATAGGTGTGCTTATAGGCTTCAAGGGCTGTGCTAATAACGATGATAAGGATAACGAGACTTCAACCGATGAAATTTCAATACAGGCTGAATCAACGCATGAGCAAACAGAAATCGGTATTGTCAGTGTAACTATACCTAAATTTGTAGGTAAGTTCTATGATGATATCAAGGATGATGACGAGTATAAAAAGGTGCTCAATTTCAGGACAGAGTATGTTGACAGTGAGCAGGAGCGCGGTAAAATCATTTCGCAAAGCATTAATGCAGGCGTGGAAGTTAATTCTTTAAGTCCCAAGACGATAACCCTTAAAATCAGTAATGGCTTGGAAGTGCCTGATGTTGAAGGCTTATTGTTGCAGGATGCGAAAGATAAGCTTGCTGATGCCGGTTTTAAATTTATTGATACCGAGATGAGCAACGTTGCTACAAGCTTCAGCGACTCAAACAGAGTTAACAGAGTGGTTTACGTTGACCCTGAAACATCTGACTGGTCTGCTATACCTAATGACGGCAGACTTTCTGCGACGGATACGATTGTTCTCTATTACTACGGTGAATTTGCTTCAACAACGGAAGCTACTACCGAAGATGTTTCGGAAGAAACAACCGAAAGCGATGACGAAGCTGCAGATGGCGATTCGGGCAATGTTGAAAACACCGATGCAGAAGAAGTATAAAAATTAAAAAAGTGCTTGACAAACCTGAAGAATACTGATATTATATTTGAGCAATAAAGCAGAACTGTTCCGTTCTCACCAAACGAGTGCATTGTTTGGTCAATAGCTTAAGGTTTTTCAGCGCACCAAGTGCGTATTAGGCTTGAACGGAATTTTCCGTTCAAGCTTTTAATATTTTTTGGAGGTGCTTAGGTATCAGCAAGGAGAATCAAATCAACGAGGAAATCAGAGATAAAGAAGTCAGAGTTATTTCTGCAACGGGCGAGCAGATAGGCATTATGTCTGCAAAAGAAGCTCTCACATTGGCAGAGAAAAGCAACCTTGACCTTGTTAAAATTGCTCCCGGTGCTAATCCGCCAGTATGCAAAATTATGGACTACGGTAAGTTCCGTTTTGAACAGGCAAAGCGCGAAAAGGAAGCAAAAAAGAACCAGAAGGTTATGGAAATCAAAGAGGTTCGTTTATCTTTGAATATCGACACAGGCGACTTCAACACTAAAGTAAACCATGCTTTGCGCTTTTTGCGTGACGGCAACAAGGTTAAAGTGTCTATTCGTTTCAGAGGCAGAGAGATGGCTCATACCGAACTCGGTATTGATGTTATGCAACGTTTTGCAGAGGCTTGTTCAGAAACAGGTTCTGTTGAGAAAGCCGCAAAGCTTGAAGGCCGTTCAATGCTTATGTTCCTTGTTCCCAAAGCATCAAAGTAATTGCAAAATTAAGGAGGATTTATTATGCCCAAAATTAAAACTCACTCAGGCGCTAAAAAGCGTTTCAAAATGTCTAAAAACGGTAAGCCCATCCGTGCTCATGCTAACAAGTCACACATCCTTACCAAGAAGACAACAAAACGTAAAAGAGGTCTTCGCAAGACTAATGTTGCAGACGTTACAAATCAGAAGCAGATTAAACGTCTCATTCCTTATAAATAATTAACGGTAAACGGAGGTAACTTAAAATGGCACGTATAAAAGGTGCGATGATGACTCGCAAAAGAAGAAATAAAGTTCTTAAACTCGCTAAAGGCTATTATGGCTCAAAGAGCAAACTTTTCAAAACTGCTAAACAGGCAGTTATGAAAAGTGGCAACTATGCATATATCGGCCGTAAACAGAAAAAGAGAGATTTCCGTCGTCTTTGGATTACAAGAATCTCTGCTGCTTGCAAAATGAATGGCATCAACTATTCAACATTTATCAACGGTCTCAAAAAAGCAGGTATCGAACTCAACAGAAAAATGCTTTCTGAAATCGCGATTGCAGATCCCGAAGGTTTTGCAGCTCTTGTAGAAAAAGCAAAAGCAGCCCTTTAATAATCACTAATTACGCCCGGCCGGCATATCGGTCGGGCGTTAGATGTTTTTTAAGTTAAACGTTACGGGACTTAAAAAGGGAGAGATTGTTACGGAAAAAATCACAAGCAAAAACAATGACCGCGTTAAATTTGCGGTGAAATTGCGTGATAAAGATAATTTCAGAAAATCACAAGGTCTGTTTTTTATTGAAGGAGCAAGACTTTGTGCGGATGCCGCGTTAAGCGGTGTACAGATATATGAACTCTACGTTACAGAAAAGGCAATGACTAAATATTCCGAGTATATCAGCTGTGTGGAAAAGGTTTCTGCGCGTTGCTTTTGCGTGAGCGAAGAAGTGGCTGAAAAACTGGGAGATACAAAGAATCCGCAAGGGGTTTTCTGTATATGCAAAATGCTTGACAAAAAAACAAATATAGGTAAAATAAAATACAATGGGAAATATATTGCCTTGGATAATGTTTCAAATCCGTCAAACTTCGGTGCCGTTGTCAGGACTGCCGAGGCTGTCGGACTTAACGGCGTTATTGTCAGTGGTGGTTGCGATATATACAATCCTAAGTCGCAAAGGGCGGCTATGGGGTCTCTTTTCAGACTTGATGTTGTGCAAACGGATGATTTACCGTTACTTCTTTCATCTTTGTCCGAAAACGGAATGAAAATATATGCAGGTGTTCCTGACAGTGGTGCTACAAAAATCACCGATGCTGATATGAGCGGCGGTGTGGTTACGGTAATAGGTAACGAAGGTGATGGTATAAGCGCTGAAACTTGCGCTGTGAGCGAGCCGGTTACGATTCCTATGAAGGGTAGAGCAGAATCCCTTAACGCTGCTGCTGCGGCTTCGATTATGATTTGGGAAATGATGAGATGAGTGTTTGTCCGACAGAGTATTGGATATGGCTTCAGACGGCTTTGGGCGCAGGTGCGCAAACTGCCGATATTCTGTCGTATTTTGAAACTCCCGAAAAATTATATCTTGCCGGTTCCGACGAATGGCGTCTGTCGGGATTGTTCACAGAGAAAAAGATAAATGCCTTGAAAAGTTCAACACCATCCCAGACTGCGGCGGTCTTTAAAGAGTGCAGTTCGAAAGGTTACACTATAATAACACCCGATAATGAGCTTTATCCCGACAGATTTAAAAATTTATCAGATATACCACTGGTTCTTTACGGCTTGGGGGATTGTACAGTGCTCAAGGATGTTTTGTCTATAGGCATTGTCGGTACAAGGAACGCAAGCAGTTACGGTATAGAGACCGCACAGAAGCTTTCTTACAGACTTGCACAAGCGGGAGCGACGATTGTAAGCGGAGGTGCATTGGGCATAGACAGCGAAGCCCACGCAGGCGCTATGTTGGCAAAGGGTAGGACTCTTGCATTTTTAGGCTGTGGTCTTTCTTACGATTATCTTAAGGAAAATGCGGCGCTCAGGAGAGCAATAACACGCTACGGTGCAGTTGTTTCGGAGTATCAACCCTTTACGTCTCCTTCGCGTTCAACGTTTCCCATAAGAAACAGATTGATATCGGGTGTAGCCTTAGGTGTAGTTGTTATTGAGGCGGGTATCAGAAGCGGTTCGCTTATTACCGCTAATTGCGCCCTTGAACAGGGTAAAGATGTTTTTGCGGTGCCCGGTGATATTGTCCGTTCGTCATTTGACGGTACGAATCACCTTATTAAAAACGGTGCAAAGCCCGTTTTTTCCGCAAGTGATATATTAAGTGAGTACGATTATGTTTACGGTGATTTGTATGATTCCGAAAAAGCCGTACTACCTTTGAATTCGGTAAAGTATGTAGATTACAGGAAGCCGAAAACGAAAAAAGAACCAAAAGTTGAGAAAACTTTTATAAATCCCGTACAGACTGCTCAACCGGTTGAAAGTACACCGCCAGAAGGTGTATCTGATGATGCAAAAACGGTTTTCGGAGCATTAAAGAACGGTGAAATGCATATTGATGATATCGTCAGAGTAACGGGAATGAAAATGAATATTGTTCTGTCATCTTTAACGGAGCTTGAGCTTTCAGGCGCCGTTGAACAGTCGGCAGGTAAAAAATATAAATTATTGTAATTGATATACTAGTGAAAATGAAAGGATGAATTAAATGTCTAAACTCGTTATTGTTGAGTCTCCCGCAAAGGCAAAGACAATCAAAAAATATCTCGGTAATGATTATGATGTTGTAGCATCTATGGGACATATCAGAGATTTGCCTGCAGCAAAACTTAACGTTGAGGTTAAAAATAATTTTGCCCCTAAATATGCAATTATCAAAGGTAAGGAAAAGCTTGTTAAAGAGCTTAAAGAGCGCGTTGGCAAAAGTGATGCCGTTTATCTCGCAACTGACCCGGACCGTGAGGGAGAGGCTATTTCGTGGCATCTTGCAACGGTTTTAGGCCTTGATTTAAATGAAAAGAACAGAGTTAAATTCAATGAAATTAACGAAACAAGCGTTAAACGCGGTATAAGCAACCCCGAAGTTGTTGATATGGGTCTTGTTGACGCTCAGCAGGCACGCCGTATTCTTGACAGACTTGTTGGTTACAGACTCAGTCCCTTTATTTCACAAAAAATCAGACGTGGTCTTTCAGCTGGTCGTGTTCAGAGTGTTGCGGTACGTCTTATCGTTGACAGAGAAGATGAGATTGCAAAATTCAATCCTGAAGAATATTGGTCAATTGATGCTAAATTCGCATCAGGCAGAAGAACCTTTACCGCATCTCTTACCGGTGATGAAAACGGCAAGGTTAAGATTGAAAACAAACAGCAGTCAGATATGTACCTTGCAAGACTTGATGGTGCAGATTATACCGCTGCTTCGGTAAAAAAAGGAACAAGAAAAAAACAACCTTCACCACCTTTCATAACTTCATCAATGCAGCAGGATGCTTCACGCAAACTTAACTTCCAGGCACAAAAGACAATGAAAATTGCTCAGGAGCTTTACGAAGGTATAGATGTTGAAGGTTACGGTATGACAGGTCTCATAACATATATGAGAACAGACTCATTACGTATATCTGAAGAAGCAAGATCAGCTACAAATGCTTTTATTTCTTCAAATTACGGTGCAAAATACCTACCTGATAAACCCAGATATTTTAAAACAAGATCAAATGCACAAGACGGTCACGAGGCAATCCGTCCTGCAAATGTGGCTATTACACCCCAAATTGCAAAAAAGAGCCTTACAAATGACCAGTACAAACTCTATAATCTTATCTGGTGCAGATACGTGGCAAGCCTTATGGCTCCTTGTGTACAGGATACGGTTAAAGTTGAAATCAAAGCAGAGAAAGCGGGTACAGATGGCTTCTGTATTTTCTCAGCAAGCGGTTATTCCATAAAGTTCGACGGTTTCACTGCCCTTTATGAAGATGCCGTTGATGACGGTGACAGTGCAGGCACATTCCCTGAAATCAAAGCAGGCGAGACAGTAAAGCTTAAAGAGCTTTCGGGCAATCAGCATTTCACACAACCCCCTGCACACTATACCGAGGCATCACTTATCAAGACACTTGAAGAAACAGGCGTGGGCAGACCCAGTACTTATGCTTCAATTGTAAGTACAATTATTAAGAGAGAATATGTAAAGCGTGACGGCAAACTTCTTAAGGCTACTGAACTCGGTTGTGCTACAACCGCACTTCTTAAAGAACGTTTCCAGAAAATCGTTAATACAAAATTCACCGCCTCTATGGAAACAAAGCTTGACGAAATAGATGAAGGTAAATGCAATTATGTAGAAATGCTTCGCGAATTTTATGATGACCTTGAAGGCGCTCTTTCCAAGGCGAAGAATGATATGCAGGGTCAGAAAATTCAACTTCAGGAAGATATTACTGATATTAAATGTGAGAACTGCGGCAGGAATATGGTTGTCAAAACAGGCCGTTACGGCAAATTCCTTGCTTGCCCCGGTTATCCTGAATGCAAAACTACAAAGCCCCTTGTTGAAGAAACAAATGCGGTTTGCCCCGAATGTGGTGGTAAAGTTATCGGCAAAAAGTCGAAAAAAGGCTTCCAGTTCTACGGTTGCGACAATTATCCTAACTGTAACTTTATGACATGGGATAAGCCTACGGGTGAAAATTGTCCTAAATGCGGTAAGTCCTTGTTCAAGGGTAAGGGCGGTCTGATTACTTGCCCCGATAAAACTTGCGGTTATTCATTCAAGGCACCCCGCAAAAATGCTAAAAAAACACAGGAAGATGACAATGAATAATAAAACGGCTGTAGTTATAGGCGGCGGACTCGCAGGAGTAGAAGCGGCTAAACAGTTGAGTAAACGCGGCGTTAAGGTGAAGCTTTACGAGATGAAGCCTAAAAAATTTTCACCTGCTCATAAAAGCGAAAAGCTTGCGGAACTTGTTTGCTCAAACTCTCTTAAGGCGGAGCGTGTAGGCTCAGCTGCAGGTCTCTTAAAAGCGGAGATGCGCCTTTTCGGTTCTGTGTGTCTTGATGCCGCCGATAAGGCAAAAGTTCCTGCAGGCGGTGCGTTAGCGGTTGACAGAGACATTTTCTCGGAAGAAATAACAAAAGCCGTTGAAAGTGACGAAAATATAGAGCTTATTCGTGAGGAAATTACCGAGATACCTTCGGAAGGAATTGTGATTATATCGGCAGGTCCGCTTATGTCCGATGAATTGGCGCAGAAGGTCGGTGAGCTTTGCGGCAAAGATTTTCTCTCTTTTTACGATGCGGCGGCACCTATAGTTACTGCGGAAAGTATAGATATGGAAAACGCCTTTACCCAGTCAAGGTACGACAGGGGCGGCGAAGACGATTATATAAACTGTCCGCTTGATAAATCCCAATACGAAGAGTTTTACGAAGCACTTATAAGTGCAGAAAGCGCCGAGCTGCATTCTTTTGATAAGAAAAAGGATGTCTATGAAGGTTGTATGCCGATTGAAGTGCTTGCTTCAAGGGGAGCGGATGCTATGCGTTACGGACCTTTGAAGCCTGTAGGACTTACAAATCCGAAAACAGGTCATCGACCTTGGGCGAATTTGCAGTTAAGAAAAGAAAATAAAGACGGTACGATGTACAATCTTGTGGGATTTCAGACAAACCTTAAATTTCCCGAACAGAAAAGAGTCTTTTCTATGTTTCCTGCTCTTAAAAATGCTGAATTTGTCCGTTACGGTGTAATGCACCGCAATACATTTCTTAATTCCCCGGGTTTGCTTTCATACGATTTCAGTTTGAAAAAAGAACCGCGTATATATTTTGCAGGTCAGATTTCAGGTGTTGAAGGGTATATGGAATCTGCATCGTCAGGAATCCTTGCGGGGTATAACGCCGCAAGAAGGCTTTCGGGCGAAAAACCTATACTACTTCCGAAAATCACAATGCTTGGTGCACTTTCTCAATATATTTCAGATGAGTCAGTGAAGCATTTTCAGCCAATGGGAGCAGCGTTCGGAATAATAGATCCGTTGGACGAACGCATAAAAGATAAAAAAGAGCGTTACGAAACACTTGCGCGACGTAGTCTTGATTATTTTAAAACTATTGATTTATAAGAGGTTGTTATGAGTATTACAGATTTTGAAGCAATTATCGGTTATGAATTCAATGATAAAGAATTGCTCAAAACGGCACTTACACATTCATCATACGCTAATGAAAATAAAATGCCCCACGACAATGAGCGCCTTGAGTTTTTAGGTGACTCTGTTCTGGGTTTTGTTACTGCGGAATATCTTTTTTCACAGTTTAAGGGTCGCCCCGAAGGCGAGCTTACAAAACTCAGAGCCGCAGTTGTCTGCGAGAAATCTCTTTTTAAGTTTGCTGAAAAGATTTCTCTCGGTGAGTACATTTTTATGGGCAAGGGCGAAGAACATTCCGGTGGCAGAAATCGTCCTTCCATTGTTTCCGATGCTTTTGAAGCAGTTATAGCGGCAATGTATCTTGACGGCGGAATCGATGCGGTGAAACCCTATATACTCGGGTTTATTAAAGATGCGGTTAAACGCGAGGCAAATTTCAAGGATAACAAATCTCTTTTACAGGAAGAAATACAAAAAAACAAGGGTAATACCATTGTTTATGAAGAGATTGGCGAAAGCGGCCCCGACCACGAAAAGGTTTTTTCTTTTGTTGTTAAGCTTAACGGCGAAGTTATAGGTGAAGGTGAAGGCAAAAGTAAAAAAGAAGCAGAACAAGCCGCGGCAGGCAATGCTCTTTTGAAAATAAAGAGATGAAGCACGCAAATATTTCTTTATTTGTTCCCCATATGGGATGTCCGCATCAATGTTCTTTTTGTAACCAGAAGACAATATCCGGGTCGGTGAAGTCTTTGACTCCCGATTGTGTGACCGAAACTCTTCGTAATGCCGTAAAGGATAAAAATGAACCGCTTGATACGGAAGTCGCTTTTTTCGGCGGCAGTTTTACGGCTATACCCAGGGTCTATATGATATCCCTTCTTGAAGCCAGTAAACCCTTTATTGATGCGGGTTACTTCAACGGCGTGCGTATTTCCACAAGACCCGATGCAATTGATGAAGAAGTTCTCGGTATTTTAAAAAAATACGGCGTCAAATCAATTGAATTAGGTGCACAGAGTACTGATGATGAAGTTTTAAAATTCAATAAAAGGGGACATACCCGACAGGATATTATAAACGCTTCAAAGCTTATAAAAGAAAAAGGCTTTTCATTAGGTCTTCAGATGATGACGGGACTTTTGGGGGACACAGACGAAAAAACGCTGAAAACAAGCGATGATATAATATCGCTGAAGCCCGATACTGTCAGGATTTATCCTACGGTAGTTCTTGAAGGAACTGAGTTGGGAGAACTGTATAAAAAAGGAAAATACGCCCCACAAACGCTTGAAAATGCGGTTCATATATGTGCCGTACTTCTGAAAAAATTTCACGATAATAACATAAAGGTTATTCGTCTGGGTCTGCACTCTGGCGGTAACGTGGAAGAAGGTTTTATTGCAGGGGCATATCATCCCGCATTCGGAGAGCTTTGTGAGTCGGCAATATATCTTGATATTTTAAAAAATGAACTTAAAAACAGTCGCAATGAAAATGAATTTACTGTTTTTGTGAACCCTTCTGAAATATCAAAAATGACAGGTCACAAAGGATGTAATAAATCCGAGCTTTTAAAAGAAGGGTATATAATCACCGTAAAAGGTGATGAAAGTCTAAGTAAGTACGAATTAAAACTGAAAGGTCGAAAATAAATGTATCTTAAAGCCATTGAAATGCAAGGTTTCAAATCCTTTCCGGACAAGACGGTTCTTGATTTCGGCAAAGGCATAACGGCTGTTGTTGGCCCCAACGGTAGCGGTAAGAGTAATCTTTCCGATGCTATGCGTTGGGTTCTTGGTGAACAGTCAACAAAAAATCTTCGAGGCTCCAAAATGGAGGACGTCATTTTCAGCGGTACCGATTCACGACGTGCGGTAGGTTTCGCAGAAGTAACCTTAAAACTTGATAATTCCGATATGGCACTCAATAACGCTGAAAAGACAGTTACTGTTACAAGACGTTATTACCGTTCCGGAGAAAGTGAATACAGAATAAACGGCGAACAGGCAAGGCTCAGGGATATACACGAATTGTTTATGGATACCGGTCTTGGTCGTGATGGTTATTCAATGATTAGTCAGGGTAAAGTTGAAACACTTATATCCGGAAAATCAGAAGATCGCCGTGATATGCTTGAAGAAGCCGCAGGTATCTCTCATTACAGATACCGTCGTGCAGATGCTATGCGCCGTCTTAATCAGGCAGAAGAAAATCTTTTAAGATTGAGAGATATCCTTACCGAACTTGAGTCGCGCGTAGGACCTTTGAAAATTCAGAGTGAAAAAGCACAGAAATTTCTTGAATATGCAGGAGAGAAGAAAAATCTCGAAATCGGTCTTTGGCTCTATACCATCGAAAAAACAAAGAACGATTTGCGAGAATATGAAAAGAAAATTACAATAACCGATGCACAGTACAACGATGTGTGCAAGGTACTTGATGAAATAACTGAAAAAATTGACTCAGCCATTGTTGATTCACAGAAAATCACAATAGCCGTTGATGAAATAAGACGTGCATCAACTCAACTTGAAGAGCAAGCGGCATTGCTTGAAAGTCAGGTTGCCGTTCAGGAAAATACTATCGAGCATAACAACGAAACAATACAACGTATAGAACGCGAAAAAACTGAAGAAAACGATACAGATACTGAAATCGCAAAACAGATAGGCGATGCCGAAAAGGTTATTTCCGAGCTTGCTGAAGTAATCGATGCAAAACGTCGCGAACTTGAATCTTTTTCCGCAGAGCTTGAATCGCTCAGTGATGAAAACAGCAAATCTGCTCAACGTAGTGTTGAGCTTTCGGAAAAAGTATCTGCTCTTTCACTTCAGATTGCGGATAACCGAGTTACTGTTTCCACTGCCGCATCTTCTGTTGAAGAAATTGAAAACAGAATTAAAGTTATTGATGATGCGCAGGAAACACAACAGCCTATTATTGATGCTCTTGTTAAAGAAAAGGATGAAGTGTGCGAAGAACTTGAAAAAATCAAGGAAAGAAGCACAGAGCTTAACAACTCCCTTTCGGGTGTTGAGCTGCTCGCATCAAAGCGTCTTGAAAAACTTGAAAAATTAAAAGAGCAGGAGAATGCTTTGCGTAATGAGATACACGTTAAGCAATCCCGTTTGAATATGCTTTCCGATTTAGAAAAAAATATGGAAGGTTATCAGGGTAGTGTTAAGGCGGTTATGCGTGAGGTACGCCGCGGTACACTTAAGGGCATTCACGCACCTGTTTCACAGATTATCAGTGTCAGCGATAAATATTCCTTGGCTATTGAAACTGCTCTCGGTGCCCAGATTCAGAATATTATTACCGAAACCGAAAACGATGCAAAAAAAGCTATCGGATATCTTAAAGAGAGCAGGGTAGGCAGAGCCACATTCCTTCCGCTTACTGCCATCAAGGGCAAGGTTATGGAAGAAAAAGGTCTCGATGACTGTTACGGTTATGTGAATATCGCATCAAAGCTTGTTGTTTTCCAGAGTAAGTACGTCGAAATTATAAATTCACTTCTCGGCAGAACAGTTGTGGCGGAAGATCTTGATGCCGCAATCGCAATTGCGAAGAAATTCAATTATAAATTTAAAATCGTAACCCTTGACGGTCAGGTTGTTAACGCAGGTGGTTCTATGACCGGCGGTGCAAAGCTCCAGAACGCCGGTATTTTAAGTCGTGGTAACGAGCTTGAAAGACTTAAAAGTGAATGTGATGAGCTTTCAGATAAGCTTGAAATGTTACTTAAAGATGTTCAGCTGCAACAGGAAAATTGTTCGGCAGTTACTGCGGAGCTTGAAGGCTGTAAAGCAGAAATCACATCTTTAGGCGAAGAAAAAATAAGAGTTGAAGGTGTTCTCGCTCTTAAAGATGGCAATCTTAAAAACCTTTTTGATGCCCGTCAGCAAGCATTGGATGAAAGAGCACAGCTTAAGGGTCGTATTGAAACAATCAATCACAATGCTTCAGGTGCCAAAGAAAAGCTTTCTCAACTTCAGAAAGAAATGGAAGAGGTCGAAACTGAGCTTTCTGCACTTACGGGTGACCGTGAAAGTTTAAGAGAAAAACGCGAAAAACTAACTGCTGATGCGGCTGATATTAATCTTGAAATTGCTACTGCTCAAAAAGAGACAGAAGCAAAACAGGAAGAAATTGTAAGACTTCAGGGCAGAAGCACAAGTCATAAAGATAAACTTTCACAGCTTAATGATGAGATTGAAGAAATAAGGCTCAAAAATGAAGAAATAAGAAACCGTATCGAAGTTCTTAATACAGAAGCCGCAGGACTCAGAGAACAGAGCGCACTCTCTAAAGAGAAAATTGCCGCAGAGATTGCCAAACGTGAACAGTTTGAGCAAGAAACAGGTAAGCTTCGTCTTCTTGAACGTGAAAAAACCGAAGAACGCGAAAAACTCGGTGGTGAGAAGGCACGTCTTACAGAACGTCGCGATACGATGCAAAAAGAGTTTGATGATATATCAAATAAACTCTACGACGAATATGAGCTTACCAGACGTGAAGCAGAAGAACTTAATATTGTTATTGAAGACGTTCCCGAAGCTAAAAAACGACTTAACGAGCTTAAGGGAAAAATCCGCGGGTTAGGTAATGTTAATGTTGCGGCAATTGAAGAATATAAAGAGGTTTCCGAGCGCTACAGTTTTATGCACGGTCAGGTCAATGACGTGGAAAAATCAAAAGCCGAACTCATAAAGCTTATTAATGAGCTAACAGGAAAAATGGGCGTTCAGTTTAAAGAGCAGTTTGACAAAATTAACTTTAGTTTCGATCAGACCTTTGCAGAACTTTTCGGTGGCGGTAAAGCGTCGCTTGTGCTAACTGATGAGAATGACGTTCTTGAATGTGATATTGATATTAAGGTTCAGCCGCCCGGCAAAAATGTTCAGAACATTTCACTCCTTTCGGGTGGTGAAAAGGGTCTTTCTGCAATCGCACTTCTTTTTGCAATTCTTAAAATCAATCCTTGTCCCTTCTGTATATTCGACGAAGTTGAAGCAGCTCTTGACGATGTAAACGTTGCCAGATATGCTTCCTATGTGCGCCGTATGACGGATAATACACAGTTTATCCTTATTACACATCGTCGCGGTACAATGGAAGAAGCAGATATGCTTTACGGTGTAACTATGCAGGAGAAGGGCGTGTCGAAACTTCTTGAACTTAAGACAGCAGAGATGGCGAGTAAGTTTGACCTGACGTAAAATGCAAAATGCAGAATGCAAAATTTCGGGGCACTTCGTGCCGATTATAGATTAAGTTGCAGTAATGCAAAAATTATCATCCCTGTTTAATCTGTGATGAAATAGGGAGGGATACCGCGTTAGCGGTGGTGGGTGGTTATTTTGTGGTTATTCTTCAGTATGATAGAAAAATAAACCACGGTAGGGTTCGCACCTATGCGTACCGAAGTACAGACCCATTCAGAAATATATTAATCATACAACTAAGAGCTAAGAGTAAAAAGGAATGAGTGTTTCGGTTATAATCGGCACGAAGTGCCCCTTAACTCCTCACTCCTAACTCCTAACTCCTAACTGAAAAAAGGAGTTTTTCATTTGGGAATTTTTAAGAAAATAAACTTCGGATTAAGAAAAACAAGAAAAAATGTATCAGGTGCTATTGATAATGTTCTTGATAGTTATACATCCATTGACCAGGAACTTTTTGATGAGCTTGAAGAAGCACTTGTAATGGGTGACGTTGGCGTTTCTACTGCGTCGGAAATTACACTTCGTCTTAATGACATTGTTCGTAAAAAAGGTATTAAAAATCCTGCGGATGTTAAAACCGAAATCAAGGATATCGTTGCGGATATGCTTGAAGGCGGCGAGGATATGGGTCTTATAACCATTCCTTCGGTTATACTTGTCATTGGCGTTAACGGTGTAGGTAAAACCACAACAATCGGCAAGCTTGCCGCACGGTATAAGGCGGAAGGTAAGAGCGTTATTCTTGCCGCGGCGGACACTTTCCGTGCGGCAGCTATTGACCAGCTTGACGTATGGGCAGAGCGCGCAGGTGTTGATATCGTTAAACATAAAGAAGGTGCAGACCCTGCGGCGGTTATATTTGATACTATTTCTGCAGCAAAAGCCCGTGGCACAGAAATAATAATTTGTGATACTGCAGGAAGACTTCATAATAAGAAAAACCTTATGGATGAATTAGGGAAGATTTACAGAGTTATTGACCGTGAGCTTCCTTATTCTGACCGCGAGGTTTTGCTTGTTCTTGATGCTACTACAGGTCAGAACGCGGTTAATCAGGCTCGTGAATTCGCAAAAATTGCAGAGATAACAGGTATTATTCTTACTAAGCTTGACGGTACAGCCCGCGGCGGTGTAGTTCTTTCCATAAAGAATGACCTTAAAGTGCCCGTTAAATTCATCGGTGTGGGTGAAGGTATTGACGATTTACAACCCTTCAACCCCAAAGCCTTTGCCGAAGGTCTTTTTGAAGCACTTCCGGAAGATTATGAAGAGGATGATATAGATCTTTCAAAAATCAAAGAAGATATCAAACCTTCTGACGATTCTCAGGAAAATGAGCTTGCTCAGGCTGTGGGTGAGATTTTTGAGGCAATGGCAGAAATTCAGGCTGAAGAAGCCGAGCACATTGAAGCACAGGCTCAGGCAGATAAAGAAGAAATTACCGATGAATCCGATACAGTCGAGAGCGTGGTAGAAGGTGAGTTACTTGCTGTCGTTGAAGAAGATGACGGACCGACAGCGGTATTTGTTGCAGAAGAAGCCCACGAAGAAGAAAAGCCCAAAAAGAAAAAAGGATTTTTCGGGAGGTTGTTTGGTTAATGAACAAAGAGTTTTTAATTGCAACCCACAATATGAAAAAGCGGGATGAATTGTACCGCATACTTTCTCCTTTGGGTATTGACGTGAAAACCGCAGACCAGCTCGGTATTGAAATTACCGATGTTGATGAAACCGGTGAAACATTTTATGAAAATGCTTTGCTTAAAGCGGAAAGCGGTTGTCGTGAAAGCGGTATGCCATGTGTTGCCGATGATTCGGGCCTTGCGGTTGATTATCTGGTAGGTGCACCCGGTGTGTATTCTGCACGTTTTGCAGGGGAGCACGGCAATGACGAAAAGAACAACACCAAGCTGTTAAAAATCCTTTCGGACCTTCCGGTGGAAGAAAGAACGGCACGATTTGTTTCGGTAGTTTGTTGCGTTTTCCCCAATGGCGATATCGTTACTGCCCGTGGCGAATGTAAGGGATATATAGGATATGAACCCGTAGGCAACGGCGGATTCGGCTATGACCCCTTGTTTATGGTAGGGGATAAGAGTTTTGCCCAACTTACCCCCGAAGAAAAGGATGCGTTGAGCCACCGCGGAAATGCACTCAGACTACTTTCTGAAAAACTTAAAGATTATTTTTCACAACAGTAATAACAATACCGTAGTCGGTGACATCGAGTAAAAATTCGGTGTCACCGCTTTTTGTTTTTTGTGTTTTATTGCTTTTTGTTTTTAAGGCTTTTTCAAGCTCTGTCTTAGAGTATAGCTTTTTTTGCGTGGTTTCATCGTCGATATATGCAGTTAAACAGTTTTCAATAAAATTTATTTCCTGCGTTTTTTCTACGCAAATTTCATTAAAAACAAGACTCATTTCATATAATTTGTTGTTTTCATCTGTTCTGAACCGCAACAGTATTTCATTTTCATCAAATTTATAAAATCGTGATAATGTTCTTTCATTTTTGTCAAGAATATAACCGTTCTCGTCAAGTTGATATGTATCCGATAAATTGTTTATTCTTTCGGTGAATGCGTGTAGCGTGTCACCTTCAGTCTGTGCGCGACAGCCGCAGGTTAACAATAAAATAAGAATAATGGAAATTATTTTCATAAAACGTTTCACAAGAAACCCCCTTTTTTAACATTTTCTTAACATTTCAAGTGTTAATTAGTGTATAATTATAGTGTATATTTATGTTGTATAATTATGTTTATATTACTTGTAATTATATATAAATTTGAATCAGAGTTGGTAAATATGAAAAAGTATTTAACAAAGTTAATATGTTGCATATTGTGTATGCTTGTCGTGTTTTCTTCTGTTTGCGCAGTTGCCGTGGCAGGCAATACGGGTGATTATCCTGAAGGTGTCACTGCGCAGGATGCTCTTGCTGCTGTAGGCGGAACTGACAGGCTTCTTAATTCAGCCGTGCCGCTTATTACGGGCGGTGACCTGTCTTCACTTGTGAAACCCATGATTTACAGTAGTGAAACACTTTCGGCTATTACTGTAAAGATGTATCTTTCCTTTGAAGAAGAAGGAACAGATTTGAGTGCCGTTGGCATAGATACATCAGTCAGCGGTGTTGCAGCTTCGCTTGCGGCTTATCCTGAAGTCAGTGCAAGACTGAAGCAGTACTCACTTTGGTCCGAGGTTGATCTTAACGGTGTCGATTGGGGCGTTACGGATAAGAATGGTTTTGCGGATGCCTGCGGTGCAGTTTTTTCACCCCTTAATGATGTTTTGTATGCTTTACTTTGTTCCGGCACGTTCAAGATTGGTTTTATAAAATTCCGTGGCGGCGACGGCTATCAGAATGCAGTTGCGCCTATGCTCAATGCGTTAAAATGCCCTGATATAATTTCTCAGGAACAATTTTCCGCGCAAGCGGCTCTTGATAAAAACAGTATGGTTAAAAACATTGTTTTACCCCTTATGTCATTTTTAGAGACGGTTCTTGAAGCTCCTGCAGAAACTCTCACAGCTTCATTGCCCGGCTTTGCATATTTCTCTGAAAGCGGCGAACTGGAAAAATGTATGGCGAATTTGACAGCGCCCATAACATCAAATCCGCTTTTTGAACTTGCGGCGTTGCTTAATCTTTTTGATACTGAAATGTTCAGTTTTGATTTAGAGAATATTATGGGTTCCCTTACAAGCGGTATGGGTGGCGAAAATGGTCTTAAGCTTGCCGAACTCGATATGGCGGCTCTCGCAAAATGCGGAACACATAACGGAAATGCTTTTGTAACGGATCAAGGGAAAGCCTATGTGGTAATTATGCGTTGGCTTGTTGAAACTCTGAAGCTTAATCCCGATATGCTTTCGCAGTTGTCAGGCGGTGAAGCCACAGGTGCATCGGATGATTTTATGAAAAACCTGCTTTCGAAAGACACCGATGCTATTGTGGGAACATTGATTTTACTTTTCAGTCCCGTTGAGCCGGATGCTCCGGAAGCAATGGTATATCCTTCGGTGAACACCGTTAACGTTCAATATACCCACAATCTTGAAAAAAAAGACTATGAAAGAGCTCTTAATGAAATTGATTCCCTTCTTGATGATTTTGTAAAAGAAGGAGGCAGTTATAGAGATGTTGAGTCACTTCTGACATCTGCCGTTTATTCAAGCGCTAATATTAACTCTCTGGTTGTTGGTGTTTATGGTGCATTTGAAGAAAACGGTATGATTGATTTATTGAAAATTCTCGGTATCGATGCAACACCCAAGGGTGTTGCAGCACAGCTGACTGAAAGTGATTATAACTCTGTCGCAAATGCTTTGAAGAAAAACGAAAAATGGTCTGATGTTAATTTAAACGGCGTTGGTTGGGGTTTTTATACAGGCTCCAGAAAAGGCTTTGAAAATGCCCTTGCCGCATGCTTAAGACCGTTATATCCTGTGTTGCGTGTGCTTCTTGCAGAAGAAGATATGGTAGTTCTTGACAGTATCACCATCAAAGGTGCAGATGGATACAATACGGCAATAATCCCGATTTTAGAGGCTTTAGGTTGCGATGCACGAGATGTGAAAACATACGAAAAGTATAAAAAAAATGCAGATACCGACAGGGTGATGAAGGATATACTTGAACCTGTATTTGACCTGGTTGACGATATTTGCGAAAAGCCCGTGGATACATTGACGGAGAAGCTGCCCAATATAGTTTATTTTATGAACAGCGGCTCTCTTGAGAAGTGCATCAACAATCTTTTGCTTCCCGTAACAAGCTTCGCAAACAGGCTCTCGGGCGTGTACGATATGAATTTTGATGTGTCGGCGCTGACTTCCGAGCTTGATTTGAATAATTTTGTCAGGGGTATGCTCGAAGGTACCGGGATGAAGGTTGCTCAGTTTGATATAAACACTCTCAGCGGCATAGGTACACCTGAAAAAAGAACAAGCAAGCAGACCATTGACGGTAAAAATACCGAGTACACCTACATCGTTGCGGATAAAACGGGTGTGTTTATGAGTATTTTAAGAGTGCTTGCAAAAACTATGAAACTTCCCGGTAACGAAAATCTTCTTATGAGTTCTATGGGTGATAACGCATCCTTTGATACGTATTCTGCATCCATTACGGAGCAATTTGAAAATATGACGGAAGATGAACTTATCGAGTGGCTTTTCAACCTTTTCTTTAAAGAAAGAGTAAAAGCGGAATTGGTTTTTGATGAAGAATATTCACCGACCATAATATATAAAGAGGCAGAGAAGAATTATCTTTGGTTGTATATTACAGGCGGATATCTGCTCGTAGCGGCAATAATCGGCATAATTATATACGCAAACAGAAAGCGTCTTTATATTTAAGCCTTTCAAAGGCAAATCGGGCAAAAGTACCGAAACCTCGCCATTTAAGGCTGGTTCGGATACGCTTTACCTACTCTAAGGAGTGTTGATTAGTGTTAGTATTAAAAAATATAGTCAAAGATTATGTTACCGGCGACACAACTGTAAGGGCGCTGAAGGGAATTGATATCAGTTTTCGTGAGAATGAGTTCGTGGCAGTTCTCGGTCCTTCGGGTTGCGGTAAAACAACCTTGCTTAATATTGTGGGCGGTCTTGACAGATACACAAGCGGTGATTTGCTCATTAACGGTAAATCTACAAAATATTTCAATGATGGCGACTGGGATACTTACAGAAACCATTCAATCGGTTTCGTTTTTCAGAGCTATAACCTTATTCCGCACCAGACGGTTTTGTCAAATGTTGAACTTGCCCTGACGCTTTCGGGCGTTTCTAAAAAAGAACGCAGACAACGCGCTGTCGATGCACTTAAAAAAGTCGGTCTTGAGCAGCAGATTTATAAAAAACCGAATCAGATGTCAGGCGGTCAGATGCAGCGTGTTGCTATTGCGCGTGCGCTTATAAACGACCCCGATATTCTTCTTGCAGATGAACCCACGGGTGCTCTTGATAGCGAAACAAGTGTTCAGATAATGGATCTTCTCAAAGAGATTGCTAAAGAGAAACTCATTATTATGGTTACTCATAACCCTGAGCTTGCGGATAATTACGCCAATCGCATTATCAGTTGTCTTGACGGTGAAGTTGTAGGGGATACCAACCCCTATGATCCGACCGAAAAGGATATTGAAGAACAAAAAATAAAGGTTGCGAATGCCAAGGTAAAAGGTAAAAAAACCATGTCCTTCGGCTCTGCCTTTGCTTTGAGTATAAATAACCTGAGAACAAAAAAAGGCAGAACGTTTTTAACGGCTTTTGCAGGTAGTATCGGTATTATAGGCATAGCCCTTGTTCTGGCTCTTTCAAACGGTATTCAGGTTTATATTGACCGTGTTCAGGAAGATATGCTTTTGTCATATCCCATGACTGTTGAAAAGCAAACTATGGACTTCGAAAGTGTGATGACATCATTTACGGGTATCACAAGTGAAACGGCAAGCGGCGAGTTTGAAGTTGAAGAAGGCAAGGTTTACGTAAATGAATCTTTTATGCAAATGGTAAACGCTTTCATTTCGGAATCTACTTCAAATAACCTTGATAACTTTAAAAAATATATTGAAGATAATCAGGAAGAATTCGACGAGTGTTGTAATGACGTTCAGTACAGATACAGCACACAATTGAATATTTACCGTGCAGATACTGAAGATGGCGTTGTTAAAGTGAACCCCAGCACGATGATGGAAAATATGCCTATGGACGAAAGTATGGCTGATATGGCTTCATCAATGTCAAGTATGACGCAGAGTTTCAGTGTATGGATGGAGCTTATCGGTGACGATAAGCTTATGGATGCTCAATATGACGTTATTGCAGGTCGAATGCCACAGAATTATAATGAGGTAGTGCTCATAGTTGACGGCAATAATCAGATAAACGAGCTTGTTGTTTACGCTTTGGGTCTTAAAGATCAGGAAGAATTTACAAAAGATATAATGGCGGCACTTGTAAGCGGCGAAACATTGGAAAATGAAAGCGTTACAGAATATTCTTATGATGAAATTCTTGATATGGAGTTTAAGCTCGTATTAAGTGCTGATTATTTTGTTAAGGATAAAGCCACAGGTCTTTGGAAGGATAACAGTGAGAATGACTATTTTGTCAAAAAGCTCATCGAAGATGGTGAAAAAATCAAAATAGTAGGTATTCTGAAACCTGATGAAAACAATACTCTTTCAATTGGTACGGGTGGAATAGGTTATACACGTGAGCTTATGGATTATGCCATCAACCAGACAAGCAAACGCGAGGTTGTAAAGGCACAGCTTGCGGATCGGACTAAGGATGTTCTTACCGGTTATGAGTTTTCTACTCTCACTGTAAACGATTTTGACCTTGCGGATGTTGATTTGAGCATTATTGACTATACTTATCTTGATTACACTCCGTTCCTATCAATGGCGGAAGGAATGGATATGGCTGAAGTTGACATTACAAATATGGGCGCAATGTTCGGGTTTGATAATATGTCGGAGCTGCAGAAAAAGCTTATGGAAGGTTTTCTTACCGATGAACAGGTGTTGGCTTTAAAGCAGGCTTATGTAGATACGCTTGCAGCTAACAGTTCATTGGAAGGTACACTTTCAAAATTAGGATATTCAACCTTTGAATCTCCATCTTCCATAGCATTTTATCCAAGGAGTTTTGAAGATAAAGAAAAACTCAATGAACTTATTGATTATTACAATCAGCAGGTTGAAAATGACGGCCATCCCGAAGCACAGATTGAAGTGACGGATTTCATAGGACTGCTTATGAGCAGTATTACAACAATAATCGATGTTGTTACCTATGTTCTTGTGGCATTCGTTGCTATATCTTTAGTTGTTTCTTCAATTATGATTGGTATCATCACCTATATTTCAGTTCTTGAAAGAACTAAAGAAATCGGTATTTTGAGAAGTATAGGTGCATCTAAAAAAGATATTGCACGAGTCTTTAATGCAGAAACTGCGGTCATAGGTCTTGGAGCAGGTATTATAGGTATATTGAGTACCTTGCTGCTGGAGATACCCATTAACCTGTTGCTTAAATATGCGGTTCATATACCCGCGGCGGCGTCTCTTCCTGTTGCAGGGGCAATAATACTGGTTATTATCAGTATCACCCTTACACTTATTGCAGGTCTTATACCTTCAAGAATGGCGGCGATAAAAGACCCTGTAGAAGCTTTGAGAACAGAATAAATATAATATGAAGCACCCATTGAAAAAACTTTCTTCAATGGGTGTTTTTATGTTGAAAAACAAAACTGTCTGTGCTACAATAAACAAATAGAGAAAAAATTTTAGGTCGTGGTATTATGAGAAAAACATCAGCAAATATCGGTTTCATAGGCATAAGCGGCAGAGGTTCAGGTATGCTTGACTTGCTCTTGCAGGTTGACGGTGTGAAAGTTCCTGCGGTTTGTGATCTTATTCCCGAAAGAGCCGAAAAAGGTATTGAAATAGTAGAAAACAGAACAGAAAAGGCATATCCCGTTCATGCATATCTTGATTATAAAGAAATGTTCGCCAATGAGGATTTGGATGCAGTTGTTATTGCAACCACATGGATTACTCACGCTATGATTGCAGTTGATGCTATGAATGCAGGTCTTCACGTCGGTATGGAAGTAGGCGGTGCCGCTTCTGTTGAAGAGTGTTGGGAAATGGTAAGAACCAGTCAGCGTACAGGCAAGATTTGTATGCTTCTTGAAAACTGTTGCTATTGCAGAAATGAAATGGCAGTATTCAATATGATTCGCAAGGGCATTTTCGGTGAAATCGTTCATATGGAAGGCGGTTACCGTCACGATTTGCGTGATGAAATCTGTCTCGGTCGTGAAAATATCCACGGCAGACTTTATAACTTCATCCACCGTAACGGCGAGGTTTATCCCACTCACCAGCTGGGTCCCATTGCTAAAGCCTTGAATATTAACAGGGGTAACCGTTTCCTTACAGTTAACTCTGTTGCAAGCAAATCACGTGGACTTCACCAGTGGATTAAAGATAACAAGGGTGAAGAATACGACCTTTATAATACCACTTTCAATTGCGGTGATATCGTAACCACAATCATTAAGTGTGCCAACGGCGAAACAATCAAACTCACTCACGATTGCTCTCTTCCCAGACCCTACACACGTGACTATGAAGTTCAGGGTACAAAGGGTATCTATTCAGAGCCCGAAGACGGCAAGGGAAGAATTTATATTGACGGTACTCATAAGGAGCATCAGAGCTGGACTCACGAATGGGATGATTTTGGTCCCTGGCGTGATAAATACGAGCATCCGCTCTGGTCTCTTTACGAAAAGGGCGGCATAAAAGCAGGTCACGGCGGTATGGACTATCTTATTCTTTCCTCCTTTGTGGATAGTGTTTACGAAGGCGAGAAAGCTAATATTGACGTTTATGATACCGCTACCTGGATGGTAATCACATGTCTTTCAGAGCAGTCTGTTGCTATGGGTGGTGCACCCGTTCCCGTGCCTGATTTTACAAACGGCAAATGGATAGACCGCGAACCTATCAGACGTGGAATGTATTGTCTTGAAGAGGTTTGTGAAGAATGTTATGAGAATATCGACGAGGAGAAGACGGAATGAAATATTACATAGGCGTTGACGGCGGCGGAACAAAGACCGCATTTGCTCTTTTTGATGAAAATAAAAATATTGTTGAGCAGTATGAAACTGAAGGCTCTAATCATGAGAATATGGAGGGCTCTTTCCCACAGGCAGCAGGTATTATTGCAGGTGGTGTGAAAGGTCTTCTGGAAAAAGCAAACGTTTCAATTGATGAGGTTTGCGGTATTCTTATGGGACTTGCGGGTATTGACCACCCGTATCAGCACGATGCCATGCAGGAAGAACTTGCAAAGCTCGGTATCACAGGTGCTCGTATTTATAACGATGGGTTTATTGTTATTAAAGCAGGGGTAGGCGCAGGTTGCGGTATAGGATACAACTGCGGTACAGGCACTTGCTGCAACTCACTTGACTCTGATGGCAATATGCTCCAGATTGGCGGTTTTGACGTGCTTTCGGGTGATAAGGGTAATGGTCATTGGGTAGGCTCACAGGCTTTCAGAATTATGTATGACGAGATTTGCCTTGGTAAGGGTAAATCATTAATTACTGAATATATGAAAGAAAAAGAAGGTATCTGTGACAGAGCAACGCTTCTTGATTCTATTGCTGTTTTAGAGAGTGAAGACGAAGGTGAAGCATTCTTAAGAAAGCTTATTGTTTCATTCTTTGATGCAGCTAACAACGGTGATGAAGCCGCTATGGCAGTAATAGAAGAAATGGCACAACGCGGTGCGGACTTTATCTGCGGTCACGTAAAGGCAATGAATTTTGAGTGTGACGTTATTAATGTTGTTTTGTCAGGCTCTATACACACAAAGCTTCCTTCATATAAGTACACCGACAGAATGGCAGAGCTTGTTGCCGAAAAAACCGGTAGAAAGTTTAACTTCATCAAACTTGATTGTGCACCCGTTACAGGTTGTGTGAACTGGCTTCTTGAAGACTGATAAATATTTTCGTTGAAAGGATTGATACTGATGAAAGAAATTAATGTTACCGTTATCGGTTCAGGCAGTACATATTGCCCCGAACTTATTTATGGTTTTATTGAGGCAAAGGACTCTCTTAAACTGAAAAGAGTTGCCTTTATGGATATCGACGAAAGAAAACGTACAATTGTCGGCGGTCTTTGTCAGCGTATGCTTAAAAGTGCCGGAATCGATTGTGAAGTTGTTATGACAGATGACCTTGACCTTGCTTTACAGGGTGCAGACTTCGTAGTTACACAGATTCGTGTAGGTAAGCTTCCTTGCCGTCACATTGATGAAAGCATTCCTCTTAAACATGACCTTATCGGTCAGGAAACAACAGGTATCGGCGGTTTCTTCAAGGCACTTCGTACAATCCCTGTTATGGCTCGTATTGCAGAACGCATTGAAGCAATATGCCCGGATGCATGGCTCATTAACTTTACGAACCCATCGGGTATTATTTCCGAGTTTCTTATTAACCACACCAATGTTAAGACAATGGGGCTTTGCAACGTACCTATTGCTATGATTGACGATGTTAAGGCGGCAGTAGGTGAAGATGCAAAGATTACATACCTTGGTCTTAATCACCTTAGCTGGATTACATCTGTTAAGGTTAACGGTGAAGAAAAATTCGACAGTATTTTTGATGATAATTTTGCTCCTACTGTTATGAAGAACATACACGATGACGGCTTCGATATGGAGTGTCTTAACGCTTGCAAAGGCTTCCCGTCATCATACCTTCAGTATTATTACAGCCGTCAGGCAAAGCTCAATTATCTTAAATCCGGTTCAAAGAGCCGTGCACAGGTTTGTATGGAAATCGAAGAAGAGCTTCTTAAGCTTTACAGTGATAACGAGCTTGTTATCAAACCTGCGCTCCTTGAACAGCGCGGCGGCTACAAGTATTCTCTTGCAGCAGTTTCGCTTATTGATTCTATTGCGAACGATAAAAAAGATGTTCACGTTGTAAACATCAAAAATAACGGAACTCTTAAATTTATGGATGATGACGATATCGTAGAAATCGCCGCAGTTATCGGCGCAGACGGTGCAAAACCCGTTGAAATTGAAGAATTCGATAATCGTCATATCATAAGCCTTATGCGTACAGTTAAATCTTACGAGAAATATACTGTTGAAGCTGCAATGAAGGGCTCAGATGAGGATGCAATGAATGCTCTTATGCTTCATCCTCTTTGCGGTGACTTTGCTCAGGCAAAGGCTTGCTATGAAGAAATGAAGGAAGCACACAAAGCATACCTTCCCCAGTTCTTTAAAGATTAATACCAAATAAAAAAAGCTCCTTGCCACGGCAAGGAGCTTTTTATTATGCAAAAGGATTTTCTGTTTTGTAGGGGAGTGACTTGGGTTGGTTGTAACCGATTTTCTCAACGCCGAGATATTTGAATACTTCAAATATTGCTTTGCCGTGGTGACCGAAAGCAACTGCACCGT
This sequence comes from Clostridia bacterium, assembly GCA_017461235.1. Lineage (GTDB taxonomy): Bacteria > Bacillota > Clostridia > Oscillospirales > Acutalibacteraceae > DTU089. The sequence goes on along the minus strand of JAFTYU010000036.1, from coordinate 95,608 downwards.
GGTGTGGGAAGTTATCTTCAATAAGTACATGTCGGTAGAATCTGCCCATTTCGGGGATAGCGAACACACCGATACCGCCGAAGGAACGTGTTGCAACAGGTAAAACCTCGCCCTGTGCAACGTACGCCTTGAGATGGCTGTCGGCAGTTGACTGGAGTCTGAAGAAAGTGATGTCACCGGGAGCAATATCGCCTTCAAGAGTGCCGTTAGTGAATTCTTTAGGAAGAGCTCTTGCCATAATTTTCTGGTATTTCATTTCGCAGAAACTAAGTTTACAAGCGGGGGTATTACCGCAATGGAAGCCCATAAATGTATCTGTGAAACTGTAAGGTGTTTTTCCGCCGATTTCGTTATCATACATATCACGGGGAACAGAGTTGTTGATATCAAGAAGCGTAACCGCATCTTCACTTACGCAAGCACCGATGTATTCTGAAAGAACGCCGTAAATATCAACCTCACAAGAAACGGGGATACCCCTTGCGGCAAGACGGCTGTTTACGTAACAGGGTACAAACTTGAATTCTGTCTGGAATGCGGGCCAGCATTTACCGGAAATCGCAACGAATTCCCTTGAACCTCTGTGTTCTTCTGCCCAGTCAAGAAGCGTGAGTTCATATTGAGCAAGTTTTTCGAGAATTTCAGGCTTTTTGTTGCCTGCGCCAAGTTCGTTTTCCATATCTTTAACTACTTCGGGGATTCTTTCATCACCTGCGTGAGCGTTAAAGGCAGCGAAAAGATCGAGTTCACTGTTTTCTTCTATTTCAACACCTAAATCATAAAGTCTTTTTATAGGTGCGTTGCAAGCCAAGAAATCCTGCGGACGAGGACCAAAGGAAATGATTTTAAGGTTCTTGAGCGCAATTAATGTTCTCGCAATGGGAAGGAATTCTTTAATCATTTTTGCGCAGTCAACTGCATCGCCTACGGGATATTCGGGTATGTACGCTTTAATGTTTCTTAATTTAAGGTTATAGCTTAAGTTAAGAACACCGCAATAAGCATCGCCTCTGCCGTCTAAAAGGTCGTTTTCACTTTCTTCTGCAGCAGCACAATACATAACGGGGCCGTCAAAAAGCTTAGCGAGAAGTGTTTCGGAAGATTCGGGACCGAAGTTGCCGAGATAAATGACAAGTGCGTTACAGCCTGCCGCTTTAACATCGTCCAATGCTTTGAGCATATCTTTTTCATTTTCAATACAAACGGGACATTCGTAAATTTCGCCTGTTTTGGAATATTCCTTGACAATTGCATTTCTTCTTCCTTCTGAAAGGGTCATGGGGAAGCAGTCACGCGAAACTGCCACGATACCGAGCTTAACTGTGGGTATGTTTTTCATAGCAATACCTTCTTTTCTTAATGATATTTATATTTTACTTTGAACGCTCCTTCATGTCAATATGAAACTCTTTTTTTAGGTAAAATCTTGCTATTGACATAATTATTTCAGAGTGATATAATCTTATAAAATTTAAAAATAAACCGTTGAGGCGGAAGTAACGGCGATGATGACTTCGCAGAGAGCCCGTGTTGCTGGAATCGGGTAAGAAACAAATCGTCAAATGGGCCGCTGAGGGTGCAGTCAAATGCCTTTGGGCAAAGTATTCTGCAACGTGTGGGCATACGTTAGTTGTCGGGGGTATGATTGTATCCCGCAAAGCGTGCGATTTTCGCAAATTCAAGGTGGCACCGCGGATAAGTTTTTATTCGTCCTTGACAGAAGTTGAATTTCTGTCAAGGACTTTTTATTTTGTGGAAGGTGTATGTTTATGTTGTTAACAAAACGATGGCGTAGTTTATAAGCTTAATTTAACACTACATTATTTATTTGGAGGTAACTGAAATGTTATATAACGGTATTGATTTTGATACATATTTTAATAATTATCCTGATAAAAACGGCTATTTCGGCAAATACGGCGGTGTTTATATTGACGATAAACTGAAAGACGCTATGGCGGAAATTACAGAGGCATATTACTCAATCTGCCAATCAAGAAAATTTATTGCAGAGCTTCGGAGAATAAGAAAGGAATTTCAGGGCAGACCCACACCCGTAACTCACCTTGAAAGACTTTCAGATGCTCTTGGCGGTAAAGTTCAACTTTACGCAAAGCGAGAAGATTTAAACCATTCAGGTGCACATAAGCTTAACCACTGTATGGGAGAAGCGCTTCTTGCAAAATATATGGGCAAGAAAAAAGTTATCGCTGAAACAGGCGCAGGGCAACACGGTGTTGCCCTTGCTACAGCCGCAGCCTATTTTGGTCTTGAATGTGATATTTATATGGGTTCTGTTGATATCAAAAAACAGGCACCCAATGTTGCAAGAATGAAAATTCTCGGTGCAAATGTTGTAGAGGTTACACACGGTCTTCAGACTCTTAAAGAGGCGGTTGATGCGGCTTTTGATGCATACAGCAAAGAGTATGACCACTCTATTTACTGCATCGGTTCGGTTCTCGGACCTCATCCTTTCCCTATGATGGTTCGCGATTTCCAGAGTGTTGTAGGTATTGAAGCGAGAGAGCAGTTTATTGAAATGACAGGAAATCTTCCTACTTCAATTGTTGCCTGTGTAGGAGGCGGTTCCAATGCAGCAGGTCTTTTTGCAGGATTCCTTAATGACCCGGTAGATATTTACGGTATTGAGCCCCTTGGCAGAGGTCCTAAGCTCGGCGATCATGCCGCAAGCCTTAAATACGGTACAGAGGGTGTTATGCACGGCTTCAACAGCATTATGCTTAAGGACGAAAACGGCGAGCCTGCCCCAGTGTATTCAGTTGCAAGCGGTCTTGATTATCCTTCTTCAGGGCCCGAACACGCATTTTTGCAGGAAATCGGCAGAGTTAAATACGATGTTATCGATGATGAAGAAACAATAGATGCATTCTATAAACTTTCAAGACTTGAGGGCATTATTCCCGCTATCGAAAGTTCACACGCCGTTGCTTATGGTATGAAGCTTGCAAAAACTATGGACCACGGTTCAATCCTTATTAACCTTTCAGGCAGAGGGGATAAGGATATGGATTATATTATTGAGAATTACGGAATCAGATAAAAATTACGGTGCAATTAATCTCCTTAACAAGATTAATTGCACCGTTTTCTTTTTTTAATAAATCTTTATCCACTCAATTTCAGGTGTATCACGTGATGACATTATGCGGATTTTGATTTCATCCGTTTCTGTCGGATTTATTTTTATTATTTTTCTGCTGCCGACTGTTGTTGATTGAGCAATCTGCCGCCATTGAGCGTGCTCGTCTTTTGTGAGTACGGCAAAGCTTGATATTCTTTGTCCTTCGCTGATTTTTTCTGCCAATTCAACATATTTGATGGTTTTCTTTTTGGTGAGAGTAACGATGTATTCGGGTTGTGTTTTGCCACAACCGTTAAGCTTTTGGAAGGGGATACCTTCCGCGAGATTTGTACCGAATTCTTTTTCAATTAATTCTCCCAATTCTTTTAGACGCGTAACATCTTCATCGTTGAATTTTCCGTTCGGCATAGGTGGAATATTAAGATTAAAGGTTGTATTGTTACCGACAGAATTAAGGTAAGTTTTAAAAAGCCTATCCAACGAATGGGGCTTTTCGTTTTCGTGATAAAACCAACCCGGTCTTATGGACATATCCGTTTCCGCAGGAGCAAAAACAAGACCTTTGGAATAGATAATAGTTTCGAGCGAGCCTATTCCGATATCGCTGTTGTAATTAAAACTTAAATCACCGTCAACGAGCGCACCTCGGGTCTGGGGCTTGTTCATAGAGCAAAGCTCCATCGGGACTACTGCCCACTGTGCATAGGGGGCAGCACCTGCTTCGTTACCGCACCATCTGATGATACCTGTATCGTGGAAAATGGTTGCATTAGGTTGATATTTTTCAATTAATTCAACGTATCCGTCAAAATCATAAACTTGTTTTTTCCCGTTAGGACCTTCACCGCAAGCACCGTCAAACCACACATAGAAAATTTCACCGTAGTTTGTAAGAAGCTCGGTTAATTGATTTTTGTAATATGTGTTGTATTCATCGGTGCCGTAATATTTTGAGTTTCTGTCCCAAGGCGAAAGATAAAAACCGAATTTAATACCGTGTTTTTTGCATGCGTCGGCAGCTTCTTTCACAATATCGCCCTTGCCGTTTTTGTACGGACTGTTTTTTATACTGTGTTCTGTGTATTCCGTCTGCCACAGGCAGAAGCCATCATGATGCTTTGCGGTTAAAACAAGCCCCTTCATACCTGCGGATTTAATGGCTTTTACCCATTGCTCGCAATCAAGCTCCCTGGGATTAAATATGGCAGGGTCTTCTGTGCCGTCACCCCATTCCAGATCAGTATATGTGTTAGGACTGAAGTGGACGAATGCATAGAATGGAGTTTCTCTTAAATGTCGTAATTGCTTTTCTGAAGGCTTTACGCGGGAGACGTTATATAAAAATTCATTGAAGTTGATAAGCTCACATCCTTTTTTTTATGCGTTTTTCAAAAACGAAGTAACAAATAAACAAGGCTATAAATGTTGCGCCCCAGGACAGCGGATATGAAAGATAAAGGTTCCAAAGAGTTTTATTAAGGGGAAAGCCCGTGTAGAGCCATAAAACTCGCAGACCGCAGGCACCAAGAAGTGTGATGACCATAGGTTCAAGGGATTTACCCATACCGCGTATCTGACAGCCCGAAACATCCATTATACTGCATAAGAAATAGGTGCTCATCATAATATATACTCTTGTTTTGCCTATTTCTATAACTTCAGGGTCGGTAGTGAATATGCCGACGAGTTGTTCAGGGAAAATAAGTCCGATTGCACCCAAAACGAAACTGATACCTAAAGCAAGGCCGAGACACATAAAATAAACTTTACGAAGATTTTCGTGCTTTTTTGCGCCTATATTCTGCGAGGCGAAGGTCATTGTGGTTTGCGATACCGCGTTACAACAAGTGTAAACGATAGCATCAATGTTTTGTGCGGCAGTATTTCCCGCCATTGCAATCGAACCGAAAGTGTTGATGGTCGATTGTATGAGTACATTTGAAAAAGAAAAAAGACTGCTTTGAATACCTGCGGGTAAACCGATCTTTATAATGGATACAAGTTCTTCTTTATAAACTTTCAGTTTATTTAATTTGAGCCGACAGGCATTTTCAAGATGCGTAAGGCGAATAACTATAAGAATCGCGGAAACATACTGTGAAACTATTGTGGCTATTGCAACACCTGCAACATCCATATGGAAAACTATTACAAGAATCAGATTGAGTACAACATTTATAAGACCCGTAAATGAAAGAATAAATAACGGCCTTTTAGTGTCGCCGGTTGCGCGGACTATGGAGGCGCCAAAGTTATAAACAAGTGATCCGGGTGCACCTAAGAAGTATATCTTAAGGTAAACAGAGGCAAGGGGAAGGACATCGTCGGGTGTTCCCATCAGTTTAAGGAAAGTTTCCGATAGAAAAAAGCCGAATATACTTACCGCAACACCTGAAACCGCACTTATTGCCATAGCCGTATGAACGCTTTGGTGCATTTTTTTGCTTTCCGCGGCACCTATATGGCGTGCGGTAATAACTCCAGCTCCTGTTGAAAGGCCTATAAAAAGGTTGATTATAAGGTTTACAAGTGAACTTGTTGAACCAACTGCCGCAAGAGAAGTACTTCCTGCAAAGCGACCCACTACCATAATGTCAGCGGCGTTATAGATCAACTGCAAAACGCCGGTGAGCATCAGCGGTACGGAAAAAATAAGTATTTTCTTAAAAAACGGGCCTGTGGTCATATTGAGAATTCCGCGGTTATTCAAAAAATTCACCTTTCAATGCTAAATTTTGTGTTAATTTGATTTAAAGTTTTGTTATAATCTTCCTCTTTTAAAATAAATCAAAGCGATTTTACGCGGTAAACCTTTACGCCGTGTGCCTGAACAAGGTCAATGATATCATCATCAAGGATTTCAGTTGTGTTTTCCCACAAATCAGTGACTTCATAAGTTTTTGTTATTGGTAAATCAACGTAAACATCATTGTGTAATTTTGCAAGATTCATTGACATCTGTTTTGTAGAGTTGGATTTGTTTAAGAAGCAAAGGGCAAGCTCTCTGCCTTCAAGCGGTTTAACCAATATATCGCATAAACCGTTTGAATAAATGCGCTTTGCCTGCATACCGCGTGGATCCTGGTCAATTGCTATAAGCTCTTTGTTCTTGAGAATTTCAAGAACTTTATTGTCACTTTGCACACTACCGTCGCTATTTATGAATTTTCTTATATCATTTCCGAGAATAAGCGGAGCTGCCATCATACACCAGAGAGAAAAGTGTGTTCTGTTTTCTTCCGTGGTGAGTTCACCAACACCCACTTCGAGCATATCAGGGTCATTCCATCCGCCGGGTGCGGCATTTTTATAAAGACGTACGTTGACTTCGTATATACCAATCATTGAAAGCCAGGTTGGCTTGATGTCCTGGGTTGTACGCCAGAGATTGCCTGCTTTAGAACCCCATTTCCAAGGTTTATTCAAACCCCATTCGCAGATTGAGTAGCAAATAGGCTTTTCTTCAGTGTTATTTTTTAATGCGAATTCTTTAGTGGCACGTTTAAGCTCATAGCCCATATTGGTGTATTGGCGTTGTGCGGAATCCATACGCGAAGCCACAGGGTTGTAAAAACGCAGAGTGTTAACACCCTTTTTAAGACTAACAATTATCTGCAGTCTGCCGTCAGGAGTGAAACCTTTTGATTCAGGGAAATAACAATCATATTCCTTTTCACCGTTTACTTTGCATACAAGGAATTTTTTGCGGTTTCCGCCCTTTCGGAAAACAATCGTTACAGAATATTCGCCATCTTCGGGAACATCAACTGTATCAAATTCAAGCTCGCCTAAACCGCCGCAAAGACCGCCCACTACATAACCGCCGTCGACCTTTGCGTCTTCATATACTACGGCATCACCGATTCTGTTACCGTGCTCGGCTTGTAATTCAATAAAATCAGGTTCATTCACTTTGCCGACATATATCTTGATAAGTTCGGGAGCAATGGTGGGAATAGTTTCGTTATGACAAAAATCATATTTGAAATACTCAACACCCCATTCTGCGAGAGTATCTGCATCAGTTGCTTCGTGATATAAACTTGCGGGCAAATCTTCACAGGTAAGAGTGCCGTTGGAAGTGTAAAGTCCCACCTTGAACCCCATATTGTTTATATCTTCAATAAGGGGCTTCATACCGCGTGGAAATCGGATAAGGTCGCCACGGAGCTTGCCGTCGGGGGTTCTCATTGAGCTTTGCCAGCAGTCGTCTAAATTAATGTATTTATATCCTGCATCAAGAAGACCTGTTTTTTTCATGGCATCTGCCATATCTTTTATAAGATTTTCGTCAATTGTATTTCTGAAGGTGTTCCAGCTGCTCCAACCCATTGGGGGTGTAAGAGCAACACCGTTGCTGTATTTTTCGTAATCCTGAACATGAACCTGCGTTGATGCTAAAACCTTTTTTGCAACACATGCAGGACAAATATGCTTATTTTTTAAAAATTTATTTAAAATTACACCTGCGCCTACACCTGCACCTGCGCCTGCAAGTAAAGCGAGAGATTTTGAAAATTTCATATATATCACCCTTTATTTCTTTTTAAATTTGCGTATAAGTGCCGCTGCACCTGCTGTTAAAGCGGTTGCTGCAGTTATACCGGCGGCAGCATAGCCTATTTTGTGCATAGCGATACTTTGTTTGTCTGTTATGCGTTTTTCAATAGGACCAAGACAAGTAGATTGAAGACCAAGCTCTTTAAAGTGATAAACTTTGGATTTTACATTTCGTGGGTCATTCTCATAGACGGTTGTGATACGTATTGCAGAACGACAACCATCGGTGTAACAGCAAAAACCGCTTGTTTTGTTTTGTCCTAACATAATACCGTCAACATAACCCGTAAAGTCATTGGTATGGTCATGACCGAAGAATGCGGCTACAACATCACCTGTTCTTTTCCAGCTTTCGAACTGACCGCCGTTGTAACAGGGGGAGCAGGGGCCTTCACCTAAATATCCATCAACACCGTCCTTGAGCATATACTTTTTATCCTTGAATTTATGGTGTCCTTCTACTGCGCAGAAGGGGATTTCGTGTGGTTTGGCTTCTCTTAAAAGTTGATATTCTTCAATAACGGGGGTGTGTTGGAAAAGTATGGCAGGCAATGTTTTGCCACTATGTGAAAGCTTGATTTCCAGAGCCTTCTCTTCGTACCATTTAATCTGATCCTGATGAACCCAGTCATATACGGATATTTCCTGATTGTCACAAACATTGTTGGAGTCGATAAACCAAAGGTTAAATATATCTTCAGTGCCCTCAGAGTTTTTAACCAATAAGTTGCAATTGAAGTTGCCACGCGGGCAGGTAGGATCGTTTTCACCGATGCATGTTTCGATTTCTTTATATGCGCTTACAACCAGATCTTCTTGACCTGCATCGTGTTCATGGTTACCGAGAACATAGCAAAAAGGAATACCAGAGTCGATAACAGGTTTCAAAACATCACGCAAAGCGGATTTATATTCGGAAAAATCTTCGGATTCGTCTTTGAACATAAGCGTATCGCCTAACAGTACGATCAAATCGGGCTTGAAAGCAAGGATACCCGTTTTAACAAAATTATGCATATCGCGACGTCTGTTGATTTTGTTTTGGTTGTCAAGGGTTCTGTTTTCGTGCAAGTCACCCAAGGACATAATTGTAAATTTTCCGTCATTGAATTTTAATTGATTTTTCAAATTAATCACCGGCCTCATATGATAAGAGATTAAAAAAACCGCCCGAAAAACGGACGGTTTAAAATTCAGTAATTATTCAGCAGCTGCTTCTACTTCAACTTCTTCAGTTTCTGCGGGAATCTCAGCAGGAGCTTCTGTTGCAAACTGAGCGTTATAACCGGCAATAAGTTTGTTGATGTAAGCAATCTTATAGATGTTGCCGATGAAGTTTCCGAGGAAGGGGATTAACTTCCAGAACATTATGAACATACCGCCGTGTTTAAGCTCTACACCGTAGTCGCCGGCTTTCTGGAATAATCTTTCGCCCATCTGATAGTTCCAGATAGGAGCGTTGATACCGAGTGAGAATACATTAAGGATAAGGATGAGAATGTAGTTTGCACTTTCTTTGTCATCGCCGTCACAAAGTTTGTTAACGTCTTCAGTCCATTTGTACCAGAAGAAAAGAGGATAAATACCGAAAGTTATAATGCTGAGGAAGATATACAAACCTATGCTTTTCTTTTTCATCATAATTGTGTTGCCCCCAATATATATTGTGAAATATTGATTTTAAAGGTTATTTGTTAAAACAAACCGCCCTTTAACTATCTTTATAAATAATACTATATTAAAACAGGATTGTCAATAAGAATTTGTTTATAAAATACGAGAAAGGAGTGCGTCAGCACTCCTTTCGTATGTATCAGTTGTTGAAAAGAGAAAGTTCTTCTTTCTTTTGCTCTTCTCTGTATTTATTGAGTCTTGCCTTGATTTTTTCAGCAGGATTGAGAAGATAGCTTACAGAACAGTCGTGGTTAAGTGTATCGATAATAAGTGAGCAGTACTTACTCATATCAACCTCAAAGTACCAGGGCTTTTCAAGAAGCTCGGGAGTTCTGTAAACAAGGTTTGTGGTGAATACACCGTCAAGAATGCCCTTTGCATAGGCTTTATCAAATTCCTGAAGACCGTTGCAGAAAAGACCGAAGCTTGTACAAACGAAGATACGATTTGCCTTAAGCTCTTTAAGCTTTGTGGCAACTTCTATCATAGAGTCACCTGAAGAAATCATATCGTCGATAATGAGACAGTCTTTGCCTTCAACATTGTCACCAAGGAACTCGTGAGCAAGAATGGGGTTTCTGCCGTTTACGACAACAGAGTAGTCGCGGCGTTTATAGAACATACCAAGGTCAATACCGAGAACTGTTGAATAGTAGATACAACGGCTCATACCGCCTTCGTCGGGTGAGATAACCATAAGATGTTCGGGGTCAATTTTAAGATCTTTGAAATTCTTTGTGAGCGCCTTAATCATCTGGTATGTAGGAGCCACATTTTCAAAACCTTTAAGAGGGATAGCATTCTGTACTCTGGGGTCGTGAGCATCAAAGGTGATGATGTTTTCAACACCCATATCTGTGCAAAGTTCCTGAAGCGCAATTGCACAGTCAAGAGATTCACGTCTTGAACGCTTATGCTGTCTGCCTTCATAGAGCATAGGCATAATAACATTTATTCTTCTTGCTTTACCTTCAACAGCGGAAATTGCTCGTTTAAGGTTGGCGTAATGTTCGTCGGGTGAGTAGTGGTTTTCATAACCGTACATATTGTAGGTAAGACCGTGATTGAAACAGTCACAGATAATGTAGATGTCATAACCTCTGACAGTTTCATGAAGCACACATTTACCTTCGCCTGAACCGAATCTTGTAAAATCGGCATCAATGATAAAGGTATCTCTCTGATAACCGTAAAAGGCGATAGTTGTTTTGTGCTCGCTCTCTCTTTCTTCTCTCCAGGTTGTGAGATAGCTGTTGATTTTTTGTGCGAGTTCCTCGCAACCGGGTGTAGCGATAATACCGAGGGGACCTACAGGGATTGTGTTGGGAATACCGAATGCATCTGCCACGACATAAACCTCCGTTAATAATATTCTTCTATAATTGTACTAATATTTACAACTCTTTTCAAGTCAAATCGACAAAATAATAAATTAAAATTTATCGGATTATATTGCGTTCATTTTGTGAGATGTTACAAAAATAACTGCAGTACGGTTGAAACCGTACTACAGCGTAAAATCGTCTTTTGAAAATTCGCCTGAAAAGGAACGTACCTTGGGTTCTCTTTTCAGGGGGTCATATTTGAATTTTTTACATTTGGAGTGTAATTGCATAATACCGCCTATTTTTCTGCATACCGCAACATTGCCTTCAGGGGCAATTTCCGCAAATTCGCAATAACCACACTGTGGTTCTGTTTTGTTTCTGAAAAGCTTCAAAGCCATATTATCCACTCCTGACACCGCTATTTTAACACACTTTTCTTTTGTTATCAACCTCTATTACAAAAAGTGCGCACATTATTAAAAGAATTACGGCAGTGGTTATGCTTTGAGAAACGGGGAAAGAAAAACTTCCTGCATTCAGGGTTACATGAACCTCTGTAGCCTGCGGAAATATTTTTATTAGTAAGGAACAGAAAAACGCATTCATAGCACCATTGAGAAGTTTTATACATATAAATGTTTTCAGCGGAAATTCACAGTTCCTTATATATGTGTTTACTTGAAAAATTACTGCAAAGCCGCCGAACCCTAACAGGGCGCTGATAATCGGAACGGGTAAGGAATGTTCGGCAACACTCTGACAGCCTGTTGTTACTTCAGCCAGAGCTTTCAGAAAAAGAGCAGCATTTTTTTGCGGGATAAGCACATCTGTGAGTGAGGATATTGCAGAAAAAGTCAATAACCATCCGCAAATACCCAACATCGTTTCACCGGACTGTGCAACAGAGTTTACAAAGATATTTTTTTCAGCTTTTAATAGAGTCGTTGAATTTGCTTCTTGTTGTTGAGCGTGAAAGAAACGGGAGAAAAAGCCGATTGTAAACGCTGACAGCAGAGATGATGCGTAAAGAAGCAAACCTGTTTTATAGCTTGAAAGCATAAGTGTTCCTACGGCGGTTATTACAAAAGCAGGGGCAGGATTTGTACACCAGCATATAAGTCGTTGCGCCTCGTTTTTTGATATTTTTCCGCAAAGGTAGAAGTCAGACACGGTTTTTGCTCCGACGGGATAACCGCCTAATAACCCGAGAATGATTGCCCCAAAACCTGCACCCGAGATTTTAAATGTTTTCAGAGTGAGTTTTTCAAAGAGCTTTGTTGCTGAATAAAAAAAGGTAGTTTTTGAAACGCATGATGAGAAGACCATAAACGGAAACAAGGATGGTATAACTTTTTCGCCAAGCAAAAGAAGTCCCCAACGGACACCGTCTGCTATTTTTGCAGGATGAAAAATCAAACCCCATAAACAAACCGCAAAAACGGCAAACGCAGGAGCATAAAGTAGTAGTTTTTTAAATACTGTTTCAGCCATATTACGACACACCTCAAAATATTTTATGATGACAACGCATAAAAATATTCAAAGGAGGATTGATTATGAAACGGAACCCTTTAAAAAATGTCAGTGAAAATATCAATAATTGTGCAATCGAACTGTTTGCCGACAGTCGCGTTATTGTTACGGATTGTAAATGTGTTATTGATTATTCCGATGAGCATATTGTCCTGAATCTCGGCAGACTTAATCTTAAAATAACGGGCAAGAACCTTGTTGCCGATTCCTTCGTTTTCGGTCAGACGGATATCAAAGGAAAAATAGAAAAGCTCGAATTTGTGTAGATTTTTTATGTAAAAACAGGGGGGGAGAATTTATGGTAAGTTTAATCAGATATGCGAGCGGTTACGTTCAATTTTGTGCGGAGGGTGGATTTCCGGAAAGATTTCTTAATCTTTGTAAAATAAACGGAATAAGTCTGTGGAATATAAAAAACGATGGTGTAAAGGTCGAAGCCTGTACATCTGCCACAGAATTTAAAAACATTGCAAAACCTGCCAAAAACTCAGGAATGACAATAAAAATCATTAAAAACAAGGGTATTCCATTTTGGGCAAAGCGCCACAGATGGCGGTGCGGCGCGGTTTTTGGTGTTGTAATGTCAATATGCCTTATTTGGTATATGTCAGGGTTTATATGGGAGATAGAGATAGTTGAAGAAGATGGTGTAAAGATAAATAACTTTACACAAACCCTGGCGGAATTAGGTGTGAGACCCGGTGCGAGAAAGTCAAAAATTGAAATAATAGATGTGCAGGAAAAGTTGCTTGCCGCTTATCCCGAACTGTCATGGGTGTCGCTGAATATTTTCGGTGATAAGGCTCAGATTGAATATACCCCATCCACACCTGCGCCGGAAGTCACCGACACGAAAACGCCGTCAAATATTGTTGCCGCCAAAAGCGGAAAAATAACATTGGTTGAAGGGTATGGCGGAACCAATGCGGTAAAAGAAGGTGCTTTTGTTGCTGAAGGAAGTTTGTTGATTTCGGGAATAAAAACAAATGCGGACGGCAGTGAAGGGTTAACAAGAGCAAGGGGTAAGGTTTTTGCGCGGACAGAAAACAAAATAACCGCAGAAAAATCTGAAAAAGAAAAGGTGCTTATGACTTTGCAGACAGAGAAACGGTATGGAGTGGATTTGTTCGGATTAAATATACCTTTGGGATTCAAGCCCGAAGGTGAAATTTATAGCTGTACAGGGATATCTCTTAAATCAAAATCCACCGTGCTTCCCGTAGGGGTTACAAGAGAAGAAGGTGTATCATTAAATAAAATTCAGATTGAGTACACGGTGGAAGAAATATTGTTGTTAAATTTGTTGTCCTGTGTTGAAGAAAAACGTGAATTTTATTCTGAAGCTGATATCAGCAGTGTGAAGTTCGCTGAAAACAAGGGTGAGAATAGCAGTATTTTGACAATGAGCATAATTTGTGTTGAAAATATAGCTCTTGAAAAGCCTGTTTTTGTAGAAGAAAACTGATACCTTTCAACAAAAATTATGAAAAATTTTAGTGGACATTTACAAAAAATGTGTTATACTGTATTTGGATAATTAGTATTTTATAAAGAAGGTAATTAAATCGGAACAGATAATAAATGTTGACAGAATGGAGCAGGCGGTCAGCTTGTTCGGCAGTTTTGATGAGAATATACGCATTATTGAAAAATCCTTCGGTGTTGATGTCATCAGTCGCGGTTCGGATATAAAAATAAACGGTGAGCCTGAGAATGTTTCAAAAGCAGTGAAGGCGGTTAACGGACTTCTTATGCTTCTCAACAGGGGCGAGACACTCAACGAACAGAATGTAAGATATGTTATTTCTCTGGTTGATGACGGCAATGAAGATAAACTGACGTCAATGTCGGGTGATTGCATTTGTATCACAAGTAAAGGCAAACCGGTAAAGCCTAAAACGTTAGGTCAGAAGAATTATGTTGAATCCATAAAAAATAATACAATTGTTATCGGTGTCGGCCCTGCAGGTACGGGTAAAACATATCTTGCCGTTGCCATGGCAGTAAATGCATTCAGAGCTAAAGAGGTTAACCGTATTATTCTTACACGCCCTGCTGTGGAAGCAGGTGAAAAGTTAGGCTTCTTGCCGGGTGACCTTCAAAGTAAGGTTGACCCCTATTTAAGACCCTTGTACGATGCACTCTTTGATATGCTCGGTGCGGAGAACTTCAATAAATACCTTGAACGCGGTAATATTGAAGTTGCGCCCCTTGCATATATGCGCGGACGTACACTTGATGACAGCTTCATAATTCTTGATGAAGCGCAGAATACGACACCGGAACAGATGAAAATGTTCCTTACACGAATGGGATTCAATTCAAAGGTCGTTGTAACGGGTGACGTTACACAGATTGACCTGCCTGAAGGTAAACGCTCCGGTCTTGTGGAAGTGACGAAAATTCTCAAGAATATGGAGCAGATAGATATTGTTCGTTTTACCGGCAAGGATGTTGTAAGACATAAGCTTGTGCAGGATATTATAAGAGCATATGAAAAATATGAGGAGGCAAAGAAAAGGAAATGAAAGAAAAAATTAAAGTTATAATCACCAATGACCAGAAATCAGTAAAAATTCCTACGGGTGTAAGGCTTCTTGTCAGACGTTGCTGTAATGCAGTTCTTACATTTGAAAATTTTGCCGAACCTGCGGAAATAAGCGTAACCTTTGTTGATGATGAGCGTATTCACGAACTCAATAAGCTGCATCGTAATATTGACAGAAGCACAGATGTGCTTTCATTCCCTTTAGGCGAAAACGGTGTTTATGATAAAAATATTGATACAGGCGCCTGTGTGCTCGGTGATATAGTTATCTCTGTTGAAACGGCAGTCCGTCAGGCAGAAACCTACGGACATACACTTCAGCGCGAAATAGGCTTCCTTACGGTTCACTCAATGCTTCATTTGTTGGGTTACGATCATGTGAACGGCGGCATTGAAGCAGTTCATATGAGAGAGAAGGAAGAGCATGTACTTACAGAACTCGGTCTTAAACGAAACGAATCGTATTATATGAATTCCGAGGAGGAATAAGAATGAAGGATATAAAAAGCCTTTTGCGAAGTTTTTTATATGCTTTCAAAGGACTTGGATGGATGGTGGCTCACGAGCGCAATTTCAGAATCCACCTTACCTTTCTCGGGTTTATGTCGTATTTTTTAATAAGATTCGATTGGTTTGTACTCAGCCGTGCGGAAAGTGCCGCATTAATAATTGTCAGCGCCTTGGTATTAGCGAGTGAAATGGTAAATACTGCTATCGAAAAAACTAATGATGCTGCAACTAAAGAACATAATGCAGCGGTCAAGGTTGCAAAGGATGCAGCGGCAGGCGCCGTTCTCGTGTTTGCGGTCTCCGCAGTTTTTGTAGGTATCGCCGTACTCTGGCAACCTGAAGCTTTTGCGATGCTTTACGCACACTATACGCAAAATCCCCTGAATCTGGTTATCCTGTTAATAGCCATTATTTTGTCGTTGATTTTTATTTTTAAGTTTGATTTTAGTAAGAAGGAAAAAGAGTAATGTCACAAAGAAAAACCGCTTTTATAGCAATAGTAGGCAGACCCAATGTAGGTAAATCTTCAATTCTCAACAGGCTTCTGGGTCAGAAGGTAGCCATTGTATCATCGCGTCCCCAGACGACACGTACTAAAATTATGGGTGTTCTTACCGAGGGCGACATTCAGCTGGTATTTACGGATACTCCCGGTTTTCACAAGCCTAAAACAAAATTGGGTGAAAAGATGATTCAGGCTGTTGATGACAGTATCGGCGGCGTTGATTCCTGCCTTTTTGTTACCGAGTCAAGGGGAGAAATAAGACCTACAGAAATAGAATTGCTTGAAAAACTCAGGGGCGAAGGAATCCCCGTTGTTCTTGCAATCAATAAAATTGATATGATTGCCGATAAGCAGGAGCTTATGGGCAGGATAATGGAGCTGACAAAGCTTCTTGATTTCCACGCGGTTGTGCCTGTCAGCGCCCGTGATGGTGACGGTATGGATGCCCTTAAGGGTGAGCTTATGGCTCTGGCTGAAGAATCTGAATTTTTCTTCCCCGAAGATACTCTTACAGACCAGCCTGAACGCGTGTTGGCTTCGGAGATGATAAGGGAAAAGCTTCTTCACCGACTCAATGAAGAAATTCCGCATGGTATTGCCGTATCAATTGAAAAAATGCGTGAGCGTGACGATAAACCCATTCTGGATATTGAAGCAGTTATTTATTGCGAGCGTGAAAGCCACAAAGGCATAATAATCGGTAAAAAAGGCGCTATGCTTAAAGAAGTGTCAACTAATGCCCGTCACGAATTAGAGCAGTTTTTTGACTGCAAGGTCAATCTGCAATGTTGGGTAAAAGTTAAGGAGGATTGGCGCAATCGCGAAGGTCTTATCCATAACTTCGGATTGGATTAAATTAACTATTTATTAACATGCCATAACTGTATAAAGAAACTCCCGATGAATAAAATATTATTACAGATATTTGGTGGGAGTGGTATTATGGATGAAAAAGAACTTTGGCAACGGTTTTGCGAAGGGGGTAAAGTGGCGGATTACCTTGAATATCGCAAATGTGTTAATGCCGTAAATAAAACGGAGTTGGAACCACTTGATAAAAATAACAGCACCGGGTCTGGTTATAAAGGAACAGAGTATCGGGGAAGCCGATAGATTAATTACTGTGCTTACTGCACAGTATGGTCTTGTGCGCGCTTTTTCAAGGGGTGCAAAAAAAACCAAAAGTAAAAAACTTGCAGCTACGTCACTTATGGCGTATGCTGATTTTACATTCGTTAAAACCAAAGATGCATATTCCGTTGAAGATGCTCAGGTTAAAGAAGTGTTTTTTGAACTTCGTCAGGATGTTGAAAAAATGGCGTTGGCACAGTATTTCTGTGAGCTTGCCTATGAGTTCTGCGATGAAGAGTATGAGTCGGAGGAAGTTCTCCGACTTTTTCTTAATGCTTTATGGCTTTTAAAAAGCAATAAAAAAACACCGCTTTTTGTTAAATCGGTGACCGAAATGCGGCTGATGTCCCTGAGCGGTTATATGCCTGCTCTTCTGGGATGTGACAAATGCGGTGAGTATGAATCTGCAACAATGTATTTTTCAGCAGAAAACGGCAAGATTTATTGCGAAAATTGTTTGCCCGTAGGTCAACGGTATTGTATTAACGCATCGGTTATTCAGGCTATGCGTTATGTAACCCTTTCTGATTTTGAAAAAATATTTTCATTTACACTTAAAGATGAGACGTTGGCTAAATTTGCCGAGGTTTGCGAGAGTTATTTATTACATAAAACACAAAGGAAATTTAAAACACTTGATTTTTACAGGACTTTAATATTATGAATGAAATGAACAGACATTTAAAAGCACTTGAATTTGATAAGGTTTTGGAGCTTCTTGCGGTTCGTGGGTGTAACGATGATGCCAAGGACGGCATTATGCAGCTGCGTCCCGAAACCGATATTACGGCAGCATCGCGTCTTATTAAAATGACGGAAGATGCATACATATTGCTTGCAAAACACGGCGGACCGTCCTTCGGCGGTCTTAAAAACGTTACAAATTCACTTTCAAGAGCCGCCGCAGGCGGTGTGCTTTCAATGAAGGAATTGCTTGATATTGCCTGCACAGTCAGGGCAGTTCGCTCCATAAGCGAGTGGCGTAGTAACAGCGGTCAGAATGAATTGAGCATCGACGTGTATTTTAATTCTTTGATGCCCAATAAATATCTCGAGGATAAAATTACAGCCGCCATTATTTCTGAAGATGAAATGAGCGATAATGCATCACCTGAGCTTGCATCAATACGCCGACAGATAAAAAACAAAGAGAACAGCGTACGAGACCAGCTTGAAAAACTTATCCGTTCACAGAGTCTTAAAACAGTTTTGCAGGATGCAATTATCACCCAACGTAACGGAAGATACGTTGTGCCTGTCAAGAGTGAGCACAGGGGCTCTGTTTCGGGACTGGTTCACGATACGTCTTCTACGGGTGCAACAGTATTTGTTGAGCCTGCAGGCGTTGTTGAGGCCAATAATGATATACGCGTGCTTAAGGGTAAAGAAGCACAGGAAATTGAACGTATCCTTTACGAGCTTTCTGTTGAAGCAGGAAATTTTGTTGAAGAGATAAAAGGCAGCTACGAGTGTGCTGTTGAAATCAATATTATATTCTGTAAAGCCCACCTTGCTTATCAGATGAAGGCTTCCGTGCCGATACTTAACGACAACGGTGTTACCGAACTGAAAAAGGCACGCCATCCGCTTATTGACAGTAAAAAGGTAGTTGCTACTGATATAAGATTGGGTTCGGATTTTGATACGCTTGTTATTACGGGCCCTAACACAGGTGGTAAAACCGTTGCTATAAAAACAATTGGTCTGTTATCCGTGATGGCTGCATCGGGTCTTATGATTCCTGCGGCAGATGAGAGTAAAGTGAGCGTTTATAAAGATGTTCTTGTGGATATCGGTGATGAACAGAGCATAGAGCAGTCCTTATCGACGTTTTCATCTCATATGGTTAATATCGTCAATATTCTTAAACAAGCAGATGAAAAATCTCTTGTTCTTATTGATGAATTGGGTGCCGGTACCGACCCTGTAGAAGGTGCGGCTCTTGCTATGGCTATACTTGAACAATTACATCTTCAAGGGGCAAAAATTGCCGCTACGACCCATTATGCAGAGTTGAAAGCGTATGCACTTCAGACACCGCGTGTTGAGAACGGCTCCTGCGAATTTGACGTCAACAGTTTAAGGCCTACGTACAGACTTCTTATAGGCATACCGGGGCGTTCAAACGCTTTTGCTATATCCGAACGTCTTGGTATTGATAAATCTATAATAGACAGGGCAGGGGAGCTTGTTTCTTCTGAAAACGTGCGTTTTGAAGATGTTGTGGATATGCTTGAAAAGAGCCGTCTTGAAATGGAGAGTGAACGCACAAAAGCACTTGAAATTACCGAACAGGCAAAGAAAGATAAAATGAATGCAGAGCAATCGCTCAAGGATGCCAGATTCAAAAGTGAAAGGGAGCTTGAAAATGCAAAGGGCGAGGCCTTGCGTATAGTAGAGCGTGCAAAGAGAGAGGCAAACCTTCTTCTCAATGAAGTTGAAAAGCTGAAAAAAGAGGCAAAAGAAACCCAAAATGCCGCAGATTTGGCACGCAGGGCAAAAAGTTCTGTAAATGCTCATCTTAATTCCATAAATGCGGCTATTAATCCTATTTTTGACGGCGCAGACGATAACGATGATTATACATTACCCCGTCCTCTTGAAATAGGTGATACGGTTTATTGTAAAACAATAGGCAAGAATGCGAGTGTTACTGCTCTTAAGGATAAAAAAGGCAATGTTGAAATTGCTGCAGGTATGCTCAAAATGAGAGTTAAAGAAGAAACCTTACGCCTTGTGGATAAACCGAAGACCGACAACAAAAAGAAAAAACAGGTCAATATCGGAAAAGTTTCAGGCGAAAGCCGTGCCTCTATGCAGATCAACAACCGTTGTGATTTGCGCGGACTTATGGTTGACGAAGCTATCATAGTTCTTGACAGATTTTTAGATGATTTACTCCGATCGGGACTTACTGAATGTACAATTATTCATGGAAAGGGTACGGGAGCTCTGAGAGCCGGTGTTACTCAGTATCTTAAATCAGATCCGAGAATCAGAACTTTCCGTTTAGGTACCTTCGGTGAAGGTGAAAATGGTGTAACAATAGCAGAAATAAAATAACAAATAAAGGAACCGTAAAACTTTTGTTTTACAGTTCCTTCTTTCATTTCCTTTTTATATTAAGTTTTACTGTTTCGCGCCGTTATCAAACATTTCAAGGGTTTTAACCGTTGCGGCAAAGCAATTTGCAATACCTTCCTCGTTCAGATTATCGTAAGAGTCGAGTCTTGTGTGATAATATCTTTCAAGCTTATGGTTAAGACCTGTAACGCCTGCTGCTCTGAAACCACCCTGTGTAAAGCCGGCTGCGTCAACCGCACCACCAAGCGGCGGAATCCAACCCTTTTTGCAAGGTACGCCGGCTTCAATAGCTGCTTCATAGAACAAGTCAGCAACTTCCGCATCGGATTTAACTGTACCATTAAGGTCACGGTAGTTTGCCATAAGGTATTTGGATTCGTTTATTGTGTCAAATGCATAGAAGAATGTGGGAACATCCTTGAATTCATCTTTGTGAGCTTCTGCCCATGCTTTGGAGCCTCTGAGACCGATTTCTTCAGAGCCTGTAAGGATAACGCCGACTTCTGTGTTTTCAAGCTCAATACCTTCATCCTTAAGATATTTAAGAACTGCAATACCCATATAGCAGCCTGTAAGGTTATCGTTAGCACCGTCAACAACACGTTTGTAGTTTACCATAAAGTAAAGGCCAACCATAAAGGGTACAAAAATAAGACCAACAAGACCTGCAATAACTACGGGATCGGAAAGGTCGGGCATTAATGGTGCGATGCCTGATTTGATAACGTGAGCAATAGAGAGAGCAAGATAATAAAGAGCACCTACAACGGCTATAATAGCGTGACCTTCAAAACCAACACCACCGAGAGCATAGTTTACGGGCCATTCCCATGTAGCATCGGGGTGACCGTTGAATATGATTCGTCTTTTTACTTCACCCGAGCATTTTTTAATGGCGGTAACATTGTGGCTTGTTTTCTTTTTAAAAATAGGATCAAGAAGTTTTTTGTAAAAACCGAACTGGATAAGAACTATTGCAAAACCTGCGATAATAAGGGGGATACCAACTACGGGTATAAAGAAGAAGGCAGCAATCGCAAGAAGTACGAAAGTCATTGTAAAGTAAATCCAACCGTAGAATGCACGTGGGGAAACGGTATATGATTCGAGTTTTACATCTTCACAACCGCAGTCTTTTTTCAGAACCTCTGCCATATATTCGCAGGACTTCTTTTCGCCTTCACTACCGGGATCACGTTTGCCGCAGGTTTTGATGATGTGTGTGATTTCATCAATCATATATTTGGCATACGCTTTCTTTTCGTTGATACCTTTAGATAAATCAGTTTTGTTTTTGGTTGACATTTTTCTCACTCCAAAATTAGTTTATAGCTATATTTTACGATATTTTAACTTAATGTCAACAAAAAATTAACAATTTTGAAAAAGAAAATCAACAAAAACAGGGTAATGGTCGCTTAAAGGGGATAATTCGTTTTGAGAAAGTATGACGTATCTTCGTATTTGTGCGTCACCTTTTAAAAATATATGATCTATGCATGCGGAGTGAACACTTAAATTCTCGCCGCTTGACTTTGTAAGAGCAAGCTCTTTTGTGTCGGTGAATGATGTGCAGAGCGTCTCATATACTGATGAAGCTATAGTGTTTTCGTCACGTCTTTCTCCTGCATTAAAATCGCCTGTGAAAAAAACAGTACAATTATAGGTATTGCTGATTTTTTCAGCAAGATTCAATAATTCTGTTGCCTGTGTCATAGGTGCTCTGTAATCACGCTCACTTAAACTGAAATGGGTATTTACAACTGCGAAAACCTTATCAGTTGATTTATGATAAAAGAGACCCCAGACTGTGCAACGCAGTTTGTGGTTATAGCTGTTTTTAAAGGAATATTCACCATAATTTTTTAAAATAAGGTTTTTAGTATTATAGATTATGGTCGTCATCGTCCCGTAAACAGTCGTCCTTACAGGTGCAATAAAAGCATAGTCGGTGGTTTTATTTAAGCAGTAAAACCAATTGCGGCTTGTTTCCTGAATGCCTGCAACATCGGGCGCCAGAGTGTTCAGTATATAACTGACACCTTCGGAGCGCATATACGCAGGTGAACCGTCAAATCCTGCTGAATCACTCAGTAAATTGTATGACATAATACGTATTTCAAGGTCATTTTTCGGATAAATACCGGATAAGCAATCGACTGTCCGGGTCAGTTCGTACGGCGCCGGGTATTCAGCTCCGGTGTTTTTGCTATGCATATTTACGGAAATAGCCTGTAGTATTAAAAGAAGTGAAAAAAGAAAAGCTAAAGCTCTGAAGATTGATTTTTTCATAAGATTAGTATTTGCAGAAAAAAGTATAAGTAAAATTAAAAAATCCGCCAAAGGCGGATTTTTTAATGTAATGAATGTGTTTGTCGTTGAGCGGCAACAAGATTAGAATATATGCCGCCTGCACTTATAAGCTCTTCGTGTGAGCCGACTTCTGCAATTCGTCCTTTTTCAATAACAACAAGTCTGTCAGCATTTCGTAATGTAGCAAGACGGTGTGCTATTGCTATGGTAGTTCTGCCTTCTATCAGACGGGTCAGAGCCTCCTGGATTTTTATTTCTGTCTCGGGGTCAAGAGAGCTTGTGGCTTCGTCCAGAATAAGAATCCGGGGATTTTTAAGTATCGCTCGTGCAATACTTATGCGCTGACGTTCGCCACCTGAAAGAGTGTGACCATTTTCACCGATAACCGTGTTATAACCATCAGGAAGCTTTGCTACGAACTCGTGAGCATTCGCTGCTTTTGCCGCCGCTATTACTTCATCAGGCGATGCATCCGGTCTTGCATAAGCTATATTGTCAAACACAGAGCCTGAGAACAGGTATGTTTCCTGAAAAACGACACCGATATTATCGCGCAATTCTTTTGAAGGAACAGATTTTATATCTACATCACCGATTGTGATTTTGCCTACACCCGGGTCATAAAGGCGCATGCACAGGTTTATGACTGTGGATTTACCTGCACCCGAGTGACCTACAAGACCTATCATCTCACCGGGTTCGATTTCAAGATTAATGTTCTTTAATACGGGCTCATAGGATTTGTAACCAAATGTTACGTTTTCAAATTTTATCGGTTTTGAAGCATCGATTGTTCCGGTGTTCTCTGCATCTTTTTCTGCAGGCTCTTCATCAAGTATCTCGTAAATTTTTACAAGACTTGTTGTACAGTCTGCAAGACGTCTGGGAAACATGGAGAGCCAACGTAAGGGTGCGTAAAGGTAGGCGAGATACAAGTTAAATCTCACAAGCTCACCTAATGTGAGTGTGCCGTCTAAAACCATTTTGCTGCCTATTATCAGCACAAGGAACTCGCCCAACGCCATAAAGTTACCGACAAGCGGGAAGGTCACCGCCCAGAATTTTTCGTTGGATGCACTGACCTTGGCAAGCTTTTGCGAAACATTTGCGAATTTTTCAATTTCACGTTCTTCGTTACCGAATGATTTTACAACACGTATGCCTTTTATAATATCGTGCAGTATTGATGTTGCTTTTGAATTTATACGCCATTGCTTGAAATAACGCACACGTGTAGCGTGGCGGAATCGGGTCATCATAAATGCGCCGATGGGCACAGGTACAAGAACAACAAGGGTCAGAAGCCAATTTGTTCTGAAAAGAATAATAAGAATGACTGTGAACATAATTACCTGTTGTATAAGGTATCGTCCCTGTTGATTGAAAAATTCTTTAACTCTTTCGGTGTCGTGGGTTACACGGTGGATAAGGTTACCTGCGGAACGTTTTGACATAGATGTAAGAGAAAGTTCCTGAATTTTACCGTAAACTATATTTCTCAGATCACCTGAAAAACGTGACCCTACCTTGTTGGAAATACGAGAACTGAAAATGTTGAAAACCTGCGATAATGCAAAGAGAATTGCCATTATAACCGCAATGGACACAATGCCCGTTGTCCGTGATTCAAAAAACGGTGCAGCATTTGCCGCAGGAACAAGATAATCGTCAATGAGTATTGAGTTGAACAGGGGCATAACCGCAGATATTACGTTTGCTGCGGTTAACAGCAGACCTGCACCGATAACTGACTTAACATAAGGCTTAAAGAACCCGAAAGCTCTTGAAAAAACGTAGGATTTTTTTACGCAGAACATACACATATTCATTCCGCGCAGATAGTGCCTGTGACATTTGGGGCAAACAGGTAAATCATCCGTGTTAATATCGAGCATTTCTCCCGTTTCAAAACGGTGGTTCAGTACCTTGACGAATTCGCCGATTTCACCAACACAACTCATAGAGAATCGGCAAACGTGGATATTTTCGCTGCCGTCATCCTTTGAGCTGTTGGGTTTAAGCTCCAGCCTTCCGCAACCGATATCAGTATATTGCACCGCTTCGCAGATATCGGATATATTAAATTTTTCTTCGTTGCCGTCAAGCTTTTTTGTTATTACGTCACCTTCTAAAGACAGCGTGCCGTAACAGTTTTTACCGTCGGGCGAAATATCAAAATGAGCAGTAATTTTTTTCATAATCAATATAAATAAGGTTCAAGAAGTCGTTTGCTTTTGGGCTCTGTTTTTTCGAACTCGGGGATAACGTATCTGTTACCGTCCATATCAAAGATAAGAAGTGTATCACCCGATGCGAAACGCATATTTCTGGTAATATCACGGACAGTAAAGTTCTTTTCTTTTCCGTCAACAATTGTCTGGAAGTAGAAGTGGCCCATACGTTCTTTTACACTTTTTATGGATGTTACGGTAGGACAGTAATAACGGTTTTCCAACTCTTTTTTTGCACATTCGCAAGAGCTTTCATCAAGTTGCTTCAAATCTCTTATAATACCGATTTCCTTGTCATCAAGGTTATGAACACATATATACTCATCAGTAAGAGTGTAGGGATAGGTTCGTATAAGCTTCACCCTGCCGATGGGTTCGTTGGATAATGTCATTACAAGAAAACCGTTATCATTAAAGGAAAAATTGCAGCTTTCGGGTTTTAAAAATTCAATTGAAAGTTTATCTGTTTTCATCATGCTCTTTCTCCTTTTCTTCTTCATCGTCACAATTCTCTTCGCCTATGCCGATAAAACGAAGTGCTTCTTCCTGTAGCTTGTACATATTGTAATAAGCACCTTTTTTCTCTATTAATTCATCGTATGTGCCGAATTCGATACATTCACCGTCATCGATAACCGCAAGTTTATCCGCATCACGTAATGTGGAGAGTCGGTGCGCAATGGCAATAGTGGTTCTGCCGGCTTTGAGTTCGCTCAATGAGTTCTGGATATTGCGTTCTGTTTCCGTATCCATAGCGGCGGTTGCCTCATCGAGAATAAGGATTTTGGGATTCTGTATAATTGTACGCGCTATTGAAATTCTTTGACGCTCGCCACCCGATAAGCTCTGTCCCCCGGAGCCAACGTAGGTTTCATATCCGTCGGGGAGCTTTGAAATAAAAGAGTGAGCCGAAGCAGCTTTGGCGGCGGCAATAACTTCATCATTTGTTGCATCGGGTCTTGCGTAACGGATGTTGTCAGCTATTGTTCCCATAAACAGGAAAATATCCTGTGAAACTATACCGATATTGTTTCTTAATTGCTTTGACGACAGCTCTTTAACATCTAATCCGTCAATCTTTACGACACCTTCTTTAGGGTCGTACAGCCTTGCAATAAGATTAGAAAGCGTTGTTTTGCCTGCACCGGTTTTACCTACTATACCGAGCATTTCGCCCGCTTCAATTTTCAATGAGAGATTCTTGATTATGGGGTGAGCGGGCTCGTATTCAAACTGAATCTCGTTAAGCTCAACCGAGCCTTTGAAATCATCAAGAATAACGGGATTTTCTTTATCCTGAACATCGGGTTCGGTATCCATAATTTCAAAGACGCGTTGGGCAGAGTCAACGCAACGTGCCCACCAGGTAGTAACCCAGGAAAGGAATTCAATAGGTGCTTGCAACATCTGAAGATAAACCACAAATGTGAGCAGTTCGCCGATTGTAAGTTCATTTGTTGTAACTGCCATAACACCGCCTACGCCCAGAACGACGGCACTGATGATATAGATTATTATTGACAATATCGGAAAAACGGTACCTTCTGTGTTGGCAGATTTTATTTCTGCATCAAGAAGACCTGAGCTTATTTTGTCAAATTCAGAAAGCTCGTCGGTTTCTTTTGAGAAAGCCTTAATGATTCTGTGACCGTTGATATTGTCACTGACCTTGGATGTAAGACGTGAATTCTGAACCCATACTTTGTGATGTAGTTTACGGAACTTTTTGTTTACGATAGGATAAAGGAAAAGTATAAATCCGGTCGCAAATAAAATTATGAGAGTCAGTTTTACGCTTGTTAAAAACATTATAACTATAAGACCGGCAACGGTCACCGCGTTTGCTATAAGATAGGGGAAGCCGTCAACAAAAAACCAGTAGATGTTGTTTGCGTCACGTGTGACACGGTCCATTAAGGAGCCTGTTTGCTTGTGGGTATAAAAGCCGACAGAGAGTTTTTGCATGGCTTTGAATATTTTCAGCTTTATGCCGTAAACAACTTCAGGCAGAATACCTGCAACTATGTATTGATAAACAAGTGTCAATAATTGCTGGGATATTTTAAGGGCAGCCATTGTAAGCACAACGGAAATCAGTCCTTTAAATAAATCGTCATAACCCAGAGTGTTATCGGTGTTGAGAACGTCGTCATAAAGCTTCTGTGTTGAAAACTGTGGGATGATGATGTTGATACCGCTACTCACAAGTACGGCGGTAATCATAAATATCATTTTACCCTTTACTTCACCGAAGAAGGAGAAAAGTCGTTTTACCGTGGATTTTTTATCAACACAGTCTTTGCAGTATTTTAAGCCTTTCGGAATGGGTGCGCCGCATTTGTGACAGGTATTGCCCGTATCGATACTTGTATATTGTTCGTGCGAACGATCTTTTTTAAATGCGTTGAAGATTTTTTTGAAATTGTCTGCTCTTTCAAGTAAACCAATTGAAAAATAACCGAGAGAATAGTATTCACCGTTGTATGTATAAGTTAGTTGACCTGTTGCAAGGTACTGTTCGGCAAACATCTCGTCTATTTCATCAATGGGGATGGAAATAATTTTAAGAAGTTCCGGTTTTAAATCCGGCTTCTTATGTTTCTTTTTCTGCTTTTGGGGTAATTCCTTTTCGCGGAATTGGGCGCAGTAAACCCCCTTATCATCAAAAAATATCAGATTATCGCCGTATTGCTCTGCTGATACCATATCAGTCTTTATCGAAAAAATAACCGATGAAGTATCAAGCCCTTCCTTTTCGAGAATTTCACGAACAGGTTCGGGAATCATCTCTTTTTGGGGGCCGGAGGGACGGGGCGGTTTTTTGATATGAAGCTTATAAAGCACTTTGTTTAAAATTTCCAAAATCTTCATCTCGCTCTATAATGGTATAAATCGTACCCTACATTTTATCACAGCGGTTATTTATTGACAATAATAAAACAGCAATTTAATTGTTATATTTTTGTTAACAAATTTCATTATTTTCATTAACAAAACTTTAACAAAGATAAATGATAATTGTAATGGGAATTGCTTTTGCGTATTTACCAATACATTGCTTTTATATTTGTGCATTTGGCAGAATTTGAAGGTTTTACCAAAAAGTGAATTGACATTCATAAATTATCTTTGGTATAATTCTTATAATCCGTAAGGTATAGGTGAATTTTGTGTCAAAACCTGTTTTGACACTTGAATATTAAAAAAAACAGACAATTTTGCTAATTTATACAACGAAAGGTGAAAATTATGGCGGTTAAAAATATTACACGCTTTGGAATTCAGAGAAAAATTGTTGCCAATATGACTACCGAAAGCTGGCAAAATATTCCACATGTAAGTTACCAGTATGAGCCTGATGTTACTGAATTTGTGGCAGCATTCAAGGAGTTTACTGCTAAAAAAAATACGGAAGGCGATCCTGCGAAAATTACCTTTAATGCCGTACTTCTTAAAGCTATTGCGGAGGCAATTGAGGTTGATCCTATGATTAACGCTCATATGCATTATGAAAAAGGCCTTGTAAGAGGTAAAGTTACTACATACGATAATATCGACATTTCAGTTCCGTGGATTCTTCCCAGTGGTGAAATGATGACCATTACCATGAAGGATATGGGTAATAAAACTCTTAAAGAAATTGCTGAATATCAGGCGGATATTAACCGCAGACTTGAAAAAACCAATCTTACAGAGGCTCTTTATTCCGTTGCTTTCCACGATACCCTTGATAAATTAAAAAAAGGACACATTATAAAAGCGCTCAAGAAAATATATGGTGCCAACACCAATAAGCGCCATAGAATCGTGCGTCTTAAAGGCGCCGAGAAAAAGGCTTATAATGCTATTCCGGAAACAGAAAGAATTACGCGCAAAGACCTTAAACAGGGAACAATCACTGTTTCAAACGTTGGTGCAGATACTCGCGGACTTAACGGTGAAGTTGCGATGCTTATGGTTATTCCGCCTCAGGTTTGTGTTATCGGTATCGGTACACTTCAGAAGAAGCCTGTTGTTATGACAGATGAAAACGGCGAAGATAAAATCGTTATAAGAACAATTCTTCCCATGAATATTTGCTTCGACCACAGAGCACTCGACTTCGGTGAGGTAAGACCCTTCCTTACGAAAATGGATGAGTTCTTTAAGAATCCCGAAATGATACTTAATGACAAAGCATAAATAATGCTGATGGGCAAATGCAGATTCAATCTGCATTTGCTTTTTTTATTTACAAAAACTTAAATTTTCAACGGGTGATAGTGCTTGCAATGGATAGGGTAGTATGTTATAATGCAGTGTGAATTAATGTATAGCGCTATATGTTTTTGGATAGAGAGGTTAATTTATGAGAAAGAATTTATCTTTTTTTTGCGGAGTTCTTGCCGTTTTGGCTGTTCTGGTTACAGTTACAGGCTTCAGAACACCTGATTCAAGTGTGAGAAATGATGTTTCTTATGCGGCTCGTGATCAGTATTATGATGATGCCGCTGATATGAATACAACAGAAGATGAAATTGTTGAAAATAATACAACGAGTTCTTCCGGCGGACTTCTTGACGGCTTGGGTTCAGGTTTGGGCTCCGGCAGTTCAGGTGGTTTTCTTGACGGCATAGGTGGAATCGGCGGCATTTTCGGTGACGCGGGCGATGTGCTCGGTAGCTTTTTCGGTGATTCTTCGGGCAGTTCATCAAATGGGGGAGCAGGCTCATCATCCGTTGTGAACAGTGCCGTGTACATAGATCCCGTTCCTGCTGCAACCATGGCTCAGACACAGAATACTACTCCTACGGTTGTGCAGACTTCACCTGCTACTGCGCCACAGTCCACAGTGCCTGTAGCAGAAAGTGTTAACCCTTCGGTTACAAGTAACCCTTACACAAAGCCTACAGGTGAAATCAAACCCGGTGATAGCGGTGATGGTGTAAAGTGGATACAGTGGAACTTTATATATACAGGCTATGGTCTTGCAGGTAAGGATGTTACAGGCGTATATGACGATGAAACTGTTGAGCTTGTAAAGAAACTTCAGACGGAAAAAGGTCTTACTGCAGACGGCATAGTAAATGATGCTGTTATTGATAAAATTGAACTTCTTTATTTTGAACATAAGATAAACGGACAGCCTACAGTTCCCCAATCTGTTGCAGGTATAGTGACTGCCCCTGAAACAATCCCTGTTGAAGATAATGGCGATTCGGATAAGGGCTTATCTTTGATTCTTCTTATAATTATTATTGCAGCTATTTGGTGTCTTGCAATAATTGTTATAATCATAATTCTTATTATCAAAAAGAAAAAAGCAAAAAAAGCCGTAAATACGGAAAAACCGCAGACAGAGCAACCACAGGAGGGACAACCGCAGGAGAGCGAAGCTAAAGAAAATAAAGCTTCAGACAAGGATATGTCACTTTCTGACCTTTTTGAAGAAGCAAACAAAGAATAATTTTGACGGAAGGGGATTTTTAAATGGATAAATATTTGATAATTAATGCCGATGATTTTGGTATGTGCCACGCCGCCAACGGTGCCGTTGCCGATTTGTTTCAAAAAGGCGGTATCACATCTGCAACAATTATGACACCTTGCAGTTGGGCAAAAGAAGCCGGTAAATGGGCGGCTCAACATCCTGAATATGCAGTTGGTGTTCACCTGACTTTTACAAGTGAATGGGGTAATTACAGATGGAGTCCCCTTGCTCAGGGCGATACAAGCTCACTTCGTGACAGCGAAGACTTTATGTATTATGAATCCGACCAATTTGAAAAGAATTGCGATATCGACCAGGTTGAAAATGAAATTCGTGCACAGATTGAACGTTTTAAATCTTTTGGTGTTACACCTTCACATTTGGATAACCATATGGGTTCGCTCTATGGTATCGAAACGGGAAGATTCGAGCTTCTCAACCTTACCCTTGCTATTGCAGGTGAGTACGGTCTTCCTTTCCGTTTCCCCGGAACCTTTGTTCCCGAGATGTTCTCAAACGATACACTTGCTGTTAAAATAGACCTTGATATGATTAAAATGTTCTACGGCAAAGTTCTTGAATTCGCTAAGGCAAACGGCGTTGCAATGCCTGATTTTCTTATTCCCGGTGAGTGGAACGGTCCGCAGAACGACAGTTACGAGAATTTTAAGGAATATATCTATGAACTCTATCGTTCTTTCCCCAATGGTGTTACCGAAACTTATATTCACCCCGCTTTTGAATGTGATGAGCTCAAAGCAATTTCAGGTGCCTGGCATCGTCGTGTATGGGAACATAAGCTGTTCTCTGATCCCCAGACTCTTCAACACATTAAAGCTTGCGGAATACAGTTGATTAACTACCGCGACCTTGCTGAAATGAAAAAATAACCAGCTTGAGCGAATAACTTGATTTAGTTCGCTCGGAGTACCGGTGTACACCGTCGCTCTCTAAATCGGCGTTCTTCATCTCAATCTGATTATTTTTTGAATTAAGGAAATATTGAGCGGATAACTTGATTTAGTTCGCTCGGAGTACCGGTGTACACCGTCGCTCTCTAAATCGGCGTTCTTCATCTCAATCTGATTATTTTTTGAATTAAGGAAATATTGAGCGAATAACTTGATTTAGGTTAGCTCCCGATACCAACAAAAAAGCCTTCCGTCTGAACTGAACGGAAGACTTTTTTATTATCTGTTAAGAATAAGTTTTGTGAGTTCAACGGGGTCAACGATTGTGTCGCCTTTGTAAACTCTCATATTACCTGAAGCGATTTCGTCGATAAGAATAACCTCATCGTTGTTGTAACCGAACTCAAATTTGATGTCCCAAAGGTCAAGGCCGATTGTTTTAAGGTCATCGGCAATGATTTTTGTGATTTTGAGAGTTTGTTCTTTCATACTCTCAAACATTTCAGGGCTCATAACTCCGAGTGCTGCAAGACCTTCGCCTGTAACAAGGGGATCGCCCTTTTCATCATTTTTGAATGTACATTCAACATAGCCGCCCGGAAGAACTGTGCCGTCTTCAATGTATTCGCCGTATCTTCTTATGAAGCTGCCTGTTGCAACGAGTCTGCAGATAACTTCAAGACCGTGACCGAAAACTTTACCGGGAAGAACTTCCATAGTAGCATTCTCAATATCTGCACTCACGTAGTGTGTTTTGATGCCTGCTTCTTTGAGCATATCAAAGTAGTAAATAGAAGTTTTAAGGTTTTCTTTACCGATACCTTCGATAGTAAGACCAACAGTATTTTCACCGGGATCAAAAACGCCGTCTTTGCCTGTGCAATCGTCTTTGAACTTAAGCATTACGTTGCCGTTATCAAGTTCATAAACGTCTTTTGTTTTGCCTTCATAAATTTTGTTCATTTTAAACGCTCCTTTTACCGCTCTGTGCAGTAGCATCAATTTATTTACATAATGAATTTTAAAACTGTTTAACGTGATTGTCAAGGGCGACAAAGTAATTTTTTAATTACTGAAAAATGTTCTAAAAATCTGTTATAAATGAGTGTTTATTTAAAAAGATTTTTGTTGAAATATACTTTGAAATTATATGTTTTTGCAACTGAATTCCGTCCAGGCGCTGTCATTAGCCAAAGTGCCGCCGTTTCTGAAAGTTGCTTTTGCGTTTGTATCATTTTTGAGCCATATATCAAACCACTGTATTGCATAAACCGTATAAGTTTCGGGATTATTGCAGCAGCTTGTATGTACGCCGTTTACCAATGAAACGTAAACTGCAGGGCCTTTTGCAACATCATAAGCAGGCTTCACCCATTTATCGGCATTTACTATCATATCTCTTGTACCTGCCATAAACAGAGCAGGGGTAGAGAGCAATTCAGCTTCTTCGGTATAGTTGCTTCCTGCTAAAGAAAGAACACAATCAAATCTTGAGTCCTTTGCCGCTGCGTTGACTGCGCTTCTGCCACCTTGCGAGTGTCCGACTGCCGCGGCTTTTTCAGTGTTGATTTTTTTGTAAAGCACGCTTGATGAATTACTGTTTTCTGAAATTATGAAATCAAGAGATGCTATCTGTGCCGTGCCGTCTGCCGCCATAGTTTCATTATTGGCTACGACGATATATCCGCCTTCTGCAAATTCAATAAGAAGGTTTTCATATAATTTATAGTCAAAACCTGTACCGTTTGCAAAAACAAGGACAGGGTATGTTGAAGTGCTGTTAATAATACTTTGTGAATAAAATACAGTTTGCGTTCTTCCGCTGTATTCTGCCGAGTATGTGGCAACGCCTGTTTCTGTAATAAGGGATGTAACAGTTTGTGTAGCAGATACTGTGGTTTGTGGTGTCACAGTATTCTGAACCTGTTGTGACTGTGTGTTTTGCTGATTATAAGTCTGTGTTACTGGTTGAGTTACGGTTTGTGTTTCGGAAACGGTATCTGATACAACAGTTTCGCCTTGTGTATCGGGCACAATATTGCTGTCGGAAGCATAGGGCACGGTACTTGGAACTGTTGTGCTTTCGTTTTCTTCATCTTTTTTCAGGAAATCAAGTTTTATGCAACTGCTGAAAGAAAAAATAATAATCGCAACTAATAATAAGGATATGAAAGATTTAATACGTTTCATAATTATAACTCCTTAATTGAGTAGTTTGAAATCTCTGCGAACGTTGGCATTGAACTCGCGGCGCCCATACGACTTACTGCTATTGCGCCTGCTTTGTTCCCAATGTCACAGGCATTGTAAATATTGCCGTTTTTTATGTATTCAAGAGCCATAGCAGCAGTGAAACAATCGCCTGCGGCAGTTGTGTCTGTTACCGTGGTTTTGTATGAAGGCAAGATGTTCAGGCTTTCACCATCCCAGACGGAACAACCACGTTCACCTAATTTTAAGACAACAAACTCAGCCTTACTCCGCTCCTTTAAAATCCTTGAAGCCTTTGAAATATCCGCATCGGTTTCGGGATAAATGCCTGTAAGTGCTTGTGTTTCACTTTCATTTGGGGAAATAATGGTTGCACCTTGCATTTTTTCTAAATTAAATGCTTTGGCAGGCCCGCAGTCAATCACCGTTACAATATTATTTTTAACGGCTTCGTTAACGCATTTTATAACAACATCTTCGTTGGTTTCAAACTGTATGAGAAGTAAATCGGGTTTGGCGTCAAGAAGGTGACTGACGGCTTTGTCTGGGTCGATCTGTGCATTTGCGCCTTCATAAACCACAATTCGGTTTCTGCCTTTTCCGTCAAGGATTATAACCGCGAGACCGGTTTGGTTACCATCGGTATCAATGCCGGAAGTATCAATATTTTTGCCTTGCAGGTTTTCGAGCAATGCTTTGCCGTTTTCATCATCTGCAACCTTACCGATCATTTTTACATCAGCACCGAGCATTGCAAGGGCAGTTGCCTGATTTGCTCCTTTTCCGCCGTTTGCGTAACCGTAATCCGTACCTAAAACATTTTCGGAAAGCTCAGGGACCTTTTCCATTTTCAGAATAAGATCCATATTGATACTGCCCACAACGGCGGCGCGAATATTACCGTACATAAAGTATCACCCCAAAATTTCTTTGAAGTCCTTTGCGGCTTCATTTATGGATTTATCCTTTAAAAACAGTGAACTTGTACCTAAAACAAAAATATCTGCTCCGCAACGGTGCATTTTTTTGCCGTTTTCCGGACTTATGTTGCCGTCAACCTCTACTAAAGTGTCAGGGTATCCCCACTCTTTTAAAAGAGTGCAAGCTTCAGTTACTTTCCTTTCGGCACCCTTGAAAATTTTTTGACCTGCAAAACCGGGACTCACAGTCATAACCAATAGCATATCAACGTAATCCATAAGATTTTTTACGCTTTCGACAGGCGTGTGGGGATTAATTGCAAGTCCTGCTTTACACCCTTTGTTTTTAATGAGTTCAAGTGTGCGGTGTATATGAATATCGGATTCATAATGAATGCAGATAATGTCGTTTTTATCCACGTTCATCCGTTCAATAAACCGACCGGGTTCGTTTACCATCATATGAATATCCAATGGGATATCTGTGGCTTTTTTTACGGCATTTATCAAGTCAAAGCCTAAGGTGATATTCGGTACAAAATCACCGTCCATAATATCAATGTGCAGATATTCGACATTTGCTTTTTCAAGCTCTTTAATTGAACCTTGCATATTAAGAAGGTCTGCGCACATTATGGAGGCAGAAATAAGATTATTCATAATAAACTAACCTTTCAATTGGTTTTACTCAATTCTACCATATTAAAAATTTCGTGTCAACGCGGTCAGCTTGCTGACTCTTAAGAGTTCGTGTAGGTAATAGTATTTTTACGAGTTCTTTAACAGCTTCTGATCGTTTGCTTCAAGAAGATCTTCTGTCTGTTGCAATGAAAAGCTGTGGTTGATTGCGTAAATTATTATGCTGTCACGCTTGATTTTGGGATGAAGGGATGCCCACTCGTAAAGACGCAGAGCTTCCTGAAGATAATCAATATCAATGCGTAAAGCGATAAAGATTTTTATAATATTATCTCTGGAAGGATGCTTGCGTCCCTTCAAAATATCATAAAAAAATGTATATCCGATATCAGCTTTGTTAATGATGTCGGATTTTTTTACGCCGCTTAAGTCGAGAGCCTTTTTCCAAAAACGTGAAACATCGGTATCAACAAAAACATTTTCATTTTTTTGTAAGTACTCAGTATAACTTAAATTCGGGAGCTTTAACTGCGCTGACAGGTCTTCTGTTTTTTTGTTCATCGATTTTTCTCCTTATTAAATACGTGGATGCGGTTACGTTTTTTAATAAGGGGATTAAATTTGCGGTATTTGTAAGGGGGATTACAATTTTTCACAATGAAAAGTGTGAATAAAAGAATAATTTTTTTTCTTGGAATTGTCAAGAGAACGTTATTTTTTATGTGCCATTTAATAACATACCGAAAATGTTATAAAAAAGCAAAAAATACACATTTGTACTCTGTCAGAGTATAGTATTTTTCTTTGCATTTTGTTTAAATATTAATATGTTTTAGAAGGGTGAGTTGGAGTCTGATGGAATACGTAGTTTCTTTTATATGTGATAAGAGTTTCTTTCAGAAAAAAGTTAACGGAAATACCAAGGAATTTAAGATCGGGTCTGCCAAAAAAGATGATATATTTTTCGATAAGCTGAAGTCGTCACAAATAAGCATTAAATTTTACGGAGATAAATTCGGTTTGTCATCAAAAGAACCCAATGAAATAAAATTCAATGATATACCGATTCCGAATATAGTTCTTGTTGATAAGCAAAGAGCTATGATTGTGTATGTTGATTACGTTAAGTCTACTCACAAGCAGACTGTAAAATTGCCGCATAACGGTGCTGTTACTGTCGGAAGACGTTCAACAAACAATGTAATTATTAAAAATCGTTACGTTTCAGGTGAACACTGTGTAATTAAAAGGGAAAACGGCGTTTTTTATGTAGAGAATAAGAGTGAAACAAACGGTACATTTGTCAACTCGATTAAAGTTACAAAAAGCAAAATTGTTACAGGTGATGTAGTTCATATTTTTAATTATTCCATTCGTCTCGACAGCGGTGAATTGTTTTTTGAAAACGCAGGCGAAGACATAACATTCAAGGATGTTGAGTTTTCGCAAACCAACCAAAAGGATACCGCTTACGTCAACGGACAAAGGCGTATATACAGGAGATCTCCCAGAACTCAGGAACAGTTACCCGCTACAGACATAATTTTAGCTACACCGCCTTCAAAACAACAGAAATATGAAAAACCTAAGGGGATGTTGTCATCTGTAATAGGTACAGCGGCGATGTTCGGAACAAGTATGTTTACCGGTGGCGCTATGTCAGCGGCGATGGTTGCTGCCCGTTCATCGATGCTTATTATGCCCGCTACAAACATAGTTTCACAGAAAAACTCTAACAAACGCAGTAAGAAAAAGTCAGAAGATTATGAAGCATTGCGTGCAATGAGATTCGGCAATTATCTTAACGAACAAAGGACACGTATATTCTCGGTAGCGGATCAGCAGAGAAAGATAATTACGGACGAAAACCCGTCGCCGAAAGAGTGTATTGATATTACGAGCAGTATGCGTCGTAATCTTTGGGAAAGAACTCCTTTAGACAGGGATTTTCTCGATGTCAGACTCGGTATGGGTTACGAACCCCTTTGCATAAATGTTAAGGACCGTGGTGAAGCCTACGGTGTGGAGTTAGAGGATGATGATGCAAGGGAAATGTCTGCAATGCTGGTGGAAGAATCCAAGTATGTAGATAATATACCCGTGAGAGTGTCTTTGAAAAACAACACAACCATCGGTCTTATAGGAAATAGAGCAAGGGTTTGCCAACAAGTTAAAAATATGGTGACTGAGCTTTGCAGTATGCACTGTTTTTCAGATGTTCGCATTGTCGGTATTTTTGACGAAGAAGAAAAGCCGCAGTGGGAATTTTTGCGTTGGCTTCCCCATATCTGGGATGAAAGCGGAAGTGTTCGTTATCTTTCTTTTGATAAGGAATCTGCTCATGCAATATGTGACAGCTTCAACGAAATGCTCAAAGTCAGAATCAGGGATACAAAAGATGATTACGGCATCAAAAAGAATATTCCCATCCCTTACTACATCTTTATTCTCGGGTCTAAAAAATATATGGAAACCGAAGAGATAATGCCCAATTTGCTACATAACAATCCATCTTTAGGCGTAACGTCACTTTTCTTGTTTGACGACATTTACAGTCTCCCCAATGCGTGTAACTATATTATAGATGTGGATAATTTCCCCAGTGCGTACGAACGCGATAAAGTCAACAGTAAATTTGTTTTCAGTATGGATGAGGTTGACCCGAAAGAATTTGATAAATTTGCACGTATGATGTCATCCGTTGAACTCAAGGGCTTTGCTACTGCAGCAGATATTCCTGACAGCGTTACGTTTTTAGAGGGCTACGGTGTAAAAACCATAGAAGAACTCAATATCGAAGAGCGTTGGAAAAAGAATTTTGCGTATAAAACACTTGCCGCACCTATCGGTGTTATGGGTGGAGAGAAATTATTCAGTCTCAATATCCGTGAAAGCAAGGGTAGTCCCGACGAACACGGACCTCACGGTCTTGTTGCCGGTACAACCGGTTCCGGTAAATCGGAATTGTTGCAGACGTGGATACTTTCAATGTGTGTTAATTTCCATCCTAACGAAGTCAATTTTGTTTTAATCGACTACAAAGGCGGCGGTATGGCTAACCTTCTGGAGGCAATGCCCCACGTTGTAGGTAAAATTACAAACATAGCTTCAAATATTAAACGTTCTATTATCTCGTTGAATAGGGAAAAAGAACGTCGTATGGCAATGTTTGCGGCAGCAGGCGTAAATAACATAGATAAATATCACAAACTCTACCACGAAGGTAAGGTCAGCGAACCGCTTCCGCATCTTGTTATCGTAGCGGATGAGTTTGCAGAGTTAAAAAAAGAAGAACCTCAGTTTATTGCAGATCTTGTGTCAGTTGCCCGTGTGGGACGTACATTGGGTATCCATCTTGTTCTTGCTACACAGAAACCTGCAGGTATCGTTGATGACCAGATTTCAGGTAACTCCCGTTTCAGGCTCTGTCTTAAGGTTCAGGACGCAAGTGACAGCCGTGAAATGATTGAGAGACCCGAAGCATCAAGAATTACTCAGGCGGGACGTTGTTACGTAAGGGTAGGCAAAGACGAAGTTCTTGAGCTTTTCCAGTCCTTCTGGAGCGGTGCACCTTATTTCGGCAAGGCTGTTGAGAATGTTGAAAAAGGCAATCAGGTTTGTATTGTTGAAACCAACGGTCAGAAAATAATGCCGCCGAAAAAGAATAAAACAAAGGTTAAAGCAGAGCTTGATGAGCTTGCCGCTATTAACAAATATATAACTGAGCTGGCAAAAGCAAACGGTATTCCCGAATTGCGCGGTCCGTGGCTTCCTGAATTGGAGAATGATATCGGATTTGATGCCATTCACGATTGTGCCGAAGGCTTTGACGGTGAAAAATGGAATGAAAATAAATTGCCGTGGTTAAAGGTTCCCGTGGGTATTTATGATATGCCGGAGCTTCAGGAACAGGGAACGTTATGTCTCGATTTTGCCAAAGACGGACACTATGGAATTTACGGTGCTTCAGGAACAGGTAAAACTATTCTTTTGAAAACTTTAACAACATCAATTTGCAGAAACTATACACCCGATGATGTTAATATTTACATCATAGACTGCGGCGGATGGAGTATGAACGTAATGTCTTCTTTCCCGCATGTAGGTGCTGTGGTTTTAGATGTGGAAGAAGAAAAAATACAAAAATTCCAGATGCTTATCAACGAAGAGTTTGACAGGCGAAGAAGATTGTTCCTTGCCAATGTGGTGAGCTCATTGTCGGCATACAGAGAGATTGTCGGTAAAATGCCTGCAATCATAATTATGATTGATAACATTATGCCGATTTTTGACCTTTATCCCGATATGGAGGATTTACTCGTCCGAATTGCCCGTGATGGTGCAACATACGGTATTTATCTTGTATTTACCGCTAACACAAACACAGGCATAAGATACAAAATAATACAGAATGTTAAAGGTGCAGTTGCTTTTGAATTAACCGACAAAGGTGACTATTCCGGTATTGTGGGCAGAGTTGAAGGCAAGTTCCTTCCGAAGACAAGGGGCAGGGCTTTCTATAAGGATTTGAGCGCAACTGAATTCCAGGTTGCATGGTATACCGAAGGCGAAACAGAAACAGCCAGAGCAACAAATATCAAGGCGTTAGCATCGCAGATGAACGATGCGTGGAAGGGCAGTCGTCCCGGAGTTATTCCCGTAATGCCCGAAACAGTTGAATTAAGTGCGGTTTCCTGTGAATACCAAAAACGCAACAGAATACCTTTGGGTATTTCTCACGAAAAGATAGAAATGTCTTTTGCGGATATGGAAAAGAATTATTGCTTTATGGTAACCGGCTCAATCGGTTCGGGAAAAAGTGCGGTTTTGAAAAATATTGCCAAGGTAATTGATAATCCCGATAACCTTATGTATTTCTTTGACAGCAATAAGCGTACTTTTGCTGAATTTGCTTCAACTGCGACAGGTTACGCAGTGGATTCAAACGATGCGGATGTCAGCGCGATTATCCGTGAAATTGTGGGTATGCTCAATACTCGTAAGGATGCACAGGTTGCGGCATCATCCGAACCCGGTTTTGACGCTGCTTCATTTATTCTCAAAGAAAAACAGATTTGCATTTTTATTGATGATATACAGGAATTTGTTGAGTCAATAGAGAATGAAACACGCAACTGGATGGATAATATCGCAAGACTTGCGGAAGATCTGGGCGTTCTTATCTTTGTTGCAGGCAGAATAGGCGATGTAAGCAGACTGGCAGATCTTGAGCCGCTTACAAGCACAATCATCAAGTATCAGAACGGTATGTTGACGGATGGTTCGCCGTCTAATGCAGGCTTCTTTAATAATAATCTCTCCTTTGCCGAACGTGATCAGACTTGCGGTCAGGGCAACGCATGGTTATTTAATAACGGAGAGTGCGACAAAATTAAAATTCCGTAATATGGGTAAGGAGTTGTAATATGCCAAAGTTTGAGGTCGATACAGAAAAGCTTCAGATAGCCACGGGTTTATTTGATTATTCAAAAAAACAGATGGAAGAAGCAATGTATAAATTTAAAAGTCTCAACGGAGAATTTCAGGCGGATATGCAGTTGCAGACTTCAATAGAATATCCGAAAATACAGGAGGTTTGTGAGCAGCTTTCGGGTTCTTTGTTTGTTTTGAATGACAAAATGCAGAGCCTTTACTCGGTACTTTTACAGATACCCGGCATGTATTCACATATTGAAGAAAACAGCAAATCCAGACTGGAAGGTGTGGTTGTTAAAACTGACTGTACACAGAGAAATATCGGTGATGCGGCGGCGATTGACATTGCTGTTACAGCCGAAACTGACGAAGATGTTAAATCCTTCACCGATACGGCGAATCTTGTGCAGAGCAACAGCTTTAATATGTCTCTTGCAAGCACCGCTTCGGCTAAAGGTTTTATAGAGAAAACATACGCAAAAGATGCGGACACCGATGCAGGTAATGTTGTTGAAAAACAAGTTAAAGCTTCTTTAGGTTCTTTGGAAACTGCCGCGGAAGAATAATCGGAGGTAGCAACAGATGAATAAATGTACCAGTGCCGAATTGGAAAAAATTGAAAAAAGACTGACTTGTTTAAGAAATATATGGCCGAATATTACGGTGAATAACATTGTCCTTCTTTCTAAATATCAGGTGTTATGTCTCGGAGCATTGCTTCAGAAACCTGTTGTTCCCGGAATCAAACCTGTTATGAATTTAAGCGATGCCAATGTGAAAACTGCATTGAAATCATTACAGACAAAACAGATATACTTTCCGCGTTTTTCGGGTGTGGGCGAAGTTGACGAAAACATTTCATATATGATTGAAATGCTGTGCCGACCCGGTGAAAAATGCCAGATTATATTTAACCACAGGGCAGGAAGGGTAAACGAGTTTTTCATATCCTTTTCCGAAAAAACAACCATTCTGGTTTTTGAACTTTCTGAAGGTCTTTATGTTTTTTGCCATTGTGACGGAGTTTTTGAAAATAAGAAGATTTATAGTGCAGGCGAAATTACAGCGGAGCAGGTAAAGGGACTAAAAGAACAAATCAACCGGTCTTTAGATGCAAGCGATGTCAAAAAGAAGCTGCAAGCACTTAACGATGATACGTTATTTGTTGACGGAATGTATGATTGCCTTTGCGGAAAAGCAAACAGCGGTATGTTCTGCAAATATCATTTTGACGGAATAAATTTCAACAGCTTTGAATCCGGTTTCGTGGTTTGCGGAAAAGGTTCGGGCGGTACCGTTAAATTGAGAGGGTGAAGTAATGAGCAAAATTATAATTACACTTACCAATCCGAGACGAGATTTTTCTTACGATTTGGAAGTACCTACAGATGAACCTTTAGAAAAGCTTTATGCAGACATTATCGAAGTTCTTTGTACACAGGATCAAAGGTTTGCGGACTACGCAACAAGGATGAGATTGTACGTTCTCAGAAAACAGAGGTATATGTTGCCGGGTGAAACTCTTGATGTCTGCGGTGTTCTGAATGGTGATTATTTATTGTTGGGTTGAGGTGAATAAAGTTGACAGAAGAAATAATGTATGCTGATATGCTGAATCATTATTCTTTAAAAATAACAGAATTATCCGATATTGTAGCTGACGCGGTTTCTAAACTCAATACGTGTGTAGTTCTGGCTGAAGAATCATGGAAAAGTCCTGCTGTTCTGAAATTCAACGATAAGGTGCTTGATATGCAGAAACAGATTAAGGATATCGACAGGGCTTTAGAAAATTTAGCGGTAGTATTTAATACTATCAAAAACAATGAATTGGAAAGTTCTTCCGACAATATGACGGCAGTTCTTGCCAATGCAGATATTGACTGTTAAAGGGAAATTTCTCTTAACAATATAAAACTTTAATGAGGAGGTGAAAAAAATGGCACTTATTCAGGTAACTCCCGATTTACTTAAGGGCAAAGCCAATGAGCTTCGTACCTTAAAGGGACAGCACGACGAGGCAATGTCAAAGATGAGATCTCTTATAACAAACCTTAATGAGGTTTGGAAAGGTGATGCTCAGACAGCTTTTCTTAACAAATACGAGAGCATGCAGTCAACATTCACAAATTTCTCACAGATGCTCGAGGATTATGCAAAACTTATGGACAATGCCGCTCAGCAGATGGGCGATCTTGATACAAGTCTTGCAAGCAAAATGTCCAGCTTCGGTTCTTAATGAATCAAAAAACCAACCCTCGAATAAAATCGGGGGTTGGTGCTGAATCAAATTTTCTGCAAAATGCTGTCGCTCATTTTGCAGAAAACTTGAAAGGGAGAGTATTATGAATATAACAATCGATACCGATGCATTACTTAAATGCAGTAATTCACTTGAAAACGTGAATTTTGAATTAAAAGAAAATATGAACAGAATAGAACAACTCATTCTCGGCTTAGGTAGCGAATGGCAAGGTGATTCAGGTAAGATGTATCAATCAAAAATCTTGTTCGTAAAAAAACAGTTTGAATATATGAGCAATCTGATTGATGAATATACGGCAAATATCAAAACCGTTTCACAGAATTATGATCAGGTCGAGAAGGACATAATTTCAAAGTTGGGGGTATAGGGGTATGTTTAAGCCGATGGAAAAGATAGTATCGTTGACTGATACTCATATGGGTTTTTTGTGCGATGAATTAAAACTGTCTAAAATGGTGGGTATCAATTCAAGTTATTCAAGAATGAATAACGAAGATAAAATGACAACCAAAAAAGAGTGTTACGATTATTTTATGAAAAAGAATGTTCTGAGAACAGACTTTTTTGGCACAGCAACAGTAAGCCCGGATTATACGGAGTTTTCAAAATTGTTTGAAAATCCTGAATACCATGCCGCTTGCTACGTTGTGGATTATGAAAAAAACAATACACAAAAAAGAAAGCTTTACTATACATCCGATAAATGGATAGGACTGGAATATTACACAGACGAGGCATTTGTTGCAGGTGTGTTAGAAGATGAAAAAGATGCAATAGATTATTTTATGTTCGGTTTTAATAATCCGTTAACGCCCTACGAACTTTCCGTAGAAAATCTTACCGCAACGACATATAAGTTCAGCGAATTGAACAAAGTGGCATCTTTGATGCTGTTGATAGAGGAATATACGAGAAAAGACGAAGTTTATGAAAAAACACAGATGATGTATTTAAAACTCAAAAACAATATGTGGGCAACGCTTGAGAGTGATGATGGCGAAAATGCCAAAATTATTTTATTGGATATAACATCTGTTTCTATCAGAACGGAGGTTTGATTATGGCTTATATAAACATAGATACAAAATATGCAAGGCGAGATATCGAAAGAATGCGTAAGGCAATTGCATATCTTGACGAAGCCAAAGCAGAGTACAGTACCCTTAATGCCATGGTTTGTGAGACATACAAGGGACAGGCAGCCAATGCGTTGAGTGACGTAATTGTCAGTAACAGAATGAAGAAATTAGATAGCCTTATAAGTGATATAAACATTGCAAAGAGAAGATTAGAAACTGCTGTTGAAGATTACGAGAGATTAAGCAAAGAAATAAAAGATTCTGTTAGTGGGAGATAATTATGGCTAAAAGTATAAAAGTAGATATAGATAAAGTTAAAGAATTGAGTAGTCAGATAGATAAACAGCTTGAGAATTTACAGACGTGTTACGATAATA
Source organism: Clostridia bacterium (assembly GCA_017461235.1). Lineage (GTDB taxonomy): Bacteria > Bacillota > Clostridia > Oscillospirales > Acutalibacteraceae > DTU089. The sequence continues at coordinate 51,776 of JAFTYU010000036.1, read as the reverse complement.
TTGTGAAGAATAAACAGTTGATTTGTGATAGCTGGCAAAGCGAAGCCGCATTAAAGTATGTAGAAAAAATAGATAAGGAAAATAAAAACATTCTTAAGCTTAAAGAGGCGATTGTTGACGATAAAAATTACACTATAACATCGTCAGAAAATATTATATCCATAGACAAAACAATAGCAAGAAAAATTGAAGCAACCAAGATTTAATGAACGGAGAGTAAATTTATGGGTACTATTGTTGAGTTGAAGTATAGTAATGCAAATAACTATATTTCAAAACTTAATCAAATTGATGATAAACTCGAGTTGGCATATAAACAAATTGCTGAATCTACTGATTTCGGTAGTACCGCAATGCAGGCAACATGGAGTTTTGGGTCTAAAAAGGCAATTTTTAATACACTTTCAGACAGCAAGAAAATCATAAAAAAAATACGTCAGGCTGATAAAGATTTATCAAAAATCATCAGCAATTTGGATGATGATTACGAAAAAGTCGCCAAGAAAAGCAAAAAACAAATTGAGACCGAAAGATGGTTAACAAATCATTTTTCTTGGGTGATTCCTAAAAAGATATATCCATCGGTAATCATCAATCCTTTTATAACATCATTTATAGTTCCTGGTTTTATAATCAGTCCATTTCAACAGATTATACAGTCAATAATTAACCCTGATTTTATTCCGGGTAACGGTTCTTCTGATACAGGCAATAATGAAGGGAATACGTCCAACGGCAATTCCGCCAATGGTAACAATTCTAACGGTAATACATCAAACAATAATAATTCAAATGGACAAACAAGCTCAACTACAATACCGTCAACAGGTAGAGTTGATATCAATAATAATTACTCTATTCCGGATACGCAATGGTCAGAAATAACTCCTCATAAGACTAATGCGGAAGGTCAGAGAAGTCCAAATGCCTATAATGAGGTTCTGGCAGAGCTTGATGTAGCCAACAGAAAACGTTATGCCCCCACAGATAAAAGCACGTGGTGTAACATATATGTATGGGATGCTACCAAAGCTATGGGGTGCGAGATACCACACTATTATGATCCTAACACAGGAGCACCTTTAACTCGTGACTATTGTATAAAAAAAACGGGTCCATATTTGGAGATGTCTGCTACAAGAATGAGGTCATGGTTAGGCACTCATGGTTCAAAATATGGATGGGTTGAATGTGATGAAGCTACTGCAATTGCTATGGCTAACAAGGGTATGCCGACAGTTGTGACCGCAACCACAACAAACCATGTGGGTATGGTTGTGCCTCAAAATCAAGGTGAGAGTGGCGTGATGATCTCACAGGCAGGAAAAAGAAATTTTGAACATGGGCCTATAAGAAACGGCTTCGGTAATTATCCTGTAAAGTATTATTATCATGTTTAAAACAATGTCACAAACAGTTATGTTGATAAATAAAACAAATATTCCTGAAAAATAAAGGGGAGAGTGTGAAATGGCTAAACAAAAAATAAAAGTTGAAACTGATACGTTGACACAGTTAGCCGGTAAATATAAAACACTTGCAGAAGAATATAAAGCTTGTTGCGAAGGTTTGGAAAATAAGCTCAAAGAGTACGATGCTTATTGGAAGGGGTCTTTTTCAGAGGATTTTGATGATGAGATAAAGAATCTGAAAAAAGAAAAAAACAAGGTTTATGATAACTGTGTCGGTTTGGCAAATTTTTTAGATGAGGCAGTTAAACTTTATAAACAGGTTGACCAAGGATTAATTCCTAAAGATACAGTTAACAGGAAGGATTATCCCGATGGTGTTGAAGTCAGTGAACATATTCCAACAGACGAAGAATTGAGAAATCTATATAAAAACAGTGTTACCAGTGGCATAGGTAAGAATCCTGATGGTTCTGTTAGTTGTGCGGCACTTACAAAGCGCAAAGCTCAACAACATGGATTTAATTACATAGGCTACGGTAACGGCAATCAGGTGTATGACAGGATTCAGTCAAACGAAAGCTTTAATGTTACAAAATATTCGGGCGGAGATTGTCTGAGTAAATTGGTAGCAGCTGAAGGTGAACCGGTGGCTAATGTTGTAATTTCCTTCCCCAGATCACCCAAATGGGGTAATAAATACGGTCACGTAATTTATATTGATAAAATTGTAAACGGGAAAGTTTATTATTCTGACAATAATAGTCCGAGTACCGCAAAAGTTAAAACAATAGATGAATTTTTGCGTTCTTACAATGGCTCCAATGGTAGTCCTATTGGTTGCGCACATTTGAAAAAGAAATAAGAAAGAGGATTTTATGAACGATTTTGATTTTGATGAAAAGACCGTAGGGGCATTCAGCGGATTTCCGCCTGTGACAAAAAAATCTGATGAAAGCGAAAAATCGGATGACCCTTTTAATTTTGAGAATATTGATTTAGGCAGTGTTCCTGAACCGGAAATTCAAAAAGAAGAGATTGAAATTAATACAGATGAAGCTGTAGGGAATAAAGACCCCTTCGCTTTTGAAGCAGTTGAAGAAAACGAATCCGTTGCTTCACAGGGCGGTTTTGTTGATGATTTTGATGAGCAGACTGTGGGCGTTTTCGGAAATATGCCTGTTGCAGATTACAGCGGCAAAACTACTGTTGCCGATGTTTCCCAACAAAAACCGGTTGAGGTTGCACCTGAATTTGATGATTTTGATGAAAAAACAGTGGGTGCTTTCGGCAGTTTGCCACCTGTAAAAAAACAGGAAACACCTGTGAAGCCGAATAGCGAGATAAAACAGCCTGCTGAGATTAAAAATGCTTACGAGCTTCGCACCAATACAGCTGAAGTTAAGAAAGAAAGCATTCAGAATAAAGCAACAACTCAAACAAAGGTTTCCAAAAAGAATTTGCGTTTAGGCATTCTCTTTTTAATTCTTGCCATAAGCGTGTTTTATATTATTCCGCTCGCCATAGTTTTTGCTGTGTTGAGTAAAAAGTTTTTTAAACGTCATAAGGAACAAAAACAACAATTACAAACGGATAAAGGTCAAATAAAAGTTTAAACAGCGTGCTGTAAATTGATGTGAATAGTGGGTTAAGTATGTTAGAAAAGGGTTCAACGGTTTTCGGTAACTGGATTATTGAAGAAAAAATCGGTTCAGGTGCGTTCGGTACCGTTTATAAAATAAAAAAAGAAGAATTCGGCAGAACATATTTTGCTGCAATGAAGGTTCTGAAAATCCCACAGGATAATTCAGAATACAAAAAGCTTCGCAGTGAAGGTATGGATGACGAAAGTATATCTACATATTACGGGCAGATTGTTGAGGATTTTATAAAAGAAATTGAACTTCTTTCATCCCTTGACGGCATCACCAACATAGTTGATTACAAGGACCATATTATAGAACCGTCCGCAGATTTGGGATACACAATTTACATTAAAATGCAGTTGCTGATACCGTTATCAAATCGTCTGGTCAATGAAAACGGGCAAGCAACCTTCATGTCACAGAGCGAAGTTCTGAATCTTGGTATGGATATTTGTTCCGCTCTTGAAATCTGTGAAAAGCATAATATTATTCACCGTGATATAAAGGTGGATAACATTTTTGTTTCCGCAAACGGTGACTATAAGCTGGGGGACTTCGGTATCGCGAAGCAGCTTGAAGCAACCCAGGGTGAAATGTCTAAAAAGGGGACGCTGATGTATATGGCGCCCGAAGTGTTCAGGGGCGATAAATACAACAAAACCGCCGATATTTATTCTCTCGGCATAGTGCTGTACCGCTTGCTTAATAAAAACAGAGCGCCCTTTTTCCCTGAATACCCCGCGCCCATAAAATTTACGGATAAAGAACAGGCTAACGCAAAACGTCTGAACGGAGAAGAATTACCCAATATAAGCGATGTCAGCGATGCTTTTATGGACGTTCTCAGAAAGGCTTGCGCATTTGACCCCAAGGACAGATACAGTAACGCGAGTGAATTCAAAAAAGCCCTTGAATCCGTAAAAAAAGAAATAACAGAGCCTGTAAATGATGATGTTACATGTGCTCCGTTAGTTTGTGATGCGCCAATAGAAAATATTATTGAAGATGATTTGGAAGCAACCGCAAGCGCATTTAATGATGAAATACCGCAGATTGCTGTTGAAAGTCAGAACATTGAAGCTCCCGATTTTGCCGAAGATGATTTAGAAGCAACCGCAAGCGCTTTCAATGACGATGTGCCGCAGGTTGACATTGCAACTCAAAACAATGACCTTCCCGAAGTGGTTGTTGAGAATGAAACCGTTTCCGAAGAAAGTGAAAGTATAGATATAACAGGCAAAGACAAAGAATCAATACGCATTTTTTTAGGTAGTTTTTTTGCAATATTAGTAGTAATTTTAGGTGTCGGATTTTTGATGCAAAAAAACTTAAGTGTTCGGTCTGAAACCGATTTTGGAGCGACATCTGAAGCGACAGTTAATGATATTGTTGATGACGAAAACATTGTTAATGAAGAAGCGGATAATAATACAGATGCAGTAATTGAAAACGGTGCAGAAAATACTGATGGTGTTATTGATCAAAACGAAGCAGTACAAAATTATCCCAAAGAAACTAACGCAGACAAGGAAGATGAACAGGTAGCACCCACCATATATTTCGATGATATAAAAGGTGCAACTTTACAGGATGCGGAAGCAATGCTTAATGAGGCGTGTGTTTTTTACGAGATTACATGTGTTTATTCTTCAAGTTATCCATGTGATACCATTGTAGGTGAAGCACGTGGTGGATGGACAGATGGTGCTGCTTACATCGGAGATACCGTGGAATTGCTTTTGAGTTGCGGTCCCGCAAGTGATTCATGGATTTTTGGTGAGCCGGACTATGGTATGGATATCGTTACGGAAACCGTATATAATTTCTGGCAGGGAGATAAAAACGTGGGGCCTAATCTTACATACGATGAAGTAAATGCGGTTTTTGGTTCTGATATGTGTGAGCTGATTGATGATCATGATATATCAGCCGGTAGTTTTGATGTTTTGGAATGGGAAGGTTCGGATATTGAGGTTTGGTGCGACGCAGTATGGCGCCCTGACTACGAAATCTGGGATTAATAAAAAATAAGGTGAAAGAATGTTAGATATAGGCACAAAGGTCTTCGGGGACTGGACCGTTGATGAAAAAATCGGTTCAGGTGCATTCGGGACGGTTTACAGAATAAAAAAGGAAGATTTCGGTACTTTATACTATGCTGCAATGAAGGTTATACGTATCCCGCAGGATAAAGAAGACCACAACAAGCTTCGTACCGAGGGTATGGATGACGAGAGTATTTCTACATATTACGGTCAGATTGCTCAGGATTTTATTAAGGAAATAAGATTGCTTTCATCCCTTGACGGGATAACTAACATTGTGGATTATAAAGACCACACCATCGTTCCGAACGATGATTTCGGTTACACGATTTACATAAAGATGCAGTTGTTGACTCCCTTGAGCAAAACACTTATTGATGAAAACAGACAGGCTCTGTTTTTGTCCGTTGACGAAGTGTTGAAGCTGGGCGTGGATATCTGCACCGCCCTTGAAATCTGTGAAAAGCATAATATTATTCATCGCGATATAAAGGTTGATAACATTTTTGTTTCCGCAAACGGTGATTATAAGCTGGGGGACTTCGGTATCGCGAAGCAGCTTGAAGCAACCCAGGGAGAAATGTCTAAAAAGGGTACGCTGATGTATATGGCGCCCGAAGTTTTCAGAGGGGAAAAATACAACAAAACCGCAGACATTTATTCTCTCGGTATTGTGTTGTATCGCTTGCTTAATAAAAACAGAGCGCCGTTTTTCCCTGAATACCCCGCGCCCATAAAATTTACGGATAAAGAACAGGCTAACGCAAAACGTCTGAACGGCGAAGCTTTGCCTGCCATCAACGGTGTCAGCGATGCTTTTATGGACGTTCTCAGAAAGGCTTGCGCATTTGACCCCAAGGACAGATACAGTAACGCGAGTGAATTCAAAAAAGCCCTTAAGTCCATAAAAAAGGAAATTACCGAGCATTTAAGCGATGACGTAACAGGTGTTCCTTTGGTTTCTGAGGTAATGGTTGAAAATACTGTTGAAGATGACTTAGAAGCAACCGCAAGCGCATTTAATGATGAAATACCGCAGATTGCCGTGGAAAGTCAGAACATTGAAGCTCCCGAGAGCGTTGCTGACATAGAAGAAAATATTGATACTGACGAAACACTCGGTGCGTTTACGGGTTCAATTATTCCCGAAGAGCGAGTTATTGATAACGTTGATGCTGTTTCAGGTATTAAAGATATAAATTTTACCGGTGAAAATTTTAAACCGATAGTCGGTGTGTTAAAAGAAAAAACACAAACCGCAAAAACTGAAAAGCTCACTAAAAAAGCCAAAGCCTTACTGATAATAAATATTATTCTTTGTATTTTATCAGGTTCCGGCTGTATTGTGGCGTATGAGTTCTTTTGGGCAAAATATGTTTTTCTTGGCATAGCGGTAGTAGGAGGTATTAATTTAATCAGCATATTAATTATTTTGCTTAGATATAAACTGATACCTGTTTTAAAATGGATGTTTACTGTTATAAAATCACTTCTTGGTTTGGTCGTACCACTGATAAAAGACAGAAAGAAATAAGGCTTTATTGCAAAAATATAAACTAAAAAGGGTGTAATTATGTTAGAAAAAGGTAGTGTAGTTTTCGGGCATTGGACTGTTGATGAAAAAATCGGTGCCGGTGCATACGGAACGGTGTATAAACTTAAACGAAATGAATTCGGAACGGAATATCAATCTGCGTTGAAGGTTATTTCCATTCCCCCTGAAAATACTGATTCTTCCGGTTTGCAGAGTGAAGGTATGACCAATGAGGAAATCAGCGAATATTATGCAGATATTGCAAAAAGCTTTATGGAAGAAATAAAGCTTCTTGAAGAACTTAAGGGTAACTCAAACGTAGTAAGCTACGAGGACCATATTATCGATAAAAGTGAAGACGGTCTCTCATATACCATCCTTATCCGTATGGAGCTGCTTACGCCTTTGAAGAAAAGACTTCAGGAGCAGATTTTTGACAAAAAAGAAGTTTGCAGACTCGGTATAGATATTTGCAGTGCCCTTGAGCTTTGCGAAAAAAGAAAAATCATCCATCGTGACATCAAACCCGATAATATATTTATATCTAATTCCGATACATATAAATTGGGTGACTTCGGTGTTGCCAGAACTATGGAAAAAACCGTTGCCGCAATGTCACAAAAGGGAACTTATACATATATGGCTCCCGAAATTTTTGTGGGTAAAGAATACAATCAGAACGTTGACCTTTACTCTTTAGGTATTTTGCTTTATCAGCTTCTTAATAAAAACAGAACACCGTTTTTACCCGAGGCTCCGCAGACAATTAAGTTTTCGGATAGGGAAGAAGCGCAGAAAAAACGTATGTCGGGTGAAATGTTGCCCGAAATCAAGGGCTTGTCAAAGGTATGGAACGAGTTTTTGTTGACCGCATGCCATCCTGACCCTGAAAAGCGTTTTCAAAATGCTTCTCAGATGAAAGCCGTACTTGAAAAGCTGATGGCGGAAAAGGATGTTACCGTTGCGGTTGAACAAGAAGCTGCGGCTGCTTCAAAGCCCGCTCCTGTCAGCGAAAAACCAATCGAACAGGCAAAGTCGGTTGTTTCTGATACAATTAAAGCTCCCGAAGCTTCAACGGACAAAAAGAGCGAAGCTGTTAAACAGGAGAAGATTGTTAAAACGAAAGAAAAAAAGAAAGATAATAAGAAGGATAAAGTCAAAGCACCAAAATCCACAGAGTATTTAAATTGGTTGATGAATGAAACCACAAGCAAAAAATACACGGTGTATTTTTTGCTGATGACCATCCTTAACTCTTTTGCCGCAAGCTGTCTGAGTGAATACTTTTTGGGATATGACGCAATGCTTTTAATCGGATTTTTAGTTGTGCCCGCATTATTTGTTGTAAAAGCCTTGAACTTCATCCTTGCACTTTGCGGTAAAAAAGCATTTTTAAAAAGAATACCCTTGTATATAATCACATTCTTTTTGAATTTCTTCTTTATGGGTATGTTTTCACCCACGGGTGATGTGTATGGTCGTTCCGGCTTTGAAGAAATCGTTATGTTTGTTGTAGGTGCAGTAAGTACTGTTATTCCTGTTATCATTAGTTGTTTCTGTAAGCCCGGAAGAAAAGTGGTTGGTATTCTCACCAGAATTTCGACATATATTTCCACGGCGTTTTATGCATTTATGTCAATGATATTTGTTTCGTGGATTGTTTATGATTGCTGGGAAACTTCATTAAACTATGTAATCGCAGTAATTCTGATAGCGGCTTTGGTTGCATCGTCAATAGCGTATCCTATTATCATAAACAGATTAACCAAAAAGGAAAATTAATATGGGAAATTTATTTGTTTCTGCTTACGGACGTAGCAATGTAGGAAAGAAAAGAAATAATAATGAAGATAATTTTTATCTCTCCGGCGTAACTGTTGATTCCGCAAATGATATTACAGCGGTTTGCGAAAAAACCTCAAAAATCGCATTTTCGGTTTTCGATGGTATGGGTGGAGAAGCGGCAGGAGAGAAGGCTTCGCAGATAACCGCCGTTACGTTTGGTGAAAATCTTGTTGAGATTATGGACTCGGATTTTTCACAGGCTGTTCTCCAAAATACGGTTGATGCCGCTAACAAAAAGGTCTGCGACGAAATGCGTGTTATAGGCAGACGAATGGGATGCACGTTTGTGTCTTTTGGTTTCTCGGATGATGTGCTTCATATCTGTAACGTGGGCGACAGCAGAGCATATTTATTGCGCAACGGCAGTATATCCTGCATCAGCAAGGACCATACCGTGGCTCAGACTATGGTTGACTCGGGGATGATATCTTACGAGGCGTCACAAAAAACCAAGGAAAAACACAAGCTGACACAGCATATCGGTATATTCCCCGAGGAAATGATAATTGAACCCCATTTTCAATCCCTTCAGGCGGAAGAAAATGACGTTATTTTGCTTTGCAGTGACGGCTTGACGGATATGCTCAGTGATGAAGAAATAAGAAATGTTTTGCAGGCAAACGGTTCAACAGAAGAAAAAGCAAATGCGCTCGTTGAATCTGCTCTGGCAAAAGGCGGTAAAGATAATGTTACTGTAATCGTCGCCGATGTCTGCACAGAGAATTGCGCCGCGACAACTAAAACAAAAAGAAAATACGCAGGCATCATAGCTTGTGCAGGTGCCGTTCTTGTGTTGTGTGCAATATGTGCAGCCGTGTTTTTTGCCGTGTCGAACAGAAAGAATTTTTCGTGGGATTTGGATTGGTTCAAAAAAATTATTCCCACAAAGCAAACAACACAGACAGTAAATCAAACAACCCAATCGGCGCAGACAACACAGCAAAGTCCCACAACTCCGATAATACCGGAAAAACAAACCGTTTCCGAAACATAAGCGTGAAATAATCAGTATGTAACCACCGATTTTTTTCGGTGGTTATGTTTTTTGCAGGGTTTATGGGTGAAAATATTAATATTGTCTGAAATTTTTAAAAAATATGTTGTAATGTGTTTATCTTAAAGTTAAAATAATATCAAAGGAGTGGTAACTATGGCAGTGCGGTTAAATGAAAATAAGGAAGTTGTAGAGCGTATCAGGCAGGGTCTCAAAGCTAAAGACGGTTATTGCCCGTGTCGAATTCCCAAGCTTCCCGAATACAAATGTATGTGCGATGAATTCAAAGCGCAGATAGCTGACCCGGATTTTGAAGGCTATTGCCACTGTATGCTTTATTATAAATCTAAAGATTGAGAGGTAAAAATATATGTTAAAGAAGTTGAATAACGAAAATTTTGCTGATGAGATACTTAACGGCAAAGGTATTGCACTCGTTGATTTTTATGCGGATTGGTGCGGTCCCTGTCAGATGGTTGCTCCTATTGTTGCGGAGATTGCAAACGAGCGTGCAGATATTACCGTGGGTAAAATTAACGTAGACGAAGCCGGGGAGATAGCAATGAAATACGATGTTATGAGCATCCCCACACTCATTGTCTTCAAGGACGGCAAAGAACAGTCAAGAATCGTAGGCTACAGACCTAAAAACGCAATCCTTGCCGAGCTCCCGTAAGATGTACGTTTAACATAATCTGTGCTGATGAGCCCTGTGGTTATATATAGTTTTACGGATGTGTAAGGTGTTGTTGACTTTCTTGACACATAAGGGTATAATCATAGAAAATATTGAAAGGCAGGTGGATAAAATGACAATGAAGAGTGTTTTTATGACCCGGAGTGCCGTTTTGTCCGTTTGCGATTGATATAGTTTTCATCATATTGTAAATTAAGGCATCTCCGTATTCCCGGGGATGCCTGGTTTGTTTTTAAAATAAATTTTATGATTTGAGACTAAAAGCAAAAGAGGTGTCTTCTTTGCAAAATGAATTAAAACAAATAAGCTTCAAGCGTATGAACAATGATGAGTTCAAGGTGTATTCAAAATGGTCTGTAAAGGCTTATGCAGAGCATCTGATAAAATCAGGTGATGAAAAATTCAGATTTAAAGCCGTAAAAGCGGCGAGAAGTGAATTTGCGGATATATTCCCCGACGGAGCAGCTTCCGCAGATAATTATCTTTACATAGTTATGAATAAAGAAAACGAAAAAATAGGCGTTATCGGTTATCAGAAAAGCCCTTTTGAAGAAAACGCAGCATTCGTTACGGAAAACGTTATTAAAGAAGCTTATCGCGGAAAAGGGTACGGAAAAAGTGCTTTTATAAAAATACAGGAAGATGCCCGTGAAAAAGGTTTTGTTAAAATGGTTCTTAATTGCTTTAAACACACTCCTGTATCTTACTCAATGTACGAAAAAAACGGGTTTAAAGTGATAGAGGATTACGGCGGCAGCGTAATTATGGAGAAGTATTTTTAGGTCATGAAAAAAGCTATTGTTATCGGTTGTCCCGGTTCGGGTAAAACAACTTTTGCAGAAAAACTGAATATATGTACCGGTTTGCCGTTATATTACCTTGATGCAATATGGCACAAGGCAGACAAAACTCACATCACAAGAGATGAGTTTGATGAAAAAATAGTGGAAATATTCAATACACCCCAATGGATAATTGACGGAAACTACAACAGAACCATTGAAATGCGACTCAGGGAGTGTGATACGGTTTTTCTTTTTGATTTACCAACACAAGTTTGCATACAAGGGGCTACCGAACGGCTCGGCAAAGGGCGTTATGATTTGCCGTGGATTGAAAAGGAGCCGGCTCCCGAATTCGAAGGCTTTATCAAAGAGTTTTCAGAAAAATCTTTGCCGAAAATATATGCTTTGATTGATAAATACAAGACTGAAAAAGAAGTAGTAATTTTCAAAACAAGAGATGAAGCAGACGAATATCTGAATCGTTTGCGTAATATTTAAAAAGCATTGCCGATAAATACATATTAAATTCAAAAGCTTTTGATTAAATTCAACAATAAACAGTGTACGCTTTTTGGTACATATAACACTTGTGTTATGGGGCGGATATGGTACAATGATGTTGTAGAAAATTTTTATCGGGAGAGTTATTATGGCAGAGCTTGAACCTAAAAAATTAGCATTAATCCGCATTCTGCAGATTTTTGAGAAATACAGTGATTTTGATCACCCTTTAAAGCAGGAGGATATCGCGAATTATCTTGAGAAGGATTATGGCATAGTTATTGAGAGAAAGGCGATAGGCAGAAACATATCATTGCTAAAAGAAGCAGGATATGAAATTGAATCAACAAGGGCAGGCTCTTTTCTTGAAACAAGGAGTTTTGAAGATTCTGAACTGCGTATGCTTATTGACGGTGTTCTTTCCAGTAAACATATTGCGCCTAAATATTCCAAGGATCTTATTGAACGACTTTGCGGTCTTTCAAATGTTTACTTTAAATCACATATAAAAAACATTTACTCCGTAAACGATTGGAACAAAACGGATAATATCGCTCTTTTCTATAATATAGATATGATAGATTTAGCTATTGAAAAGGGGGTACAGATTGCGTTTGACTACAATAAAATAGGTATAGATAAAAAATTACATAAATCTGCATCCCATAAAGCAAGTCCCTATCAGCTTATTCTTCATAATCAACGCTATTATTTAATGGCGCTTAATGAGCGGTGGCATAATATGGGCTATTACAGACTGGACAGAATCAGCAATATGACCCTGCTTGAGAACAGACCGCTAACCAATATTCGCACCATCGATGGCTACGAAAACGGAATTGATTATAAAGAGATTGCCACGGGACTTCCGTATATGTTTACAGACAAGCCTCAACCTATTGAAATGATTGCGGATAAAAGAACAATCGACCAGATTGTGGATTGGTTCGGCAGAGATATTAAAATAACAGAAATAAACGATGAAAAAATCAAGGTTGAGTTGGTTGCCAGTGCCTTCGCTATGGAACATTGGGCTAAGCAGTATTTAGGCGTTGTTGAGATAACAAAACCTTTGGAGCTGAGAGAAAGAATTAAAAATACATTAACCGAAGCTATTGAAAAATACAAATAATTTATAATAACGTACTCCGTCTTACAGAAATGTGAGACGGAGCTTTTTGTGTCCCGAAAACAGTGCATAATTTTTTGTATTATATTATCAGAAAAATACGGAGGTGCAAAATGCTGTTTTATAAAATTACCGTAAAAATCCATGAGAATGAGAACATTCCTGATTCTAAGAACAGAGAAGAATACGAAGAATACGCAAGTTCATTTCCTGCGGTTAATGAACAGTTTTATCAGAAAAACAACAAACAAAACTACTTCTTTATTGCAAGTATAAAAAATCATATAGCTATAATCGGTGCAATTGTAAAGGATAATAACAGTATTGAGAAGGCAATAAAGAAATATTTAACTTTTGTTTCATTGACTGCCGATGTTTCAAATATTGAAGAAATAACCGTAAGGTCGTTGGTTTTTCTCTTGAATATGGGGGATAGGAATTATTTTGTTTCGTCATCCGGCGGTGTATTGGAAGATTTAGGCTTGATTTTTTTTGAGCGACACAGACGTTGCGATGTTAAATACACGGAAGAACTCTTAACACGGGTAACAGATAAGGAGACAATAATAAAAAATTTGCGGGAATCATTGTTTGAAGATTCACTTTTGCCTGAGATTGAACGGATTTATATGGGTAAAGGTTCAGGCAATACAAAGAGTCATCCTGTTCATTATATGATAAAAACTGACAACCCGAAGTCGGTGTCAACTGTATATCACAATCTTATTTGTGCTTTGTATAACAATAAGCGTATTTTCAATAAACGATACTGTTGTTTGTCTTTTGATAATAATACTGAGTTATACGATAATTCCTTGGAGGCCATTTATAAAACCTGCGAAGGCGGTGCATTGGTTGTGCAGTTTTCCGGTATTGAAGAAAAAACAGGTAGCTTTGCACGGTTTGGTAAAAAAACAATTATTGAAGTTTGTGCAATGATGGAAAAATATAAAAATACAGTTCTTTCAATTTTGTGCTTGCCTGCCGAAAGTGAAAAAATAAAAAGTATTTTTACGGAGAATCTTAACAATGTTTCATTTGTTGAAATCAGTGAAGATTTAGTGTCGGGTGACAAAGCAAAAGCCTATTTAAAAACATTGGCAAGAAGAAATAACATATCTGTCGATAAAAAACTGTTTTCAAAGCTTAAAGAAGATACATTTTATACCGAATCAAATCTTGCGGCAATGTTTGATGATTGGTTTTGTGAAAAATTAAAAACAAGTGTTTATCCACAGTATAAAGATGTTACAAACGTTAAAAGCATTAATTTAAAGTCGGCTCCGCGCGGCAATGCCGTAGAAGAGCTTAACCGACTTGTAGGTCTTGATAACGCCAAAAAAGTTATAACACAGGCATTGAATTTTTACAAAGTCCAAAAAATTTATGCAGATAAAGGGGTTCGTGCAGACAGACCTGCCATGCATATGGTTTTTACGGGGAATCCCGGTACTGCTAAAACTACCGTTGCACGCCTTTTTGCACAGATTATGAAGGATAACGGTATTTTGTCAAACGGAGATTTATATGAGGTGGGTAGGGCAGATATAGTCGGTCAGTTTGTAGGTCAGACTGCACCCCTTGTAAAGACAATGTTCAAAAAAGCAAAAGGTAGTGTTTTGTTTATTGATGAGGCATATTCGCTTGTGGATGACAGGGACGGACTCTACGGTGACGAGGCTATAAATACCATAGTGCAGGAGATGGAAAACAATCGTGAGGATACTGTTGTTATTTTTGCAGGATATCCTGACAAAATGGAAGGGTTTTTAAATAAAAATCCGGGGCTTCGTTCACGAATTGCTTTTAACATACCTTTTGATGATTATAATGAAGAAGAGCTTTTGGAGATTGCCGAACTCACCGCACAAAAAGCCAAAATGAAGTTTACTGATGACGCAAAAGAAAAAATGAGAAAACTGTTTTCCGAAAACAGAAAATGCGCCGATTTCGGTAACGGCAGATTTGTCAGAAATATGTTTGAAAAAGCTAAAATGGCACAGGCAAACCGATTGGTAAATATGAATTATGATGATGTTACAAGTGATATTCTCTCAACATTGACGGCAAGTGATATCGTAATACCCGAAAAGGTTAAATACCAACCGGTCTGCAAAATCGGATTTTAGTATGAACGAGCTTCTGAATAAGTCGGCGGAAGAAAAATCTCTTGAGTGTTTTGACAATTCTGAAAAGCAGAACTATCAATTGAGATTGGCATACTATAAAGATAATAAATACTTCTACAAAGGAAAATTTTCGTTCCTTACAAACGGAATAGGGGCAACCCGTTCATTCAGGGCTTTTATAAATGAGTTTATAAAAAACTATAAACCTGAGCTAATCAGTAAAGATGATGATTTGTGGTTAAGTTTAAAACAAAACGGAGAATTCATCGTAACAAAAGGAAAAAACGGGAAAACAGCAGCAGATTTAACTCAAAAAGATTTGTTTCTGTATAATCTGCTCTGCTTTATAAACCTTGTAAAATTCTGGGATGAATTTAATGAAATACGGGATATCAATACCGAAAAAACTCCGCTTGTTATAAAAATACCACATAACTGCGATTTTGATTTGGTCTGCTTTATTAATAAAATAAAGGAAATGAACAGAATGGTGATTTTTGAATGATATGCACCGTTTTTGGTGCATAGCTTCATATATAATTAACTCATCAAATATAAAAGAGAATAAAAACTATGTAAATTGAAAGTGCGCTCTGATTAAATTTGAAGAAATATAATAATTTTGGAGGTTTTATATTATGAAAGAAATCTGGGTTTTGTCAGTAAAAACGTCTTTACCGTACGAGTGTGTTTCAAAAGATATGTTGGGAACAACTTTTTCGGCATTTGAAACTTTCTCTGATGCACGAAACGCCATGAGAGACACAATGAAAAAATTGGCATTTTCCAAAAACGCTATGTTTGACGGCGAAGGAAAAATAATTCACCTTAACAATTATATCAATGATATGGAAGAACCGGCAGATGCGGATGAAGATGAATACGAAGAAGATGACTTTTTGAGTAAAAGCATTATGATAAAAATTCAGGACGCACTTTTGAAATTGTTTAAGGGAGAAGATACAGACTTTGCTTTGAAGGGGTGCGACTACACCAATTTTATGATTTCTGTCACTCAATCTTTTTCCGATATTGAAATTGTAGGTGAATATGACGGTCCCTGCAACGGATATGAACCATATATTTCAACCAACGCATTTTCAATGAAAGAAGAAAAAGATTATTATCTCTATATCGACGATCTGCTCGGTCAGCAGTATTCATCGGAACTCTACGTTGATTTAAAAAAGGTTGAGATTAATTAAATATAATGATTCCCCGACTATTTTTCAATAGTCGGGGATGTTATTTTGATATTGATAGTTGTGTGCTATGCTATAGGTTTTATGTATTTTTCTTCGATTTTTGTTTGAAGGGCTTTTTTTATTTCTTTTAACGCATCATCGATGTCTTTTTGCGTAGGTTTTTTATTTGATGCTTTTGCAGCTTCTGTCGCATTTTTCGACATAACCTCCCCCAGTGAATAAAAGTACATATCAACTTTTTTCATGTATGGGATATCATTGCTACCCCAATTTTGAATCTCGTTTCCGAGCTCTGTTTCCAGAATTGCAAGAAGCCCCTTGTTTTTGTTTGTAATGGCATTGCCGTTTGTGGATAAATGCTTTTGTCCGCCAAAAAGACCAAAGGCATCTTTAAAAAATCTGTCAAAAGCCGGTATGCAACCATATACACCGAGAAGAATTTTGGTAATCAGAGTATCCGAGATTTCTGTATCACCCGTTGATTTCATAATGTTATGAATATTGGTGTAGTAGTCATTTAACCAAACGTAAATACCATCAAAATTTTCTTCACCAAAAAGTAGCTTTTTGTACTCACTTTTATTTTGATATATATTCCCGTCAAAAAGTTGTCTGTATTTTTCTTTCATCATCATTTTTACGGCTTCAATGTGTATTTTATAATCCATATTCAATAAAAATGATGAGCCGCGGTACATTCCCCAGCTTGCAAGATAAAAAGATAGATTGAGTGCCAAAAAATCATAATCTTTTTCGTCATATGCTTGTTTATTTGAGTATTCTTTAAAGGTGTTATAGCAATATATCCAAGAATTGCCGCGTCTGAAAATTTCATCGCGAGAGTTTTTGTAGTGGATTTCCTTCTCTGTTTTTTCAATAATTTCATTTACCGAAATATCGATGTCGTTATTCATATTTTATAACTCATTTTTTAAGAAATTCTCAATTCGTGTGTCGTATTCTTTTCTTGTTTCGGCATTCATATGTGCCTGTGGGTGTAGTGCGTACATAAATGTTATGTCATTATATTCAAATTGATTGGCGCATTTATCTTTATTTAAACGCGGAACAAAATTATCAATAAAACCATTTTCAAATTGAAATGCGATTTCTACTGCACGTTTTCTGCCGGGTCCGCACAACAGAAGAATTTTGTTCGGTTTTAAAATTTTAAGTTCATGCTGATAAATTGTGGCGATTTCTCCCCTGAACTCAAATTTTTCATACATTTTTCTCCAGAAATCATCTTGTTGACTTATGGGTGGGTGCTTTCCGTTTTTGTTTAATGCAAATTTTGCAATATTATTAATGAGTCCGCCTTGCTCACGGACCATTTTGATTTTTTGACAAAAACGGGTCTTTTTTTGGTTGTTTATAATATTATCTATACCCTTCGCATACGAATCAAAAGATTCACTCCAGCCGTTCGGCTCTTGTCCGAAAAGTATAGTTCCGCCGATAGTGTATATGTTCTCGGGGTTTAAAAAATAGCCTTCCGAAAGATTTTCGGGCAAATCTCCTAAATTATATTTATAACAAGAGTATAACTCTTTTAAATCATTCTCCATCGTTTTTTACCTCGCGTTTTTAATGCCCACGCTCACAAGCTCTTAACCATTGCACAGGTATCAGATATTGCTACAGACCGTGGTATTCAGATTCGGAAAATTTTAAGCGCCTTAAATATCACCACGCTTTCATATTATAACATATTACGACAGATTTTTCATCTGTTATGATAAATTAAACCACGTCCCGTTTTTGGTGCATTTGTTTTGGTATTTTTGTATCATAAAATATTATTTGGGGTGCATATGAACGTGACGAGAATTGATTTGAGAATTCCGCTCGGTTATCAGATTTTTGAGAAAAGCGAAAAAATCGATTTATATACGGCAAGCGAAATTTTAAGAACGAGAAAACAAAATTATATTACAAGCGTGGAAAGAAGAGATGATTATGCTGTAATAACCCGACATCGGTTAAAATGCCCTTATTGCGGCAGAGAGTTTCCCGCATATCTTCACTTTTTAAGAACTATCTGCTGCGCGTCGCCTAAAAAATCAAATTCCGAAATATTAGAATGGGCAAATATTCAGTTGTCTTTCTTCGGTGAAAGCAACAGTGTTTTGAAGATACAGGATTTCAACGAATATTCGGAGAGCTTTATTTGTCCTGAATGCGGTTACTGTTCCCGAAAAACAGACGATTACGCCAATATATCTATAGAAGCGGCGGAAAACAGGGTGTATGTAAAAAGAGAAATAAAAAAACTCTCCGAGCTTATTACTACAGAATGGTTTGAAGGCAAAATATCAGTAGATTTTCCTGTGTATGAGTGTGTTGTTTTTGATTTTGAAAGCGGTATAACAAGCTTAGAGATTATCCGTGAAAACGATGTTCTTTTTTGCAGAAACGCAACTGACGAAAAGATTAGTTTTAGAGGAAATATATCGGCAAATCTGATTTCAAAAAATCCGATAATAAAACGAATACTGAAAAGGTTGTTTGAACAAATTTCAGGTTATAAAATACCGTTTTCAGTAAAGGAGCTTGATTTTCATAGCTTTATCAATCTTACGCAGTTTAAAGGCTTCCCGAAAAATTTTTATTATGCAATACCATTTGTTGAAAATGCCTTTGTTATTGACGACACTTTTAAAAACATTGCTTTGTTGCTGAAAAATCCTGAAAGTGCAATGAGACTGCTGAAGGATTCTTCTCTGCCTTCCTGTAAATCCGTAAAAAGATTATTTGCAACAAACAGCGGACTGTTTTTTTATTTAAAAGAATGTGAGTTTTTATACAGCATTTTTAATGATGTTAACTTGCTTTGCACCTTGTTGCAATGGGAGTTCGTATATACAGTTCTTTTGCGGCTTCATTATTATGATGGGCTCAAGGCGTTTTTTGCTGATTATTCACGGACGGTAGGTTTCAACAGGTTGTTTGACAACCTTTATAAAAGGAATTACCGTGTTTTTGATTATGCCGTAAAATACTTTTCTTTGAATGAGAATGCAAAAAAAGAAGAGCAGAAAAAGTGGGTTGAAAATGTAAATGTGTTTGATACTCTCAGGTCGTTGAATGACTACGACGATAATTTATCTATACCTATGATTCCGGCACCCGCTAACATCAAAAATTGTGTTGTGGGAAAATATTCCTTCAAAACGATGAAAAACAGGAGAGAGTATGTTGAAGCGGGAGAAAAACTCAAAAATTGCCTTGTGAACTGGGGTGCTGAGGATAATCCTGTAATAGTTGTGATGACCGGAGAGAAAATGATTGCCGCAATGGAAATCGAAAATGGCAAAATTCTGCAAGCAAGACGTAAAAACAATCAAACCGTTTTCCCTGAGTCGGAATTATATAAAGCAATGGAGAAGTGGTGTAAAAAATTTGCCATAGAAATCAATCCGGAAAAACTCGACGGACCGTTTATCAGGTAAAATATCAGGATACGGGAAACACATAAATGTTTTTATATTTATGATGAATTATGTGAATGAATTTTTCAGTGTGCTTGAAAACTTTGGCTATTTATGTTATTTTTATGTTATAAACTCAGAGATAAAAAGGAGTTGTTCATTTTGGCAAAAGGAAAACGCAAAAACAAAAAGAAAATATTAATTTGTGTTATTTCAGTGGTTATAGTTCTCGGACTTGTGATCACGGGGCTTAATGCTCTGGCAGTTAAGAATCTTTTAAAAAAAGGTAATGCCTATGATGCCGTTGAAACCGAAAATAAACTTGTTCCCCAAAAGGATGAAAACGGCTATTGGTATTTTACAACTGACGAAGATTTTAAGGTGATGCAGATTACCGATATTCATATCGGCGGTGGTTTTCTTTCAAAAACTGTTGACGAAAAAGCACTCAATGCAATTGCAGCTATGGTAACAAAAGAAAAACCCGACCTTGTTATTGCGACCGGTGACATAGCCTTCCCTGTGCCTTATATGGCAGGTACATTCAATAACTATAGCGGCGCAAAGGCATTCGGGAATCTTATGGAGAGCCTCGGCGTTTATTGGACTGTTGTCTTCGGCAATCATGATGCGGAATGCTATTCGTATTTTGACAGAGAGTCCGTTGCTGAGATTTATTCTGATGAAGAATTTGAGCATTGCTTATTCCAGGCAGGACCCGAAAATGTTGATGGTTACGGAAATCACGTTATTGAAGTGAAAAACTCAAAGGGTATTATTACTCAGGCTATGGTTATGATTGACTCTCAGGCTTATGTTAATGATAGCCTTATAAACAGCATTAAGGGTACATATGATAATATTCATCCTAATCAGGTTGAATGGTATGAAGCTGAAATTAAACGAATGAATGCCGAAAACAGTAAAGCGATAAAATCAATTCAAGGTGATGTTAACGGTGGTTTATTTAAGCAGTACGGCACAGTAAAAACTCTTGCATTTTTCCATATACCTTTGGTAGAGATGGCAGATGCCTGGGCTGAATTTGTTGAAAACGGCTTTAAAGATACAAAGGATTTCAAATATATTGAAGGTATAATCGGTGAAGGCGGCAGACGAGTTTACTGCGGTTTTGGTGAAGATGACCTTTTTGAAAAAATGCTTGAGCTGGGATCAACCAAAGCGATGTTCAATGGTCACGATCATATTAATAACACCACCTTTGAATATAAGGGAATTGTGTTCAGCTATGGTTACAGTATTGACTATTTTGCATATTCGGGGATTGATAAGGTGGGCTCTCAGAGAGGCTGTACTATGATTACCTGCAAATCCGACGGTACGTTTAATATTGATAAATATAATTACTATTCCGACAGATACGAGCTTCCCGGTTTTACCCGAGAAGAAGTTACAATGCAGTTTGAAGATGTGACATACCAGACTCCTGAAGAATAATCAGTATCCGAAAAGGAAATAAGTTGATATGATTAAAGAAAAATTAAGTAAAAAGAATTGGTTTATAATTACATTGTTCTGCTTTATGGGTGGTATTGCGTGGAATACCGAAAATATGTATTTCAATACCTTTATCACCAATGAAGTATATTCCGACGTGTCACAGGCTGCTATTGCAGGCTCAATGGAAGCCACAACAGCAGTAGCACGTATGGTAGCACTCTCGGCAATTGCAGCGGTACTTACCACATTTGTGATGGGTGCGCTCAGCGATAAACTAAAGAACAGAAAGATGTTTATCTCTGTCGGTTACATAGCCTGGGGTTTGGTTACGGCAATGTTCGGGTTTATTACAAAGGAAAACGTTGCAAACCTTCTTAACCTTAGCGATGAGGCGATGATTCTGGGTTGCACGGTGTGGTTTGTTATACTGATGGATATTGTTATGACCTTTATGGGTTCTACGAGTAACGATGCCGCTTTTCAGGCTTGGGTTACGGACGTTACAGTACCAAGGCAACGACCCGTTGTTGAAACGGTGTTATCTGTTGTTGGTACTGTGTCATCTCTGGCGGTAACGGGCGTTGGTAGTTTTGCTCAGGCAGGTACTATAACTTATAAGCTTTTCTTTATAGTATTGGGTATTGTAGTATCTTTGTGCGGTGTTGTCGGTCTGTTTCTTATTAAAGACCCACCCCGCACTTTACAGACGCAGAGTTCATCAAGTTATATCAAAGACCTTTTCTATGGTTTCAGACCGTCAGTTATAAAGAAAAACTCAAGATTATATCTTTCTTTAATTTCATTCTGCTTTGCAATTATTGCGTTTCAGGTTTTCTACCCCTACCTTCTCACATACGTTCAGTATGTAGTTATTCCCGAAAATGGCGGAGTAAGTAATATTTTAAAACCATCAGTTATATTATAATAGTTGCGGTAATTGTTGCAATTATACTTCTTGCGTGTATCGTAACCGTACTCAAACTTTCCACAAAGAAAAAAGGACCTTGCCTTGTAGCGGGTGTAATTGTATTAAGTTTAGGCTTTTTACTTCTTTCAACAAGCACCAATATTTACGTTATTCTTATAAGCATATTGCCCGTTGTATTGGGTAATGCCCTTGTTAATATTTTATTTGGTGCCGCTATTAAGGACTTCATTCCCGATGGTAAATCAGGTTTATTCCAAGGTATACGAATGATTTTCGCGGTACTTATACCTATGGTTGTAGGTCCCGTAATTGGTGACAAGGCTTGTCAACACGCGGCTCAAACCATTATAAACGAAGCAAACGCCGAAGTAATAGTACCCGCAAAAGATATGTTCCTTTGGGCGGGTGTAGTATGTATACTGGCACTTGTTCCGTTGATTTTCCTTGTTAAAAAAGGTTTTGATACTAAAGAAAATATAAAACAGGAAAATGTAAATGTTGCTTAAGGTATTCTGATATGAAAAAATGGAATTTCTACACATCAAAAGAGATTAAACCTGAAGGGTGGCTTCGTCGTCAACTTACCATACAGGCAGAAGGATTGAGTGGCAATCTTCACAAAATATGGCCCGATATCCGTGACAGCGCGTGGATTGGCGGAGAACGTGAAGGTTGGGAAAGAGTGCCGTATTGGCTTGACGGTTTTATTCCGCTTGCATATCTTTTAGAGAATGAAGAAATGATTGCAACTGTGAAGAAGTATATTGATGCGATTGTTTCTGCTCAGGATGACGACGGTTGGATATGCCCTTGCCCAAAGGAAAAACGGGCAAAATATGATACTTGGGCAACCCAGCTTATTTGCAAAACACTTAAAGTTTATTACGATTGTTCAGGTGATGAAAGAATACCCGAGGTAATTTACAAGGCTCTTAAAAACTATTACGAACTCCTGAAAAACGGAGATATCACCTTGTTCCAATGGGGTAAATACAGATGGTTTGAGACTTTTAAATCCCTTAATTTCATATACGAAAAGTATGGTGAAGAATGGATAAAGGACCTTGCAAAAATCATTAAAAGTCAAGGCTTTGACTACAACACCGCTATTGAAAAATGGAAAAAACCAAGTCACGTATGGAAACTGAATACCCATATAGTTAATATGACTATGATGCTTAAGAGTGAAGCCGTTTCTCACGAGTTGTTGGGTGAAGAATATACTGACAATGCCGAAAAGCTCCGTGAGATTCTGGATAAATATAACGGTACGGCGTTTGAAGGCTTTACAGGGGACGAGGTTCTTTCAGGCATTGACCCTACGAGGGGAACCGAGCTTTGCGCTGTTGTTGAGCAAATGTATTCCTATGAAGAGCTTTTTGCCCATACCGGTGAAAGTAAATGGGTTGAACGTCTTGAAATGCTTGGCTTTAACGCTCTGCCTGCCACACTCAGTGAAGATATGTGGACTCATCAATATGTGCAGATGGTCAATCAGATTGCTTGTCAGAAAACAATGATTATGGCACCGTTCAGCACAAACGGTCCTTATGCGCATACCTTCGGACTTGAACCGAACTTTGGTTGCTGTACTGCTAATTTCAGTCAGGGTTGGCCTAAATTTGCACTCTCTGCGTTTATGCACCGGGGTGACACAATTATCAACTCTGTTATGTTGCCGGCTGTTCTGAGAGATAACGGCGTTACAATCAAGCTTGAAACAAACTATCCTTTTGATAACAAAATGCACTATTATATAGATGCTGAGAAGGATTTTAATTTCGTAATCCGTATCCCGTCTTTTGCCGAAAATCTTAAAGTCAACGGCGAAGTATCCGAAACTAAAGATATTGAATTGGCAATAAAGAAAGGCGAGACGGAAATCGAGTTGGAATTCCAAGCAACGCCGTTTTTGAAAAAAAGACCGAATAATCTTTATGCCTTGAAGATGGGGTCGTTGCTTTTCTCTGTTCCTGTTGCTTATGAAAAGAAAATGCGCGAATATATTAAAAAAGGTGTTGAACGCAAATTCCCGTATTGTGATTATCAGCTTGTTCCGGGAACACCTTGGAATTACGGTTATTCCAACGAGAATTTTAAAGTGAATTACAATGTGGTGGGCGATATTCCCTTTTCACAGGATAAACCGCCCGTAACCATAAAAGCCAATATGCAACAGATTAACTGGGGACTTAAATTCCCTTACAGAACAGTTTGCAGAAAAACTCCAAAATCCACACAACCGATTTCCGAAGTTCAGGAGATAGAGCTTTACCCATACGGTTGCTCAAGACTGCGAATGACAGAAATGCCGATAATCAAAAAATAAAAGGTTTGGAGTGCAAACGAAAACAAAAATTTACCTGCCGCATTTTGTGGCAGGTGTTGTTATATACAGAATTTTATTCCGCTTCACTTGATTTAACGTTGCGAAAACTATATAATCGTTATAATACAAAACAGTTGGTGATATTATGAACACTTATTATAATGAAATAACTTCAAAGCCCGTTAATGTAAATGGTAACGGTGCAAATTGTAAAATACCTGTCGGTGCAATGTGCGGTAATGGTGATTTGGGTGTTGTTTTTGATAACGATGAAAATGACCTGGTTATTCACATTTCAAAGTGCGATTTCTGGAAATTTGCACCCGGTGCTCATAATGATGGCGGTATAAAAACTGTCGGCAATTTGCGAATAGGTAACGTTGATTTGTCAGGATACAACATCAAACAGTATTTTGACAAAGGGCTTCTTGAATGTACGTTCTGTAACACGGAAATAGAGTTATTTGTTGCTCCCCGGAACAGTATTTATTTTGAAATCAAAGCTCCTGAAGCAGATGCTTTTCCAAGTGTTGATATTGAACTTCCCGATACCTGTAATTCTGAAAATTCCGTTTTTGAAGACAAAGGCGTCAGGTGCTTTTCCCGTAAATTTTGCGGTAAAGATGTTAATAGAGAATCTGCGGTAGTTGTTTGTTGCAGAGAGTGCGAAACAAATGTTGCAGAAGGCTTCAGAACTACACGCTACTGTATTTCTGTTGTTACAAATTTTGATACCGCGGAATATACAGCCAAGGGTGTTGATATGGTATTAGCTTGCGATTATGAAGAAGCTAAAGTCAGCACGCGTGATAAATGGCAAAAATTCTTTTCTGTATCCCGGGTAACGCTTGAGGATAAGGAAATTGAAAAATACTATAACTCAAGTCTTTATCACCTTGCAGGCTGTATGGGTAACAGCGAGTTTCCGCCCGGATTGTTCGGTAATTTCGTGACTGATGACTTCTTCCCTTGGGCAGGGGATTACCATATGAATTATAACTACGAAGCACCCTATTATTGCATTTTCTCTGCTAATCATCCCGAGCTTTTTGACGGATATATGGCTCCCGTTAACGATATGAAGGATGAAGCAAAAAGAATGACAGGGTTGTTTGGCTGTAACGGCTATGCATTTCCCGTCAGCTTCGGACCAAAAGCCCTTGATGTTTACAGCCAGGCGGATTGCAAGGAGCATGGTGTTCTTTTCCTTGGTCAGAAGAGCCACGCAGCCTATGCTTGCGTTATTCCCTTAATGCATTGGTTTTCAACCTACGATAAGGAATATGCTTTGCAGAATTACTATGATTTTGTTTTAAATACCGCTGCGTTCTGGGAAGATTATCTTGTCAAGGAAAAGGGAAGATACGTTATCAAGGGTGACGCAGCCCACGAGATTCCCTATTATCGCGGTGAAAAATTTAAATATATTACTCATTTCGGACAGGTAAATACCATAAATGCCATAAACTCACTCGGCCTTGTAAAGCTTCTGTTCAAGGGTATATATGATATGGCAAAGGAATTAGGACTCAATAACGAAAAATATGCTTTGTGGGAGGATATTATTGAGAATTTAAGTGATTTTCCCACGTTTATTAAAAAAGGAAAAAAATGCTTCAGATATTCCAGATTCGGTATTCGTTGGAGAAATGATAATACAGTTGGTCTTCAACACATTTATCCTGCATCACAAATTGGGTTGTCATCAGGCGACAGGCTTCTTAAAATTGCAAGGAACACATATTTCATTAACGACAGAAGGCTTGATGACAACGGCTCGAACTCGTATCTCCCGGCAGGTGCGAGAATCGGTGTTGAGCCCGATTTCCTTATTGAAGGTATTCGCGAGAATATAAAGGAATTTGGTCTTCCGAACAGACTTTTCCGTCACTACGGTGGTGGTATAGAGCATCTTACAACTATTCCTGCAACTATCAATGAAATGCTTATGCAGAGCCATCAAGGAATTATCAGGCTTTTCCCCTGTTGGAATAAAAAAAGCGATGCTTCATTTGAAAATCTTCGCGCTGACGGTGCTTTCCTTGTTTCTGCAGAGCTTGAAAAAGAGAAGGTTATCTCACTTGAAATCAAAAGTCTTAAAGGCAGAAATTGCACGGTTGAATGTCCCTGTATCAAAGCTGTCATAAGAAAATCAGATAACGCAGAAATTTCTTATAAAAGAACAGGGGACACAGTTTCCTTTGAAACACAGGAAAACACTGAGTATATTCTCATATAAAATAACAAAAAGGGGATGTAAAAAAGCGCAGATCGCACAAAACTATGTAAATCAAGGGACTTTTGCAGGTTTTAAAGCCTGTAAAAGTCCCATTTTTTGTGAAAACCAAAATTAAGAGAAATTTTTTCGTTTTGTACTACAAACAAACTTCGCCACTCGACGTACCTTTGTACGCCTTCGGGTAACCAAAACCAAGGCTAAAGCCTTGGTTTTTCTCAGTTTGTTCGTTCTGCATTTTTTTCTATCCCCTAAAAAGAGCTGTAAAAAAACTTTCGTTTTTTTACAGCCCCTTTTTGCTCATATCCGGATTTACGCCTGTGACGAAAAATCTGATGAAAGCGAAAAATCGTAAATGCAGAAAACAATCATAACCTTAACCATCAATTTTTGATTATCGATTTTATAATTAAAATAATAGGTATCTTTTAGACCTTATATTTTAGAAGATGATACAAATTGTTATGTGGAAAAGCGCGTAATTAACAATAAAAAGCATATTGTGTATTTGTATGAAGGTGTTTTTTTACGGAAGTTCTTCATACATAGTGCTGAAAAGTTTTATCAGGAAATCTTTATCGTCAACATCATCAACCAACAGCATTTCTTTTGCACCTTTATAAGGTGACTCATATTTTGCACAAGGCATAAGGGAGATTGCTGTTTTAACAGGCTTCACAAGTAACCTGTTATCATAAATACCACCAACGATTTTTCCGCGGTAGTAGATAATGTATTCACCCATCATTGCTCTGTATGATATTTCTTCCGGTTCAGATAACTGATCCGATATGAATTCTAAATATTCTTTACTTGAAGCCATAGTACACCTCAGTGGTTTTGTGAATTATAAAAAAACAAACGGTCACTCCCGGCAAGAGTTTGTCGGAAAAAATCTCTGCTGAAGTACACGCAGATATCCGTGCGGTTATTTTTTTGAAGCGTTTTATGAGTTGTTATTCAAAGACCATTTCTGTTGCATTATAAGTGCAGGAACGTAATCGTTTTCTCTTGTATAGAATGCTGTGATTAAATCGCCGTTATCGAGTTCTATTGTGGAAGGATATCCAAGATCGTCGGTGTCATTTCCGTAATATAAAACACTTTCGTCACTCCATGTTTCACCTTCGTCTGTGCTGAAAATTGCCCATATTCCGTATGGTTTGCTTCTGTGAGAGAAGGTGGAAATCAGGGTGCCGGATGAATGCATAAATAAGTGTCCGGGAGCACCGCTGTCATCACGGACTATCTGTTCAGGTTTACTCCAGGTGGCGCCGTTATCAAGGGAAACGGTCTGGTAAAGTGTGAATAATGTTTCGTCTTTGTTTTCCGCACGAAGGTGACATATTATTTTTCCGTCAGGGAATTGAATAGCGTGTGGCTCGTAAAAATAAATATCATTAAATTCTTCGTATTTATAAAGACCCATTTCGCCACGCAATGTCATTTCACCCGTTTCGGTGTTGACGGTGTGAGCTTCAATATGGTTGTGTATTCCCAATCTTCTGCCAACCCACAAAACTGTACCGTCGTTCAGTACGGTGGGTCCGTGTGGTGATGAAACGGGGGATTTATAAATTTTTCCGAAGGTTTCGCCACAATCTTTACTGATTCTGAAGCTGATGCCCAATGCTTCTGCTTCATCTTCTGCAGAAACGGAATTTATGTAGTCAAAGCATTCCTTCGTTTGCGGCATATTTTCTCTTTGAAATTGGAGTGTGTTATTAAATGATGTGGCAATGAGACCGCTTTCACCGAAAACCGTAAGACCCACATCTCTGTCATCGAGTACAGTATCAAAAACAGGTATGGGCTTTGAATAGGTTTCACCGTTATCATCGCTGAATGCCAAAACACCCTTGCCGAAGGGGCATATATGCTCAACTCTGTAGCCTGATGCGCCGACGCATATTTTACCATTCTGAAGCTTTGCAATAGTGGGCCAGGCAAAATAAGCGTGGTGACTTTCAGTATTTGTCATAACAATCTTTGGTGAGCCGATTAAATTAATTTTCAAAAGAATTCCACCTTTTTATTTATCGAGAATCTGTATCACTTGTTTTTTATAAAACTGCACCATTTTCCTTTAGTTTTTGTTGAAGGGCTTTTATATCAACGTTGTGTGTGTTCGTGTTTGTTTTTTGCGCTATGGCAATTGCAGTACCTGCGGCTTCTCCGAGACAACAGCAAATCGGCATTATTCTCACGGAAGCCTGTGCTTCGTGTGTAGCGGAAAGGCAACGCCCGGCAACAAGAAGATTATCATATTCTTTAGGTAAAAGTGCGCGATAGGGGATTGTGTAATATTCACCATCGCCGAAAAATCTGTGGCTTGTTCCCGTGCCTGACGGATTGTGAATATCAATATCATAATTGCCCAGAGCAATCGAATCATCGAATCGGGTGCAGTTGATTATTTCATCACCTGTGAGAATATGCACGCCTTTAAGCTTTCTGCTTTCCCTGACACCGATATCAGCAGCAATAGAAATCAACGCACTTTCATTAAATGCGTTTGAATTCTCCTTCAGGAAAGCTATGAGCTCGTGAATTTGCTGTCGGGCTATAACCTCAGCTTTGCTCACATCAAAAGGATTGGTCGGGTCAAGCTTTACTACACGGGTTGAGTTGAAATGCAAAACATCTTCACCAACACCAAAGAAAACAAGAATATTTTCTCGCGGATTTTTGATTTCACCGTTTGCCTGCTTTTCTTTATAAAGCTCTTGTAAGCGCGGTCTTTCCTCTGTGAAAAGGTCGAGGTCAACTCCGCTCACACGAAAGCAGGTTGTCATAGGTTGGCAAAGGTTATCGCTTTCACGGCCTAACTGAAAATCACAACCGGCGAGAAAGAATAATTCACCATCACCGGTAGCATCAATGAAGAAATCCGCCTCTGCCGTAATCTTTTGTCCTTTAGATGTAATATCAATCTCTGTTATTTTTCTGTTCACGGTTTTAACATCATAAACCACGCCGTGAAAAAGAACATCAACACCTGCTTCGGTTGTCATATCATCAAGAACTATTTTTAAGTATTCGGAATTGAATTCGTGGTCCTTGCAGTCGTCAACATATTTATCATGCCGAAGTTTCATTTCTTTAAAAATACCTTGGGAAAGGTAGTTTCTTTTAAGGTTTTTGTCCCAATACGGCTTTATCCAATAGGGCATAAAAGGATAGACGAGATTGTTTGAAATTGCACCGCCGAGACAACCCGATTTTTCCACAAGCAAAACCTTAATACCTTCACGGGCGGCACTTACTGCAGCAGCAACACCGCTAAGACCACCGCCTGCAACCACAAGATTATATTTCATAAAATCCACGCCCTTTTTATGAGATTTGTCATATTGATTATAACATCGGCTATATTGAAAAACAAGATTTAAAACAGTTGCTTTTTATTATGGGGTGGTATAATCGGTGGGGCGGAAATATCTGCAGATGTGTTTCAAAAAGTATAATCAGAAGAAATGTCGCATATCCTTGTAAGATTTTAAAGAATGTGGTACAATTTATGATGTATAATGCTTATTATTTGGAAAGAAGTGAATAATATGGTGAAAAACTATGATGCTGTTGTTATAGGTGCAGGCAATGGCGGTCTTGTGGCATCAGCACGTCTTGCAAAAGAAGGTAAAAAGACGCTTCTTATTGAACGTCATAATCTGCCCGGTGGTTTTGCCACAAGCTTTGTAAGGGGAAGATTTGAATTTGAAGCATCGCTTCACGAGCTTTGTGGTGTCGGTCCTATTACAGGGAAAGCCCCGTTGCTGAAAATTTTCCGTGAAATTGGTGCAGCAGATAAAATTGAGTGGGTTTCTCTTGATGAAGCTTTCAGAGTGATTACTCTGGACGAAGACAATAAATGCGACTATTCAATGCCTTTGGGCAAGGAAGCCTTCATTGCCAAGCTTGCGGAATATGATGCGGGCTCCGCAACTGTAGTTTCAAAGATTTTTGAGCTTATCGAGAGTGTTGAAAAAACCTTGGACTTTGTGGAAGCTATCGAAGATTTTAAACCATCAATGATAAAAGAAATATTTTCTGAACACACAGATTTTTTGAAGGTGGCAAACTATTCTGTTGATGAAGTTCTGAAATCATTCGGAGCAAGCCAAAAAACCAGAGATATACTTAATGCGTATTGGTGCTATCTCGGTCAACCTACAGATGAGCTTAATGCCATTCATTATTTTACAATGCTCCATGCATACATCATTGACGGCGCCGTTATTCCCAAAGGCAGAAGTCATCAGGTAAGCACAGCGCTGCTCGAAACCTTTACTGAAAATGGCGGAGAGGCTTGGTTTAACACAAGTGTTACTAAAATAAATATTGAAAATGGTGTTGCGACAGGTGTAGTGCTTGATGACGGTACACAAATAAACGCTAAGGCGGTTATTTGTAATGCTTCACCATACAATGCATATACAAAGCTCATAGATGAAAAGGATATCCCGGAGAAGCTTAAAAAAGAAGTTAACGCAAAAACATTGGGGGCAAAAGGCTTTGCCGTATTTTTAGGTCTTAACCGTTCTGCAGATGAATTGGGACTTAATAACCATACTTATTTCATTTACCCCACTAACGATAACAGAAAGTGCTATGAACTTAGTAAGAAAATCGAAACAAATGATGTACAGGCAACGGTTTGCCTTAATAAAGCCTTTGACGATTGTTCACCTAAGGGAACAAGCATACTTTATATGACTTCTATTTTTGCCGGTGATGAATGGAGTAATGTTTCTGTTAAGGATTACCATAAAACAAAACTTTCTTTTGCAGAAAAAATGATAGACAATTTTGAAAAAGCAACAGGTGTTGCAATTAAGGATTATATAGAAGAAATTGAAATTGCAACTCCTATGACTTATGCTCGTTACACAGATGCTCCTGCAGGAACTATTTACGGATATGAAGCAAGCAAGGAAGACGGAATCATAAAAAGAATTGTTTTTGATTTGCTGGATAAAGGGATACCCGGACTTTACTTTGCAGGTGGATATACTGTAAGGCATATGGGTTACGCACCCAGCTATACAACCGGCGATAAGGCAGCAAAGGCTGCAATACTCGCTATGGAAAAGGAGGCAAAGTAAATGAGCAAGAATAAGTTTTCTGTAAACGGCAGCTTCAAGGATAGTGTAAATACAGTAAAGTTTTTGACAGAGAGAATGCACTTTGTGAACAGTGCTGAGGCAGTTTTGCCGACCCGTACGGATGATTTTGGTGTAAACAAAGTTGCTAAAAGTCTTCATCCTAAAGAGCAAAAGCTTGTAATCAGCAAAATTGAAAAGCACTCAGATATTGCAACAAGTTATTTTTTCAAAAGTGAAACTGCCCCAATTGCATATTTTAAAGCAGGTCAATACCTTACTTTTAAATTTGAAATAGGTAATGCTGTTGTAACACGTTCATATTCAATAGCATCCTCTCCGGCAAGCGCATTGGCAGGAGAATATCAGATTACCGTTAAGCGCATTAATGACGGCTTCGTTTCCGATTATATTCTTGATAACTGGAGTGTGGGCGATGAAGTTACCGCTTACGCTCCCGAGGGCAATATGACATATTGCCCCTTGAGAGATGCAGACAATATAGTTGCTATTGCGGGTGGCAGCGGTATCACTCCGTTCCTTTCGCTTGCAAGAGCAATATCTCAGGGTGATGAGAATTGTAATCTTACACTTCTTTACGGTTGCAGAACATCGGATGAAATCCTTTTTAAAGAGGAGCTTGATTCACTTTGCGAGAAAAACGATAAAATCAATGTGGTTTATGTATTGAGTGATAGTGATGAGAAAGGCTATGAAAAGGGCTTTGTGGGTGCAGATATCATAAAAAAATATGCCCCTGAAGGAAATTACAGCGTTTTTGTTTGCGGACCGGGCGGATTATATAAGTTCCTTGAAACGGAGCTGCCTAAGTTAGGTATTGAGAGAAAATATATTCGTTTTGAAGTTTTTTCTTCCGGCAAAAAGGTTATAGATGCCAAGGACTTCAGTATTACGGTTATTAACCGCGGAAAAGAAACCGTAATTAAAGCCGGAAACAATGAAACCGTTCTTTGTGCATTGGAGAGAGCAGGTATAGAGGTTCCTGCAAGATGTCACACAGGTGAGTGCGGTTTTTGCAGAAGCAAGCTCATTAGTGGTAAGGTTTATATACCCGAAGGTGAAGACAAGCGTCGTGTGGCGGATATGCAGTTTAACTTTATACACCCTTGCTGTTGTTATCCCGAAAGCGATCTTGTTATAAGAATTAATTAATTATGTCAATTACAATAAATATTTATTACACAGGCGAAAATAAAAACGCTCAGAAATTTGCACAAGAAATGATGTCAAGCGGTATTGTCAGCAAAATCCGTTCCGAAAAAGGCAATCTGAAATATGACTATTACTTGCCGATGAATGATAGCGAAACTGTGCTTTTAATTGACAGTTGGGATAATCAGGAGTCTCTTGATAAGCACCACGCTTCACCAACAATGCAGAAAATTCTTGAATTGCGCGAAAAGTATAATTTAACTATGCGGGTTGAGAGATACATTACCGACTGTTCAGGAATACCCGAAAAAGACAAAAAGTTCATAAAAGAAAAATAAATTGACTTGAAAAACGAATAATCACAAAACCATTCCCCGATGAAATACTAAATCTTTCATCGGGGAATGTTGTTTTTCTGTTATGTGAGTGATATAATTAAATGAAAATTTAACTGATTTTTAAAAATACAACAGGAAAATTGCTGGGAGGCTTTATGGTTTTTTTATTGGTTGTAATATATATTGCGTTTATAGGTCTGGGCGTGCCTGATTCTTTGATCGGCTCTGCGTGGCCTGCTATACATAGTGAATTGAACGTTTCTGTTGAGGCGGTTAGTATTCTTACGTTTATTATTTCCGGTTGTACGGTACTATCAAGTATGTTCAGCGCAGGGATTCTCAATAAATTCGGAACGGCTAAGGTTACGGCTTTCAGTACAGCTATGACTGCGGCGGCTTTGTTCGGATTCTCTGTTGCCCCGTCGTTTTGGGTTATGATACCCATAGCCGCGGTTCTTGGTCTTGGTGCAGGTGCTATCGATTCAGGACTTAATAATTATGTAGCACTTAACTTTAAGGCAAGCCATATGAATTTTTTGCACTGCTTCTACGGTGTGGGTGTAACCTTCAGTCCTTACATTATGTCAATTGCATTGAAGGATGCAGGTTGGCGTAGCGGTTATCGTTATGCTTTCTTTGTTCAGTTAGTTATTACCTTGTTGCTTATAGTGTCGCTTCCATTGTGGAAGAAGAACTCAGCGGTTCAACCAACAGAAGAAAAGGATGCTAATCTTACTTTTTTGCAGATGGTAAAAATGCCGGAAGTTCGCAATGTGTGGGTTATTATGCTTACAACCAATGCAATTGAATATGCCTGTGGTGTTTGGGGAAGTACATATCTTGTAACAGAAAAAGGCTTTGCCGCAGAGCATGGTGCTCTTGCCCTGACGGTATATTATGCAGGAATGTCCGTAGGTCGTTTTGTTTCCGGCTTGCTTTCTGATAAAATAAGTACATGGAAGCGCATTGGTGCAGGGGCTTTTATTCTTGCTCCTGCCATCGTAATTATGCTTTTGCCTTTGCACGGTGTATTTACTGTTGCAGGTTTGTTTCTTGTAGGATTGGGTAATGGCTCAATCTATCCTAATATGATACATCTGACTCCTCACAATTTTGGCAAAGAAGCATCACAAACCGTTATGGGGTCGCAGATAGCTTTCGCTTACATTGGTGTTATGCTGGCACCGCCTATGGTCAGTATTATAAGCGGTCTTTTCAGCATAAAAGTGTATCCTGTTCTTATTGCAGTGCTCTATGCGGTAATGGTCATTTTTATTAAATTGTTTATAAATCGGTTGAAAAAGCAGGGTAGATACAATGCAAATGTATGAAACATTAAATGACGAAATGGTTATGAAAAATAAAGACGGATTTGATATAAATAGTTTTGTATCGCCTGCTGTAGCATACTCTCCCGTATATGTGTGGGTGTGGAATGACGTATGCGGTTGCGATGTTATAGATGAACAATTGGCAGAGATGCAAAATCTCGGTATTCGTGCTTTTTATATTCTTCCCGAACCACGAAATTTTCGTTCCGACAGTATGCCGACCAATCTTACTCCCGATTATCTTTCAGAAGAGTTTTTTGAGCTTTGTGCTTATGCTGTTGAAAAGGGTAAATCCCTTGGTATGAACTGCTGGATTTATGATGAAGGCGGTTGGCCTTCGGGCGGTGCTTGCGGCAAGGTTCTTAAAGCTCATCCCGAGTATGCCCGGGAAGTTCTGAAAACTAATGAACTTTCTTTTTCTGCAGGTGAGATGTACAGAAAATCAACACCCGATATTCTTGCGGCTTTTTTGAATGATAAGGAAATTATCAAGGAAGGCTACATTTTTTCTGAAAATACTGTTGTAACGGAATATTTTACGGAAAAAGTGATCTGCGGAGATGCAGATTATCCGGATTTACTTAACAGAAATGCAACGGAATACTTTATTGAAATTACTCATGAAAAATATGCCGCGGCAATGAAAAATGTGCCCGAAAGCGTTACTGCCGTATTTACAGATGAGCCTAAAGCACCATCAGCAGCTTTTAATAAAGAACTGGCAGAAAAATACGAGTTCATATACGGAGAGTCGATATTACCTCATCTGCCGCTTGTTGCAGGAAGGATAATTCCAAAAGAAGACAATATTACCATACTGCACCGCTGGTATGATTTGTGCAGTCGCGTTTTCTGTGATAATTTTCTTTTGACTTGCAAGAAATGGGCAAATGAACATGGGCTTGCTTTTACGGGACATATGGATATGGACCACAGTCCTCTTGGTTGTGTCAAGGGTGGCGGGAATTTTAATCTTATGCGTGCGCTCAGGTGCTTTGATATTCCCGGGGTGGATATTATATGGCGTCAGCTTTATCCGGAAAACAGAATAAAAAACAAAGACGATATGAACGCTTATAACGGATTTTTTCCGAGATATGCGTCATCTGCTGCCGCGCAGAACGGTACGAAGCTCGCAATGAGTGAAATTTTCGGAGTGGCAGGTCCGGGGCTTACTTATGATATAATGCGATATACCATAGGATACCAGGCTGTACGCGGAATAAACGTATTTAATCCCTTTAATTTTCCGCTCGGGCGTAAAGGTCAGCTTCTTGCACAGGAGCTACCGGTCTTTACAGAGAATCAAATGTATTACAGTTATCTGTGTCAATTCAACCGTTATGCAGAGCGCATTTCATATATAGCCACTCTGGGAGAGCGTGTCTGTGAAACAGGTCTCTATTATCCTGTCAGCGATTTTCAGGGCGGGCTGAAAGGTGAAGTTATATCAAAAACCTTTGATACGTTGGGCAGAGCTCTCGAAGATATGACGATTGATTTTGATATCGTTGACGATGACGTTATTCAATCAGCAGAAGGAGCAGAAAAAGGCTGTATGTGTATCGGTAGTGCCCGATACCGCAATATAATAATCCCTGAAGGAGCTTTTATTCCGCAGGATACCCAAAACGTGCTGAAGCGTTTTGTTGAAGGCGGCGGCAAGGTTTCCTATAGTATTTCGGGTCTCACACCTGTAGTTGGGATTGATGGCGATGGCTTGCGTGCAATGCACAGAAAGACAGAAAATACGGATTTGTTCTTTTTCTTTCGTGAATCGGGTGAAAAGGGCGATTATCGCATCCATTTACCTTCAGCAAAGGGTTATCTGCTTGACCTGTTAACAGGTGCTGCGGGACGTATGCAAACAGAAAATAACATTCTTAATCTTTCCCTTGCGATAGGTGAATCGGCTGTGGTTTTGCTGACAGAAGAAAATTATAGTTCAGAGAACAAAAAAGAGTTTTGTGAAAAAAATTATGTTACGAATGATTTTATGTTCCGGAAAGGAACTGAACTTGTTTTTAATGAAAATGGATTTGAAAATAAAAAGCATTACGATAAGGCGGTTCCGCTCGCTCTCGGTGACTGGTCACATTTGATTGGGTGCGCGTATTCCGGCAGCGGTGTTTATGAAACAACGTTTACACTTCCTGATGAAAAAGTCGGAAAGGATGGCTTAATTGATCTCGGGGATGTGCATTATGCGGCAGAAGTATATCTCAATGACAATTTTTTAGCAACAGCTTTAATGCCGCCGTATAGAATAAAAATACCTGCAGGCATACTTGATAAAAGCAACAGATTGAAAATTGTGGTAACTAATACATCTGCAAACCGATATGTGTACACCGATTACTTTAATAAGTGGAAAACAGAAGAGTTGTCCCCTTATTTTGAAGCGGAGCTGGATTTTGCAAAGGATATTGTGTCAGGTGGTCTGTATGGTCCTGTGACGATTTATACAGCTTGAGCGAATATAGACAGGCAAGGTGAATGGCGTGAAAACAGATATTACTCTTAAAATTACTCCTGAAATGCTGAAGGATGCACAAAGAAATGAAAATAAAGATTTAACAGGACATCTGGGAACACATTTTGATGTGATGAATAAAGAATTTCCGTTGGAATATACTGAACGAAAAGCAGTTGTGTTTGATGTGACATCCGTTAAGGACAGAGATATTGATGTGTGTGATATAGATATATCTAAAGTCAGTTCAGATATGTTTGTGGTGTTTTATACAGGCTTCATTGAGTCAGAAAAATACGGCACACAAAGATATTTCAAAGAGCATCCGCAGCTTTCAAATGAACTCATAGATATTCTTTTGGAAAAGAACATTTCCGTTATCGGCGTTGATTTCGCAGGTGTCAGGAGAGGCAGGGAACATACACCGAAAGATATGTACTGTGCCGATAAAGGAGTTTTCATTATTGAGAACCTATGCAATTTAAAATCTATTGTTGATTTGGAAGGAGAACTTGTTATTCATACGTATCCGCTGAACTGTGTCGGAATAACAGGTTTACCCTGTAGAGTAATAGCCGAGATGTAATATTCAATTTATAGAACAAACCAAAGAAACACTCCGCAAAGAAAAGCAAAACTTTTTCATTGTGGAGTGTTGTTTTTCGTTGTGCGGGAGATGCAATGACTTTTACAAATGAGAGATATTAATATCTTCAGTTGTCTCTATGGTTTTTGGGCTTGTTTTATCGCTTGCAGGTCATTATTGTTTTCATATTGTGTTATGAATATACTGTGCTTCAAATTATTCCCGGTTTTCAGAATATTTCGCTTTACCCACTCTAATGAAATCGGAAGAGTAAATTGATGAATTGCAATTTCGGGGAAGAAAAACATTGCTCAATATTATCTGCTTTATAAATAAAGTTCCTGTTGTGAGTAAACTTATAATTTGCGAGAATTGACTTCTTAAACAATATATGGTACAATTGCAAAGTTCATCGGAGGATGTTGTGAGTCGTATGTACAACGCCGGATAAGATGTCGCATAAGACTTTTGTCGGAGGGTAGGCCCAGCGTATATGGTGCTGCCGGATTAAGACAATTGTATGTGTGCGGTTTCTTATCCGGCGTTTTTGTGTGAGGAGGTAGTTATGGATAAGACGCAAAATTTCACGGATGGTAAAATATTCTCTCCGCTTATACGTTTTGCTTTGCCGGTTTTGCTGGCACTGTTTTTACAAGCAATGTATGGCGCAGTTGATTTACTTATAGTAGGACAATTTGGCGGAGACAGCGCAGATGTTTTTGTGTCGGCAGTATCTACAGGTAGCCAGATTATGATGACGCTTACAGTTGTAATCACAGGTCTTGCAATGGGGTTGACTGTATATGTCGGCGAAAAAATCGGAGCAGGCAGACGAGAAGAAGCCGGCAAGATTATCGGGAACGGTATCACCTTGTTCGGTATTGTTTCCTTGATATTGACGGTTGTAATGGTATTGTCAGCTTCCGATTTGGCGAAATTAATGCATGCGCCTGCCGAGGCCTACGATAACACGGTGTGGTATGTTATGATTTGTTCAGCCGGAACTCTGTTTATTGTTGCGTATAACTTAGTAGGTAGTATATTCAGGGGAATTGGCGATTCCAAAATACCATTACTTACGGTAGCAATAGCTTGTGTCTTGAATATTTTAGGTGATTTGTTACTTGTTGCTGTATTTGGGCTGGGTGCTGTCGGTGCTGCTGTTGCAACTGTTTTTGCGCAAGCAATGAGTGTAGTTGCTTCGTTGTTTGTTATAAGAAAACGAAAACTGCCTTTTGATTTCTCGTGTAAATATCTTCGACCGGATGCTATGCATATTAAATCCATTATGCGCTTGGGCACACCTATAGCTCTTCAGGATTTGCTTGTCAGCATATCTTTCCTTGTAATTCTTGCCATTGTTAATAACCTTGGTCTTACCGTATCGGCAGGTGTGGGTGTTGCGGAGAAGGTCTGCGCTTTCATTATGCTGATTCCGTCTGCATTTATGCAATCTATGTCTGCGTTTGTTGCTCAAAACATAGGTGCACAAAAATACGGGCGCGCCAAAAAAGCCTTGTGGTACGGTATTGCTTCTTCTTTGGCTGTTGGTGTTATTGTTGCATATTTCTCATTCTTTCACGGAGATATCCTTGCAGGAATATTTGCAAAGGACGGTGCAATTATTGCGCCTGCTGCCGAATATCTGAAAGCCTATGCTATTGACTGTATGCTTACAGCTTTTCTGTTTTGCTTTATGGGTTATTTTAACGGTTGCGGTAATACAACCTTTGTTATGCTTCAGGGAATTATAGGTGGTATATGTGTTCGTCTTCCTGTTTCCTGGGCAATGAGCCGTATTGTGCCTGTATCATTATTCCGTATCGGTCTGGCTACACCAATATCTACCATTGTGCAAATAATTTTATGTGTTTTCTTTTTCGCGTTTGTGGAAATAGCACGCCGCAGAAAAAAACATAAAACACTTGATAAAAAACGATACCGAACACCTTGAAAATGAAGGTGTTCGGTATTTTAGCTTTGATTGACCTTTTGTAATTAACCTATTTATGTTTTTTTATAGTATTCTGTAGGGGACTTGCCCGTTACCCTTTTGAAAATTCGGGCAAAGTTGCAGGGATTAAACCCGGTGGCTATTGCTGATTCAGTTATACTGCAATGCTCCTTTTCCATAAGCTCACGGGCTTTGTTTATGCGAAGAACTGTCAGGTATTGATGTGGTGAAACGGTTGTTTTTTCTTTGAATAAAACTGAAAAATAACTGCGTTCAAGACCGATTTCGTGTGCAATTCGGTTAACGCTGAGTTGTTCGTGATATTTTGATTCCATTAACCCTATTGCACGTTCAATCCTGTCATCATATACGGTGACTTTTTTATTTTTTGTTAAAATTCCCAAAAATTCATATATACACGCCGTTTCGCGCAAAGATTCACCTGCATCACCTTTGCCCCATTCGGCAACCATTTTTTTTACACAACCGCATAATTCAGGGAAAAATTCCTTAGGTGCGAAAGGTGAAAGAGAAGATATACCGGCTGATTTGAATATAAAACCGAGCTCTAATCCGTCAATAGCGCACCAATAACCCTTTCGTGGCTCTGTTGAAGCTGCTGTGTGAATAATGGTGTCCCCGGGAAAAAGAATATAGCAATCGCCTGGAGAAACAGAGAACTCTCTGTTGTTAATAATAACCGAGCCATATCCTTCTACACAACACTCTATAATATATACATCACGAACAATTGGCCCGTAGTGCTCTCCCGGTGCTAAATCATATTCTTTTTCGCAATAGAGAACAGTCGGTATTTGCCTGTTAATATAATTGTGAATATCGGACATTTTTTTCACTCCCAACAAAATGAAGAAAAGTTCACACAAAGAATACTTGAAATAATGCTTGCAAATCAATAATATTATATCAAAACATCTTGTGAAGAGCAAGAATATGAAAAAACAAAATGAAAGGTGATAGTGCTATGAAAAGGAAATTACAAGTTGCAAATATCGGTATGAAATTCGGAATGTGTCATGTTGAAGGCGCATTGAATTGTAAGGATGCGGAAATTGCTTTAATTTGTGACAGCAACGAAGAAAATCTGCGCTTTGCGGGTGAAAGATATAACATCCCCGAAGAAAAGTGGGTAACCGACTATATGGATATCGTTAATAATAAGGATATTGATGTAGTCACCGTTGCAATTCCTGACCAACAACACAAAAAAGTTTCTTGTGACTTGCTTCGTGCAGGCAAGCACGTGCTTTGTGAAAAACCTCTTGCTTTAACAAGAGAAGATATTGAAGAAATAGTAAAGGTTGCAGAAGAATCAAATGTGAAGTTTATGGTAGGTCAGATTTGCAGATTTACCCCGGCTTTTGAAAAGGCGAAAGAGATAATCGAGTCAGGTACAATTGGTGAATTGTATTTTGTTGAATCGGAATATGCTCACGATTATATGTTAATACAAGAGCCCTGGCGCTGTGACCCTAAACGTCACGGAGTAATCGGCGGCGGCTGTCACGCAGTCGATTTGTTGAGATGGTTGGCCGGTGATCCGCAGGAGGTCTTCGCTTACGGTACTCACAAGCTTTTGCCGCACGTTACGTATGATGACGCAACAATTGCAATTATGAAGTTTGATGATAATTTAGCTGGAAAGGTGTTTGTTTCAACAGGTTGTAAACGAGACTACACAATGAGAACCGTTATTTACGGCACAAAAGGAACGCTTATTTGTGATAACACGTCTCCTACAATGACACTCTTTACGGTTGATGATAAGCAGGTTACAAAAGAGCCCGAAACACTTCAGGTTGAAGTTAATAATCATAACGCAGTTAAAGAATTTGAAGTTTTCGCAGATGCAATTCTCAATAATAAAGATGTTTTGACAGATGCACGGGAAGGTGCAAAAACGGTTGAAGTTTGCCTTGCAATTGTAGAATCGGCAAAAACAGGTGAAAAGGTAAGACCCAATTACGAATTTTAAGGTAAATATAATAAAGGGGCTGTAAAAAACGAATGAAGTTTTTTACAGCCCCTTTTAGTATTATTTGTGAATTATATAGAGAAAGTTTTATTTAACCTCAATTTTGAAAAGTCTTGCACCATGTGAGTTAACCTTTGCAGAGAATTCAGCTTCGGTTACGGTATGTTCTTCGTGTTTCCACATATCCCACACGCTGTATTTAACACCGCCGATTGAAATATCGGTAATATTGAAACTGATTTCTCTTTCGTTGTCGTCTGTGTTAAAGAGCGCCACATATTTGCAGCTTTCGCCTGTAGAAGTCCAGATTATTTCACCTTTGCCGTCGGTTTCTTCACGCTTGAACTGTCTTGCACCGTTTGAATTTTTAAGCATATCGATAAGTTCTCTGTTTTGAAGAAGTGAAAGGGTAAATTCATCATTATTGCGCATCTCGCCACCCATCATAAGAGGAGAACGGAATATGCCCCAAAGAGTCATCATTGTTATCTGTTCATCGTGGGTGAAACGTGTGTAACGGTCTCTGTACTCGGGTTTTTCTTCGGTAATCTGTATTCTGCCCAAAGGAAGCATATCACAATCGGGCCAGGCGCCGGGCTGAACATATTCCTGCCAGGCGTAGCAGCGTTCAAACATTGCGTGCAGCTTGCTCCATTCGTCCCAGAAATCGCCTGTCATACGCCACATATTTGCGTGAGCTGCAAGGTGCTCGTGTTCCCAAACAGGTGCAGGACCGGGAGACAGACTGAGAACCATATCTCTGCCGCAATTATCAATGGCTTTTCGCAGCATTTCAATTTCTTTTCTTGCGGAATAGGGATTGTCAGGGAACATCTCCGTGTTTGCAATGTCATCGCACTTGATGTAATCAAC
Organism: Clostridia bacterium; assembly: GCA_017461235.1. GTDB lineage: Bacteria > Bacillota > Clostridia > Oscillospirales > Acutalibacteraceae > DTU089. The sequence continues at coordinate 9,646 of JAFTYU010000036.1, read as the reverse complement.
ATCCCATGATGCGTAAAGCTCGAATATTGAATTGTAATACTCCTGAGCCCCTTTTTTATTAGTTTCAAGACCATACATATCGGGATTCCATTTACAAATGTTGGAAGGACACGCAATATCCCTTGCGGTAACGCCGTCGCATTTTATTTTTGTGTTACGGTGTGCCGCTTGTCTCGGGATGCCGCGCATTATATGTATGCCGAATTTAAGACCAAGTGAATGTATGTAATCAGCAATGGGCTTGAAGCCTTTGCCGTCTGCTGAAGAAGGGAATCTTTCAACAGAAGGGATAAGACGTGAATATTCATCCATACAAAGCGGAGCGAAGTAGTTGTAGTAAAAACTGTTTGCCGTGGGCTCGGACCATTGAATGTCACAAACGACGTATTCCCAACCATAGTCCTTAAGGTGTTTTGCCATATAATCTGCGTTGGCAAGAAGCTGTTCTTCATTAACCGCTGCACCGTAGCAGTCCCAGCTGTTCCATCCCATAGGGGGAGTAAGAGCAAGTTTTTTATGCATGTAAATCGACCTCTTTATAATTCTTTTTTATTGGAATTATTGTATCACCCCGAATAACTAAAAACAAGATTATATTATTAATTGCCTTTCGTTTTGAGATGCAAATAAGGAGGTTTTTGCAAAGTGCATAAAAAAACACGAAAAAAAAGCATTGAATTATGCAAAATGTTTCGTTATAATAGGTTTATTGAAGATTCCTTCATAACGATTATTTACAATCGTTACGATAGTGTTGTCAATTAAACAAGGAGTTGATTGTATTGAAAACCTGGCAAAAAGCCACATTTATCATTGTTCTTGTGTTGTTCATTGCTGCTTCCGTTACCATTTCATTTTTTTCAATGGCACGAGCACCCTTTGAATATGAATACCGGACTGAAATTGCCGATATTCCCGGTAACGAGGGATGGGTTCTGTTCGGCTTTAACGGTAATAATAGCACGAAAGAAGTTTTCGTCGATTATGTCCGTGATGAAGACGGCAATAACCCCGATAAAGCAAAGCCTGTTTCTGCAGTTGGCAGCTTCACTATGAATACCGATGAATATGTTGAAGTTATTCACATAGGCAAGGATGTTAAATACATAGATGAAACATCATTTTTCTATTGTAAGGAGTTAAGGGCAATACAGGTCGATGAAGCAAATAAATATTATACCTCTGTTGACGGTGTGCTTTACACTAAAGATATGAAAACTTTAGTAGCTTATCCTCTTATGAAAGAGGCGACTGTCTATACTATTCCGAAAGGTGTTGAAAGAGTAGGCTCTTGTGCTTTTTATAAAAACACAACCTTAACAAAAATCGATTTGCCTGAAACATTAAAGGAAATAGGTGATTTGGCATTCTTTAAATGCGAAAACATATCACTCGTTACTCTTCCTGACGGACTTGAGAAAATAGGCTCTGATGCATTCAGCTATTGTCATAGTATGAAGCCTGTTATATTCATACCCGAATCTGTTAAAGAAATTGATAGCTTCGCATTCTATTCTTGCTCGAATCTTAAAGAATTTTATATGGGTGCAGAAGGGGACGAGAGTATAACCTTCGGTGACAGCTGGCTTCCTAAAAACATAAAAAAAGCCGTTGTTAATGTTGCACCCGAAGAACAATACGGCAAGACACGCGAAGAGGCAGATATAAGAATAAACGAGCTTTTGGCGGAAGGAGATGAAAAATAATGGCAAAAAAGAGATCTGAGAAAAAAGGTAATATTTTTAAGGAAATGAAAAAATATTGGAACACTCCTGCCGAAGGAAAGCATGTTCCGTATAAAGAATATTTTTCAATTTTTGCCGCTGTTGGTGGCGACTACACCTTAAAATATCTGCAGAGTTTCCTTACCTTTGGTACGGGTTGTTATCTTATTGCGCATTATTACGAAATACCTCTTCTTACATTTAGCGCGATAAACGTATTTTTCATTGCATCAACATATTTCTGGAATCTTCTTGCAATGGGTGTTGATGCGAACTTAGGCTTCCTTCCGAAAAAAATTGAGCAAAAATACAATGCAGTATATTTGAGCTTTGCCGTGTTAGGCTTGCTGATGCTCATATTTGATTTCTCCTTCATTCTTCCGGACGGTATTGCAAATATCCTTGATACACGATGGAAAGGTATAAACAGCTTCAACATTTTCAAAATATTCGGCGCACATTTTCTTGCAAACGGTTGGAGCGGATTCAGAAATATTCTTATAAGAAAGAAACTGCTCAAAAAGCTCGGCAGATACAAAATCTTTGCCTATGCAAATGTTATCCAATGTATTATAGTGGTTGTTCTTATATGCGAATTGCCTCTCTATAAGCTTCAACTTACAGACAGAGTATGGACTCTTTATCTTCTGTTTCAGCTTTACACAATATTCAATTATGTTGGCTTTACACAGTCTGTTGCAGATAACATCAGTCCCAATCCGCAAGAACGATTGTATGTGCGTTCATTCCCTGTTAAAATCAGTCACTTTGTTCAAAATATAGTAAACGTTATTCTTCCCACAATTGCAGGTGTAATGTTTATTGACGGCATTAAGGATATCGGCACATTCAAATATCTTCTCCCTGTATTCTTTATAGTTTCGTCAGGCGTTATGTTCATAGGCCTTCGCAATATCAAGGAAAGAATTCCCATGCCACCCGTTGAAAACAGAGAATATCTTTCATTCTGGCATTGTGTTTCCGGCATATTCAAAAACAAATATCTTTGGATTACCCAGATTGCAACCCTGCTGGATTCTCTCGGCAACGGTATGCTTGATATGAAAAGAATCCTTCTCATTTATACATGGCGTGAAACGGGTCTTATCTTTTCTATAGCAGAAATTATTTATAAAATGTCAGGTAATCCGGGCCAGTTTCTTGCTCCGTGGATAAGAAAACGCTTTCAGTATAAACAGATGATAGTTTTCAAGTATGTTGTCCTTGCTATGAGAAACGGCGTATATATTCTGGCAATTCTGTTTCTCGGTAATTCGCATTTACTTTGCGGTCTTGCTATTTATATTGCAATGCTTGTTTGTAATACACTTGAATCTGCTGTCGGTATTGCACAGGATGACACTAAAATCAGAGTTACGGATTATCAGATGTATATTTCAGGCGAAAGACTTGAAGAATACCAGAAAATCATCAGCTGGTTCACAACACCGATTACAACCATTGTTTCACTTATCGTTCCGCTTATGTTCTACCGTGTGGGATTCACCTCTGACTGGGATGTACTTTATATGGGCGATGTAAGAGTTCAGTGTATGCTTATCGGTCTCGGCTTTGACCTTGTGGGTTATGTGCTGATGACACTTCCGTACCTGTTTATGTGGGATTTCACGGACGAAAAGCACGCTCACATTATGGGAGTTCTCAAACAAAGAGCAGAAGAAGGAAACAAAGCAGCAGAAGCTGTTGAACAGACAACTACTTCACTCTAAGGAGAAAATATGTTGACTCTTAAGAAAAATACTATTGAAATCGGTCTTGAAAAGCCGTTGAAAATTCTGCATATAACAGATTCGCATCTGCCGTTTTATTGCGAAAATGATAGCGAAGCTATGATAAGACAGGGCAAAAAACGCAATGAAGAATTAAGCGTTCAGTCTCTTAAAGATGAAATGAAATACGGAGAAGAAAACTGTGATATAATCGTGCATACAGGAGATTTGATTGACTACATTTCAAAGCCCTGTCTTGAATTTGCTCGTGAGTTTCTCAAAAACGAAAAACTGATTTTTGTAGCCGGTAATCACGAGTATGCAAAATATGACGGTAAAACGGAAGATATGATTTACCGTATGAACAGCCTTCAGGAAATGAGTGGCGGTTTAGGTGTCAATATGTTTTTTAACTCCCGTATAGTTGGTGGTGTTAACTTTGTTGGAATTGATGATGCATACCATCAGGTTGAAGAAAGCCAACTTATACGACTGAAAAAAGAAGTGGAAAAAGGGTATCCCGTAATTCTCTTTATGCACGCACCATTATATGAAAAAGAGCTTTACAAAAAGAGCTACGATTTTTGGAATGGTGAAATATGTGTTCTTGGCTCCGATACCGTGGCTCACCCTGAAGTTGTAGGTGATATAGCAGAGCCTTATGCTTCTACAAAAAAGTTTTATGAGTATGTGGTCAATGAGCCGCGGATTAAGGCGGTGCTTACGGGACATCTTCACTTTGATTTTGAATCCGAATTACCAAGCGGTGCAATGCAGTACGTAACCAATCGCGGAGATAAAGGTAACGCAAGAGTAATAACCGTTGTATGAAAAGAGCGAATAGATATGAAATTTATTAATGTTAAGCAGAACAAAGAGATTTTCGGTGACGGTATCCACGATGACACAAAAGCCTTGCAGGCTTGCATTGATGAACTGAAAACCGGTGGCACTGTATATTTTCCCGATGGTACATATCTTGTTTCAGGTGCCCTTATTTTCTATTCATATCAGCATCTGAAATTTTCTGACAATGCAATTATTCTGCGAAGTGATAAAAGTGAGCCGTTGACAAGGTATCTGCTGGCTTCATATTCCGAGCCCCAATGGGGCGAATACACAGGTACTCACGATGTTGTGATTTCGGGTGGTACATTTGACGGCAATGAAAATTTAACGGAGCTTTGTACCCTTGTGAATACTGTTCATTGCAGCAATATTACTATTGAAAATTGCCGATTCCGTCATTGTGCTCAATGGCATTTTATCGAAATAAACGGCACAGAGAATACTACTGTTCAAAACTGTGTTTTTGACGGTCCGTCATACACGGTAAAAAGCGATATACTCTTTAATGAGCAGATTCAGCTTGATATGTCGCGACATGGTTCATATGGTCCTATTTATAATTGTGACGGTACTCTTATTGATTTTAAGAGTGATGACACAGCTTGCCGTAATATAGTAATAAGAAATAATATTTTCAAATGTGACGGATTTCCCGGTGTTGGTCACCATGGGGATATTGACCACCATAACATTCTTATTGAAAATAATATTTTTGATGGTCCGTCAGGCAGAATCGGTAAAAGCAGAGGCTATATTTTCTTCAGACCGATGGTTTACGATTTGAAGGTAAGAAACAATGCCTTTATTTCTCCTGAAGAAACAGATTCCCCGAGCTACGGCATTATTCTTGAAAATCCCGATGCTAATGCTTTAAAGGCAGAAGATAACATTTTTATCGGGAAAATTGATAAAGAAGTTATTTCAGGATAATGATTTACTCTTATTGGAGGTATTAAAATGAAAAACAAGAAAAAAATTATACTCTCAGTTGTTTCTGTGATAGTCATTCTCGGAATAATTGCAGGTTCCTTGGCATTGTATTTCACAAGATATCACAAAGACGAAAATGATACAGAAGAATTATACAGACAGAATGTTGCTTTGGTTGGCTACGAAAACACAATTGAGACAGCATATCCGTCGACGGATATTTACAATATTATTAACGAGCATTTTAAATCTGAATTACCCGAAGGGAAAAGTGAAAAGAAAGTTGCAATCATCGGTTATGACGGTTGCCGTGCAGATATTCTTGCAGAAAAGCAGGACGACGGTGCAATAAACTATCTTCTTGATAACGGTGCTTCAATCAACCTTACCTATTGCGGCGGTGTAAATTATCCCGCAGAAAATACTCAGGCAACCTCAACTGCGCCGGGCTGGTGTTCAATGCTCACGGGCGTTTGGTCTGATGCACACGGCATAACAGGTAATGGTATAACAAAAACTGTTGAACCCAAAATGCTTATGACAACGCTTATTGAAGAAAATGTTATTGATAACGCTGCATTCATCACAAAGTGGAAGGGTCACTTTACAAACAGTGACTCAACATACAAAGATGAAAAAGCATACTGTGAAGAAAATAACATTGATATTGATTTTAACCTTCGTAAAAATAAAACAGATATTCATACAGGAGCAATTGAAGAGGTTACAAGCGCAGATTGTGCAGATTTCGTGTTTATTATTTATGAAAACACTGATTCTGCCGGTCACGATTTCGGCTTTTCTTTCAACAATCCGGTCTATAAAGACGGATTCAAAACTGAAGATAATTACGGTTATGAAGTAATTAAAGCTATTGAAGCCAGAGAGACTTATAATACGGAAGATTGGCTTATTATCGTTACTTCTGACCACGGTGGAATCGGTACAGGTCACGGTGGTCCAAGCATTCAGGAAAGAATGACTTTTGTGGTTATGAATAAGGCGTGGGAATAATTTATTGTGAATCTCGACTCATTTAAGGAGAAAACGTTTATGGATAAGGCAAAATTCAATTATGATTATTCAAAAACTCTGTGGATGAAAATGTTCCTTGCAAAGCCTGATTATCCTGACAACAAATCAGAAGTTCTCATAAATTTTGAACAGGCGTTTGAGATTATTAAGGGTATTGATAATATTACACAAGGCATAAAGAAGATTATCTATCTTGTGGGATGGCAGGGTTTAGGTCACGATGACGTGTATCCTGAGATGAATGTAATAAACCCGTATCTTAAAAGAGAGTGCGATGAAACCGCTAAAGACAGCCTGTTATGGCTCGTTGAGAATTCTAAAAAATACAATACCGTCATAAGCTATCACGGTAACGTTGCTGATGCGTACAAGTCGAGCCCAACTCACAAAAAGTTTGTTGATGCAGGTGCAGTTCTCAGAAATGCTGACGGTACTCCTGCGGTTATAGAAGTTTTTAACGGCAGAGATGCCTACAAAACATCATATAAGCAATATTGGGAGAGTGGGCTTTTCAAGAAAATATTTGATGATTTCTGTGAAGCAGTTCCCGTAAAGGAAGCAGGAACAGTGCATCTTGATAATTTCTGCATTGCAGAAAACTTTTTTCCGAGAACAGATGTTGAAGACCAGAATGCGGCAAGGAACAAGATGCTTGATTATGTTCAAAGCCTTGGCATTGACGTTACAAGCGAATATACATATCGTGAGCTTGCGTTGCGTGCAGATGCGGATCGTCACCCTGTCAGAAAATATTATGGGCTCTATGAAATAGATTTACCTGTTGGTGATTGGAAAGATGCACCAATACATACACTTGGCAGAATTCCTGCGGTATGGTGGATGTCAAATATGACAATTGACGATTGCATGAGAATTCAACCTTCGGAATTCAGCGGTTATCTTAACGACGCTGTTTTGAAAACGGTTTTCTACGGAACAATGCACGGTGAAGATATCTGGATGAACAACGGGATTAAAAAAGATATTTGGGTTCCTTTGTTTATCAAGGAATTCTGCACACATCATATTCCGTACACATATCTCAATCGCTATAAAAGATTGAATTATACGGAAGATGAAGGGAATTATATTGTAAGTTTTTCAGATGGTGTTGAAAGTACGGGAAAAACAAAAACAATAACCAAAAACGGGATAGTTCTCAAAAAGGGAAATGATGTAATTCTTCCTTTAACTGAAGATAATAAAATTTTCATTGCCTATTCCGAAAACGGCAGAAAAGGTGAGTGGAATATACCTGATGCAGAGCTCAAAAATGCAAAAGTATATAACATCAACGCAGACGGAAACGAATATATTGCAAATGTTACTGTCAAGGATAAGAGAATTCAGTTAAGTCTCGAACCCGGTCAGGCAGTTGCCGTGAAGTTTGAATTGGATTAACGGTTTATGAGCTTAATAGGATAATGATAAGAAAGTGAATCCAATAAAACAGTGTGACAAAATGAAAGAAAAAGTGTATTCATATTTACTTACGATTCCAAAAGGCAAGGTTGTTACCTACGGACACATAGCGAAGCAACTCGGGAATCCGAAATTAGCGAGAGCGGTCGGTAATATTTTACATAATAATCCGTCGGAAGATACATACCCGTGCTACAAGGTCGTAAATGCCAAGGGACAATTATCCGCCAACTTTGCTTTCGGTGGAATAGAAAAGCAAAAAGAAAAATTAGAACGGGACGGTATAACTGTTGTGAATTATAAAGTTGATTTGGAGAAGTATGGTATATGAATGTAATAGACACAATGTTTATTAATTAAACTAAGCTTTCTTTTGGGTTTTAAACACTTGATTATCAGAAACTTATAATCCCCACGATGAAGCCCCTAACAGAGTAAAAATATGCCGCAAACGCTTATTTGACAGCGTTTGCGGCTTTTTGTTAATCGGGATTATCACCTAAAAATGCGGTTTACGACAGATTTACGACAAATGCCCTCGTAAACAATCTTTTGTATTTACGACAAATTGGTGTCGTAAATATATGATTTTTCATTATAAGGCTTTAACCTTAACTGGTTAGAGCCTTATTTTTGCAAAACCCATTGACATTTAGTATAGATGGTGATAAAATAACAAGCGATATATAACGACAGATATATTACGGAGAGTTGTTATGCCGCCTAAAGTTAAAGTAAAAAAAGAAGATGTTATCAATGCTACCGTTGATATTGTGCGAAGCAGTGGAGCGCAAGCGATTAATGCAAGAACGATTGCCTCTGCATTGAACTGTTCCACACAGCCGGTGTTCTCAAACTTCGCTTCAATGGACGAGCTGCGTCTTGCTGTGGTAGAAAGGGCAGATCAATTGTGTCAAGAGTATATGCAGCGAGAAGTTGAGAGCGGAGAGTTCCCTGCTTACAAGGCAAACGGTATGGCTTACATACAATTTGCAAAAGAAGAAAAAGAGTTATTCAAACTCTTATATATGCGCGACCGTTCGAGCGAATTGATTCCAGAAACAACAGAGCAAAACGACAAAATGGAGTCGATTGTCCATAATAATACAGGACTTAGTGGTGTAGATGCAAAATTGTTCCATCTTGAAATGTGGGCGTACGTTCACGGAATTGCCACTATGTTTGCAACAGGCTTTTTTGATCTTGATTGGGAGCTTGTAAGCCGTATGCTTACGGATTCTTATCAGGGACTCCGAAAACAATATGGAATGGAGTGATAAGGCGTGGATGCAATCCGAATTGAAGGATTAACGAAAAAATATAAAGATGTGGTTGCGGTGGATAACCTTAGTCTTTCGGTTCAAAAGGGCGAACTATTCTCCCTACTTGGTGTAAACGGTGCTGGCAAAACGACTACTATTAAAATGCTGTCCTGCCTTACACAACCTACAAGCGGAGATGCCTTTATTAAAGGAAAAAGCATTTGCAAAGATACTGCCGCTGTGAAAACACTCATAGCCGTTTCTCCGCAGGAAACTGCGGTTGCACCCGGTCTTTCGGTTCGAGAGAATCTTGAACTGATGTGCGGTGTTCACGGTTTTACAAAGGAAAAGCAAAAAGTGAAAATTTCGGAGCTTACCGAACTGCTCGGACTTGAATCTGTTAGTAAGAAAAAGGCAGGTAAACTGTCCGGTGGATGGCAACGAAGACTTAGCATTGCCATGGCACTGATCAGTGAACCGGAGATATTGTTTCTTGATGAACCAACACTCGGTCTTGATGTGCTTGCCCGAAGCGATTTGTGGGATTTGATACGTTCTCTGAAAGGGAAGGTAACCATTATTCTGACAACGCACTATATGGAAGAAGCGGAAGCTCTGTCTGACCGTATTGCTATAATGAAAGACGGCAAACTGCTTGTCTGCGATACCGCTGATAAGATTAAGCAAACAGCGG
>JAFTYU010000035.1 GCA_017461235.1 Clostridia bacterium | reverse complement strand
TGGATACGGCCCGTTTACGGGTAGCAAGTAACAATCTTACGCAACTGGCAGACCGTACTTATGCGTTTACGCATACGCGAAGAGCATAGGGCTATGCCCGCATATGAAAAACCACCCGCTTGGCGGGTGGATGTTTATTATTTTTGGGTGATGTTATGACTGAAAAAGAATTGTTGTGGAAGATGTACGGTAAATTATTTAACACCATTACCGACGTGTTGCCCCTTGTAGAGAACACCAAAGCTGCCGAAACATTAAAACAAGTACAGATTGATACGGAAGAAATGTATATTGGTCACAATGAGTTGAATATACTCAAATGATCGTGTGTAGCGCAAAACCTGTGACCCGTAATATGACAAAAAATCACCACGCCAAAACGGCGTGGTGATTTTTTTATTTATTAATACATTCCGCCATCCTAGGTTACAACTTGCGGTGTGCCCAGGGGGTTATTTTTTTATAGTAATGATGAATTCCGATAGCTTGATTTGTTCCTCTTCGGATAAAAGTTGAATTGCAGAATAAAGGAACGGAGAAATTTCAGGAGTTGTTTCATTGAAAAATTCTTGTAAAGAGATACCTAAACCATAGCAAATATAGGATAACATTTCGATAGTAGGATTTTTTACATTATTTTCAACATCTCGCAAATAACTTTGTGAAATGCCAGAAATATTTGCCAGTTTGTTTGTGCTTATGTTTTTTTTCTCACGCAAAATAATGATTCTTTTACCTATATCCATAATTGTCACCTCTATATTATGATAATCGCTAAAGCGATAAAAAATTACATTTATAGAATTGACAAATTATATTTATAGTGATAACATTGTTGTGGGTTAGAGATGGTGGGGTTGTATGAAGTTTTCTAAAAAAAATAGTATCTTTAAAAATTTAAACTATGACCTAAGACAAAACACGTCATTATTTTTAATGTTGGGAATTCCATTAGTTATTTTAATTGTTTTTAGTTACATTCCACTTTACGGATTACAAATTGCATTCAAGGATTATCACATTTTGCAAAATATCTGGGAAGCGGATTGGGTCGGTTTAAAATATTTTAAAAGTTTTTTAGAATATTATGATTTTGGTAAGTTGTTAAAAAACACAATTCTATTGAATCTATATGATTTAGTTCTTACTCCCATACCTGTGGTTTTTGCTTTATGTATCAACTATTGTCCAATAAAAAAAGTTAAAAATATTGTTCAAACTGTGTCTATAGTACCACATTTTATTTCGCTGGTAGTTGTTTGCGGTTTAGTTACACGTTTTTTAAGTGTGGATGGCATAATAAATGAATTCTCATCACTCTTGGGCAATGATGCGACTAACTATTTAACTAAAGGGGAATTGTTTAGAAGCATATATGTTTGGAGTGGTGCGTGGCAGAATGCGGGGTATAGTGCGATTATATATATTTCTGCTCTTTCAGAGGTTTCTGTTTCTCAACACGAAGCTGCGGAAATGGATGGTGCAAGTATATTTCAAAAAATAAGATATATCGATTTGCCTAATATTTTGCCTATATTTGCAGTTAATTTTGTTTTTAAATGCGGAGCGATGTTCAGCAATAACTATGAAAAGGTTTTGTTGTTGCAAAACAATTTTAATCTGCAATATTCTGAAGTGATATCTACTTATACATATGAAATTGCTTTTAAAGGTATAATGCCGCAGTACTCATTAGCAATGGCAATTGGTATAATGTCATCAATTGTTAATTTTATGATGCTAATGATTGTGAAAAAAATTACTCGAAAGTGGGAAAGGATTTGTGAATAGATTAAAAAAACATAGAAAAAAATCGGTTTCAGACATCATATTTTTGACTTTTTGTACAGCTTTGCTTATTTTGTTTTTTGTGGTATTCATGTATCCGATTGCGTATGTGGTGGTTTCATCAATAAGTACTCCCAGTATGAGAGACGGGTTGTCATTGATGCCGAATTCAATATCTTTTGAGGGGTATAAGGCAATTTTGCAGGATAAAACAATTATACGGGGTTTTTTAAATTCTTTGTTATATACATCTGTAGGCACAGTTGTATCATTATCGGTAACGGTGTTAACGGGATATACGCTGTCGAGAGACGAATTTAAAAGTAAAAATTTTATAACTGTTTTGTTTGTGATAACCTTATATTTTAACGGTGGGATGATACCAACTTATTTAGTAGTGAAAAAATTAGGGCTACTCAACAGTATGTGGTCTTTAATTCTACCTTCGTGTATTTCTGTTTATAACATATTTTTAACTAAAGCACATTTTGCCAACAAGATTCCAAAAAGCTTATATGATGCTGCACAAATGGATGGATGCGGTCATTGGCGTTTTTTGCTAAAAGTAGCGTTACCGATGTCAACCTCTTTTTTGATGGTAATTGCATTATTTTTTGCTGTTTCTTACTGGAACTCATATTTTAATTCGATGATTTACATAACAGATTTGGAAAAGTTGCCGTTAGCAAATTTTTTAAACAATATTCTTATAAAAAATCAAACCACATTGGAGTCAGGGGTTTTTTCCTCAAATATTGATGAAATATCTGCACAACGCAAGCAATTAATTGATTATTCGTTAATCGTGTTTTCTTCATTGCCGGTAATGTTAATGTTTGCGATCTCAAAAAAACATATACAAAAAGGTGATATTACAGGGAAATCCAAACTGTAGCAAAGTTTAAAATGAGGTGTTGTTTTGAAACGTAAGTTGTCGTTGATATTAGTTTCAATAGTTATTATTTGTTTGTTTTGTTCCTGTGAGCAGAAGAATGATTTAGCAGAAATTAAGCAGTATTCTGATGTTGTCGAAGAAATTAATTACGGAAATTATGTCGGTTTAGTTGTTTTGGAACTTGCATTAGTTACGGTGATTATAAAAATGATGCGAAGGAAAAAAACTATATTGGCATGGTTAATAAAAATTAAAGGAGAATTTACTATGAAGAAAATAGTTAGTTTGTTAATGGCAATTGTTATCTGTGTTTCCTTGTGTTCATGTAATAACAATAGCGAAAAAACACAAACAGGGTATTCAGATGCAGGAGAATTTCCTATAGTTGATGAGCCTGTAGAGCTTACGGTGTGGGCAATACTTTCATCGGATATCGAGGATTATAGCACTAATTACCAATCTGAATGGTACGAGGAATATTCAGGGGTAACTATTCATTGGATAAATGTTCCGTCATCAGGTTGGGCAGATGCTTTTCAGACATCTGTAATGAGTGGGGAATATCCTGATATATATTTGTATGACTTTGCTACTGCTGAAGTTGAGATATGTGCAGAATATAATGCAATTATTCCTCTTGATGACCTTATCGAAGAGCATTGTCCCAATGTAAAAAGCATTTTAGATAATGACGCAGCGTTGAAAAAAAGTATTACAAGCAGTGACGGTCATATCTACACGCTGTTTACTGAATCATATAACATAAGTGCTTTTACACAGAAACTTTGGGTAAACAAACAGTGGCTCGAAACCTATAAACAAGAAACAGGTAAGGGTATGCCTGATACAACGGAAGAATTCAAAGAAATGCTTATGTTCTTCAGAGATAATGATATGAACGGCAACGGAGATAAAACTGATGAAATACCGTTTATGGGTGTGAATGGTGTTGACGGTGTTTATAATTTAGCGGGTGCTTTTGTGCCGAGCAGATCTGCCAGTGAGGGTTATGGTTGCTATTTAGATGAAAACAATCAGATTAAATTTGCTTATAACACAGATGAATTCAGAGAAGCAATAAAATATGTAGCAGATCTTTATAGCAATGGTTGCTTTTCAGATCAATCTTTTACTATAGATGATAAAACGAGATATAATTATACGAGTGGAAAAGCGTCTGAGGTTACTGTTGGTGTTGCAACAGGTGTAAGTGCTTCATCAGTTGTAGAGCTTTACGGTGGAGATAATTTAGATTATTCAGATTATGTAGCAATCCCTCCGCTTGAGGGTCCTGATGGTGTTCGCACAATTACATCGGCAACAGGAGAAAATTCAATTGCTCTCAAAAACGCTATAACAACTGCATGTGAATACCCTGAAATTGCGGCCAAATGGTTAGATTATTGGTATAGTGAAGAAGGCAGATTGTGGGCTATTAATGGCGGTATTGAAAACGAACACTGGAGCTATGAGAAAGGTGAATCTGCAGATGGTAAAGGAAAAATTGTTGTTCATTCTGATGAAGTTGAACAGAAAACGAATTTCTGCTGGTCTGGTAAAGGTGTCAACTATGCTCTTACAGAAGAAGATTTAGGTCATATGGATGTTAATGAGCTTGGAACAAACAACTATCTCGCAACATATCTTGCTAATTTAGAATATCGTCCTTACTCAGTGGATCTGGGATGGCCGGCATTAGTCTGGGCAGGAGCAGAATCACAGGAGGCAATAGAGTATTCAGAATTATGTAAACTTGTTAAAAATCATGTAGAAACAGGTTATTCAGACTTTATTCTCGGCAATAAAGATATACATGACGATGATGAGTGGGATGAATATGTGAAAACTCTTGATGATATCGGCGTGAAAAGATATGAAGAACTTGTGAAAATATACATAGATTTAGGGCAATGAGATGGCTAATATAAGTGTTTCTAACATTAATAAAGTATTTGAAAATAATTTTCAAGCACTTTATGATGTAACATTTAATTCAAATGAAAATGAATTTATCGTTATAGTGGGACCTTCCGGTTGTGGTAAATCTACATTGTTGAGAGTGATTGCAGGTCTTGAACAAACAACGTCTGGCCAGATTCTTGTTAATGATGTGGATGTTACAAGTTTTCAACCTAAAAAACGGGATATTTCAATGGTGTTTCAAAATTATGCACTTTATCCCCATATGACTGTTTTTGATAACATAGCATTCCCTTTAAAACTTCATAAGATTCCAAAAAAGGAAATAAAAATAAAGGTTGAAAAAGTTGCTGAGATGCTTGATCTGAAAGAATTGTTAAAAAGAAAGCCCGGAACTCTTTCAGGTGGGCAATGTCAAAGAGTTGCTATAGGTCGAGCAATCATACGAGAACCCCAAATATTCCTTTTTGATGAACCACTGTCAAATTTAGATGCAGATTTAAGGGAATATACTCGCGTTGAATTGAAAAAACTGCACAATGAATTAAAAACGGTGTTTTTATATGTTACACATGACCAAATTGAGGCGTTGACTATGGGCGACAGAATCATAGTTATGAAAAGTGGTAAAGTACAACAGTTTGATACACCGGAGAATATTTATAACAAGCCTAATAATGTTTTTGTTGCAAAATTTATCGGTAGCCCCAAAATGAATTTTGTCAGTAAAGAATTTGCGGAAAAATTATCAGGCAGTGTAATTGCACATCAAAATGTAAAAGTTGGTGTGCGTCCGGAACACATAAATATTGATAACAGTACATCAAAGGATTGCACCGGCATTGTATCGTCAATTGAGTTGTTGGGTAAAGACATTTTAGTTGCCATTGATTACGGGGGTAAAGATATGTTGATTGTATCGAAGCCAAGCTGTGTTGTGGAAAAAATCAATGTCGGAGATAGTGTGCTATGCAGTGTTTGTGTAGAATGTTTACATGTTTTTGATAAAAAGACCTCACAGAGATTAAATTAGTGAGGATGAAAGGAACATAAATTATGAGTAATATTTCAGCAAAAGAACTTAGAGAAAAGAATTCTTTGTTAGAACAACGCAATTTGATTGATGCACGTACAACATCATTTCTTTTTTCGGATGGTTCTGTGGATGCATTGGCTTACAATGACGCAACAAGAAAGAAAGTTGGTTATCTTTCGAATGTTGTTTCGGTGGCATCAGCAGATTATGCCACTTTTGGCCTTTGTGATGACGGTACGGTTATGGCTTCAAGTTTGATTAATGGTTTTTTCACTTGGGAGCGAAAAAGTTCGGTATGTATTCCCGGATGGCATGATATAATTGCTATTTCCGGTGGAGGAAACACTTCTGTAGCGGGACTAAAAAAAGACGGAACAGTGGTTTTGTATGACTGTGATGGAATATTCCTTTCGTCTAATTGGAAGGATATTGTTCAAATTTCAATGGGAAGAGGACATCTTTTGGGGTTGAAAAGAGACGGTACCGTTCTTGCAGCAGGAAAAAATGATAAAGGACAATGTAGTGTGTCTGATTGGACTGATATTGTGCATGTTTCAGCAGGTGCATTGTTTAGTGTAGGTGTTAAAGCGGACGGTAGTGTAGTTGCCGTTGGCGATAACGA
Organism: Clostridia bacterium; assembly: GCA_017461235.1. GTDB lineage: Bacteria > Bacillota > Clostridia > Oscillospirales > Acutalibacteraceae > DTU089. The sequence goes on along the minus strand of JAFTYU010000035.1, from coordinate 53,641 downwards.
AGCTGGTCAGTGTGATGTTTCAGAGTGGTGTGGCATAGAAAGAGTTTCAGCGGGTGCAAGGCATGCTGTCGGTCTGGCAAGTGATGGACGTGTCGTTTCCACAGTTTTCAAAGGTCCGGCAGATGTGTATGGCGGTCAATGTGATGTGGCGCATTGGAGTGATTTGGATGTTATTGAGATTTCTGCAGGAGCAATTCAAACGATTGGTGTAAGGAAAAACGGTACATTGATTTCGACTGTTAATGAACTTAGCGGTATGTATACGGAACAATTCGAAAGACTTTTTAAAATAGTAGGATGCAAATTGTTTGATAACTATGAAAATCTTGATGTTGAAAGACAAACTAAGATTGCTGAACGTGCAAAAAAACGCGAGTTGTACGAGAGAAGAATCATGGGAGTTTGTCAGTATTGCGGTGGTAAGTTTAAAGGTTTGTTAACTAAAAAATGTACACAATGCGGAAATATTAAGGATTATTGATTTTTCTATAACGAAAACGCCCTCACATTCATTATGAATGCGAGGGCGTTGATTTGTTTGAGCGTTATTAATACATTCCGCCGCCTTGTGCTGCTGCCATTGCTGCTGCGTTAGCTGCATCTGCTGCAGGGTCAGGTTTGTCTGTAACAAGGCTCTCTGTTGTAAGAACCATTGCTGCAACGCTTGATGCGTTCTGGAGTGCAGAGCGTGTAACCTTTGTGGGGTCGAGAATGCCTGCTTCTGCCATATCGGTATATTCTTCAGTTGCGAAGTTGAAGCCGTAGCCTGTTTTGCCTGAACGAAGGATACCGTCAATGATTACGGAGCCTTCAAGACCTGCGTTAGCCGCAATCTGACGAACGGGTTCTTCAATAGCCTTGCGAACGATTTTTGCACCTGTGATTTCGTCTGAATCTGTGAGAGTTGCGATGTAATCATCAAGTGCAGGGATAGCATTAAGCAGAGCAACACCGCCACCTGCAACATAGCCTTCTTCAACAGCGGCTTTAGTTGCGGCAAGAGCATCTTCAATACGGAGCTTCATTTCTTTCATTTCGGTTTCTGTTGCGGCACCTACGCGGATAACGGCAACGCCACCTGAAAGCTTAGCGAGTCTCTCCTGAAGCTTTTCTCTGTCAAAATCAGATGTTGTTGTTTCAATCTGTGCTTTAATCTGCTGAACGCGAGAAGCAATTGCTTCGTTATTGCCTGCACCGTCAACGATGATGGTGTTTTCCTTGCTGATTTTAATCTGACGTGCTCTGCCGAGCTGCATAACGTCGGCATCTTTAAGCTCAAGACCTAATTCTTCCGTAATAACTTCACCGCCTGTAAGAATGGCGATGTCGCGGAGCATTTCTTTTCTTCTGTCGCCGAATCCGGGAGCCTTAACACCTACGCAGGTGAAGGTGCCGCGGAGCTTGTTAACAAGAAGGGTTGCGAGTGCTTCGCCTTCAATATCTTCGGCAATGATAACAAGTTTTTTACCTGCCTGAACGATTTTTTCGAGAAGGGGAAGGATTTCCTGAATATTTGAAATCTTTTTGTCTGTAATAAGAATGAAGGGGTCGTCGATAACGGCTTCCATTTTATCGGTATCTGTAACCATATAGGGTGAAATGTAGCCACGGTCGAACTGCATACCTTCAACAACATCGCAGCTTGTTTCTGCAGTTTTGCTTTCTTCAACTGTGATAACACCGTCTGCTGTAACCTTATCCATAGCCTCTGCAATAAGGTTGCCTACGTTTTCATCAGCAGCAGAGATAGTTGCGATACGTGCGATATCACTTGAATCCATAACGGGCTTTGAGTGGGTTTTAATGGTTTCAACAACGTTTGCTACTGCGGATTTGATACCTTTTTTAAGTACCATGGGATTTGCGCCTGCAACAACGTTTTTCATACCTTCGCGTACAAGAGCCTGTGCAAGAAGTGTAGCGGTTGTTGTACCGTCACCGGCAACATCGTTTGTTTTTGTTGCAACTTCTTTAACGAGCTGTGCGCCCATGTTTTCGAAAGCATCTTCGAGTTCAACTTCTTTTGCAATTGTAACACCGTCGTTTGTAATGAGCGGTGCGCCGTATTTTTTGTCAAGAACTACGTTTCTGCCCTTTGGGCCCAATGTGATTTTAACAGTATTGCTGAGCTTATCAATGCCTGCCTGAAGTGCACGGCGAGCTTCTTCGCCGTAGATAATCTGTTTAGCCATAATGTATGCCTCCAATTAAAGTTTAGAAAAAATTTATTCAACGATAGCAAGAATGTCGTTCTGACGAACGATTATATATGTTTCGCCGTCAATTTTGACTTCTGTGCCTGAATATTTGCTGAGAATAACTTTGTTGCCTACTGCAACTTCCATTTTAATTTCTTTGCCGTCAACGATTCCGCCGGGACCTACTGCGATAATTTCAGCGGTCTGGGGTTTTTCCTGTGCGGCTGCGGCAAGGATAATGCCGCCTTTTGTTGTTTCTTCTGCTTCGCAGAATTTAAGAACGACTCTGTCGCCTAAAGGTCTGAGTGTCATTGTGAAATACCTCCAATAATATAAAAATAAAATATAAATTGTCGCATTTTAGCACTCTGAGATGTCGAGTGCTAAATACATGATACCCCTTTTTGCCCTAATAATCAAGAGTTTTTTGAAAAAATATCCTGTTTTTACTATTGTTTACAATTGGTTAATATAATTATAATTATGCATCGTAAAAAGAAAGAAGAATGATGAAAATAAATTCAAGCCGAGTAATTCTCTCGAAAAAGCATAGAAAACTTACTTCTTGATTTCCTGTAAGATAAGGAATATAATGTATATAATATGTTCCGAAGGATATGGTGCTGAAATGAAAATCGCCGACATACTTAAATCTGAGAGTCTGTCGTTGTCTTTTGAGGTCTTTCCGCCTAAAACAGAAACAGGATTTGAAAGCGTGAAGGCTGCCACGGAAGAAATCGCGAAGCTCAAACCATCGTTTATGAGCGTTACATACGGTGCAGGCGGCGGTACGAGCAAATATACGCTTGATATTGCTAAAAATATCAAGGATATGTACGGCGTACCCACGTTGGCTCATCTCACGTGTGTTTCTTCCACAAAGGAAACTGTCCGTGAAAAAATACGTGAAATAAAAAAAGCCGGTATAAGTAATGTAATGGCATTAAGAGGGGATATTCCCGAAAGTATGGTTAACGATGACAGAAGCAAGTGGGACTATAATTTTGCCGTTGACCTTATTTATGAGTTGAAAAGCATCAACCCCGATTTTTGTATAGGCGGTGCGTGCTATCCTGAAATACATCCGGAGAGCCCCAATCAGAAAGAGGATATCAAAAGACTTAAGGAAAAGGTCGATGCAGGCTGTGATTTTCTGACGACACAGATGTTTTTTGACAACAATCTTTTGTATAATTTTCTTTACAAAATCCGCGAAGCAGGCATTACTGTGCCCGTAATACCCGGAATAATGCCCATAACAAACGCAAATCAGGTTGAGCGAGCCGTTAAGCTATCGGGTTCTTTTATGCCCCAAAGGTTCAAAAGTCTTGTGGATAAATTCGGGTCGGAGCCCCTTGCAATGAAGCAGGCGGGTATTGCCTACGCCACGGACCAGATTATAGATTTATATGCTAATAACATAACCAACGTTCACGTTTACTCCATGAACAAACCCGACGTTGCGAAACTTATACAGGGTAATTTATCTGATATTATAAAGAGGTGATATCGTGCAGGAATCAGGCGAAATGTATCTTGAATCAATCTATGTTCTTTCACAAAAAACGGAAAATGTACGTTCTATTGATATTTGCGAATATATGGGTTATTCAAAGCCAAGCGTCAGCAGGGCTGTGGGCTTGCTGAAAAAAGATGGTCATATTGCTGTTGACGGTAACGGTTATATCACTCTGAATCAGAGCGGTCTGGCTATTGCCAAAAACATATATGAGCGTCACACAATTCTTATGGGTGCCCTTGTGGCATTGGGTATAAGTGAAGAAACTGCAGACAAAGATGCTTGTAAAATCGAGCATGTTATAAGCGACGAAACCTTTGCGGCTATAAAACATCATTATATCAGGTATAAAAAATAACAAATAAGGGCTTTTTCGGATATATTGTTATATTCTGAAAAAGTCTTTTTGTTTTTGTGTGAAACTAACCAAAAATATTCTAATTGCACCGCTATTTTCCACTTATATTTTATCGGTAGTTTGTTGATTATTGGCATGATCGGTGTTATAATAACATCGTAACAGAAAAAAGGAGCAGAATAGCATGGATTTTGAAAATTGGAAAGGTTTTGAAGGCGGAACCTGGAAAAAAGAAATAAATGTACGAAGCTTTATAAAACATAATTATACACCCTATGACGGTGACGAAAGTTTCCTTGAAGGGCCCACACAGGATACAATAGATTTGTGGGAGCAGGTGCTTGATTTATCAAAGCAGGAGAGGGAAGCCGGCGGTGTGCTTGATATGGATACAAAAACCATCTCAACCATTACTTCTCATGCGCCCGGGTATCTTAATAAAGAAAAAGAGCGTATCGTAGGTTTTCAGACAGATAAACCCTTTAAACGCGCGCTTATGCCCTACGGCGGTATCCGTATGGCGGAGAAGGCTTGCAAGGACAACGGCTATGAGCTTGACCCTGAGATTAAAGAGTTCTTTACAATACACAGAAAAACTCATAACGCAGGTGTTTTTGATGCTTATACTCCTGAAATGCGTGCATGCAGATCAAGTCACATTATCACAGGTCTTCCTGATGCTTACGGCAGAGGCAGAATTATAGGTGATTACCGTCGTGTAGCTCTTTACGGTGTTGACAGACTTATTGCCGATAAATTAGAGCAGAAGGAAACTACCCGTTCTGCAATGTATTCACAGGTTATTCAGGAACGTGAAGAAATTTCCGAGCAGATCCGAGCCCTTCAGCAGCTTAAAGAAATGGCAATGAGCTACGGTTTTGATATTTCACTTCCGGCTAAAGATACAAAAGAAGCCATCCAGTGGCTATATTTCGGTTATCTTGCCGCAGTTAAGGAGCAGAACGGCGCGGCAATGTCTCTTGGAAGAACTTCAACCTTCCTTGATATTTACGCAGAACGTGACCTTAAAAACGGTGTTTATACAGAAAAAGAGCTTCAGGAAATGATTGACCATTTCATTATGAAACTCCGTCTTATAAAGTTTGCAAGAACACCCGAGTATAACCAACTTTTCTCAGGCGACCCCCAGTGGGTTACAGAGTCTATCGGCGGTGTTGCTATAGATGGCCGCCATATGGTAACAAAAATGTCATATCGTTATCTCCATACGTTGGAAAATCTCGGTGCAGCACCTGAACCCAACCTTACGGTTCTTTGGTCTTTAAGACTTCCCGAAAACTTCAAGCGTTTCTGTGCGAAGATTTCTATTGAAACTTCATCCGTACAGTACGAGAATGATGACCTTATGCGTTTCCATCACGGTGACGATTATGCAATCGCTTGCTGTGTTTCATCTATGGTTGTCGGCAAGGAGATGCAGTTCTTCGGAGCAAGAGCAAACCTTGCAAAGTGCCTTCTTTACGCTATAAACGGCGGTGTGGATGAAATTTCAGGCAAACAGGTTGCACCCGAATACAGGCCCATAACATCAGAATATCTCGATTATGACGAGGTTATGAAGAGATACGATGCTATGATGGAATGGCTTGCAGGTGTATATGTGAATACCCTTAATATTATTCACTATATGCACGATAAGTACTGCTACGAAAAGCTTCAGATGGCTCTTCACGATAAGAAAGTAACGCGTTGGTTCGCAACGGGTATAGCAGGTCTTTCCGTTGTGGCAGACTCACTTTCCGCAATTAAATATGCCAAGGTTAAAACCATACGTGATGAAAGCGGTCTTGTAGTTGATTATGAAGTTGAGGGCGATTTCCCCAAATACGGCAACGATGATGACAGAGTTGACGGAATTGCTTATGATATAGTTCATAGATTTATGACCCATATCAAGAAAAATCACACGTACAGGGACGGTATTCCGACAACATCAATTCTGACAATCACATCAAACGTTGTTTACGGTAAAAATACAGGCGCAACTCCCGACGGACGTAAAAAAGGTGAGGCTTTTGCCCCCGGTGCCAATCCTATGCACCGCCGTGACAGTCACGGTGCGGTTGCTTCACTTGCTTCTGTTGCAAAATTACCCTTCATTGATGCACAGGACGGTATCTCAAACACCTTCTCAATCATACCCGGTGCTTTAGGTAAGGACGACCGTATTTTCGCGGGCGACATTGAAATTGACCTGGATTGCAGTAATGGTGCTTGCGGTACACCCACGCTTTTTGAAGGTCTTGACACAGACGAATAACTAAATTTCAAATAATACAGGAGGATGCTATTATGGCAGCAACACAGAATCAGATAGATAACCTTGTTTCTCTTCTTGACGGCTATGTTCAAAAGGGCGGACATCACCTTAACGTAAATGTGTTTTCAAAAGAAACTTTGCTTGATGCCCAGGAACATCCCGAAAAGTATCCCCAGCTTACGGTTCGCGTGAGCGGTTATGCTGTGAACTTTGTAAAACTTACAAAAGAACAGCAGGACGAAGTTATCTCAAGAACTTTCCACGATAAAATATAAAAATGACAGGATATATCCATTCTAAAGAGAGCTTCGGCACGGTGGACGGCCCGGGAATAAGATATGTGCTTTTTTTGCAGGGCTGTCCTATGCGATGCCTTTATTGCCATAATCCCGATACATGGGAAACAGGCAAAGGGGAAAGCATAACGGTTGATGAAGTGTTGAGTGAGTTTAATAAAAATCGTTCTTTTTATTCAAAGGGCGGTATAACCGTTTCCGGCGGTGAACCTTTGTTGCAGGTTGATTTTTTGACTGAACTTTTTAAAAAAGCGAAATCGGGAGGTATTCACACCTGCATTGATACATCAGGGGTTACATATAACCCGGAAAATACGGCGTACATTAAAAAACTTGACGAGCTTATGAGTTTTACTGACCTTGTTATGCTGGATATAAAGCAAATAAATAGCGAAAAGCATAAGAGCCTTACCGGGAAAGATAATGCCCATATACTTGAGTTTGCAAAATACCTTGAACAAAAGAAGGTTCCCGTGTGGATAAGGCATGTTGTGGTGGAAGGCTATAGCGACGATGCAGATGACCTTGTTGGTTTAGGTGAATTCATAGGTGGATTGAAAAATCTTAAGGCACTTGACGTGATACCGTATCACACCATGGGTATAACTAAATACAAGGCTATGGGAATAGAATATCCCCTTGAAGGAATGGATTCTCTGCCGTTTCAGAAAGCGGCGGATGCGAAGAAGCTTATTCTTGAAGGAATAAAAAGAGTAAGAAAATAAACTATAAACTCGCTCAGGGAGAGCTTGGGCGAGTTTGTTTTGGAAAGTATTTTTCTGAATGTTTTATTACCAAAACAATTTATAAAAAAATTAAAAAATTCTCTTGACATACACAAATATTTATGATATAGTAGTCAAGCGTTGAGACGCTGGTGTAGCTCAGTTGGTAGAGCAGCTGATTTGTAATCAGCAGGTCGGGGGTTCGAGTCCGTCCACCAGCTCCATTTTTATTCACAATTGAATAAAAGAATATGTGGGAGTGTTCCCGAGTGGCCAAAGGGGGCAGACTGTAAATCTGTTGGCACCGCCTTCGGTGGTTCGAATCCACCCGCTCCCACCAAGAAAAGCAGACATCCAACAGGGTGTCTGTTTTTCTTTTGTTTGAATAGTGTATATGGTGGATTCGAACCACGTTGTCCATCTCGCGTCGGTTCGCCTTGGCGGAGACGCGAGGGACATAAAATGCGACGGTTCGCGTAGCGAACGAACTTCACGCGGAGCGTGAATCCACCCGCTCCCACCAAAAAAGAACTAAGCGAAAGCTTAGTTCTTTTTTTATCCATTGCGAAAGCAATGGCATATCATCAACGATAGCAGAGCTATCGTTTTATCTCATCAGCCGTCAGGCTGTATATCATCACGCGTAGCGTGTATTAAATTGCTTTCGCAATGATGATATTCACGGCGTTGCCGTGATGATATGCAATTCCTGTGGAATTGATGATATACAATGCTTCGCATTCTTCAAAGAATTCAATCAATTGTTTTACGCGTTCAAAGTGTGGTGAAAACAAAATGCGCTATATTGATATTATGCCGAATATTTGTAACTTTCTGTGTTTTGTCATGCTGCTTTAATTATTGTCGTCTGATGGGCTAAACAGCTCATCAAACATTTTTTCCAGTTCCTTCGTTATCTCATCGTTACATACATCTTCGTCATCTTCCGCAAATAAATCATCAAGCGAGGTTATTGGTTGTGCTTTTGGTTTGAAATTTTCCTGCAATGTCAATTTAAGATGCTTGACAAATACATTATGCTTTGTGTTATTCATAACTGAAATCGCTTAGCGAGAAACAGTATTTGATGCTTCTCTCTCCTTCTTTTGCTTTTTCTTTTTGGTCGTTCCGCAGGAAATAAATTTTTGATAAAGCGGATCACCGGGAGTGTCATATCGAGGAGCAATAACAGGCTGCTTGCCGGATCGGAACACAACTACATTGCCCATCTCCATAAACATAATTTCATCCAAAGGCAAGTTGATCATTTCACTGACATACGAGCAAGTTTTTTTATTCATGCCACCGGGAAGATAAACGAGTGTACTGCAGTTATCAAGAATGACCGTGCTGTTATCAGGTCCATATGTTGCGTCCAACTGTGACAGGGATTGACAAAGCATCATAGAAGAGATACCCGCAGCCCTAAAGGTGGAAATGGCTTTTTCGTAGTTCATAATAGGGAATCCGCAGCTGAAATCATCGAAAAGTAATTTTACGTGTCTGGGAAGACGGTTGTCTTCTCGTCTCTCAGCAAACTCCATTAACTGACGAATAGCAATTGAGAATAACAGATTTGCGAAACCATATTGGGAAGTTCTTACCGGGCTTGTGATGATAAACATAGCAGATTTCTCTGTTGCGAATTTTTCAAAATCAATGTATGCTTCATCTGACATTGCCGCCTGAATAGATACGGGAAACATATTCTGAATGGCTTTTTCAAGGTCATCTCTTACGCATGTTGCCGTAGCGTAAGGCAGCTGACGGAAGGAGCCCAGCTTTCTCGCTGCAATTGAATCAGGTGCGTTAGTCTCAAGAAATTCAATTTGCCTGTCTAAAGTTGTAGTTATTGCTTTGCCGTCTTCCCTGATTTTAAGTGAATAAAAGAGATCGATTACTTTCTTCATGCAAGGATGCTCTGCAGTCATCAGAACATAATAAATTAAACCGATTAGCAGTGCTTCACAGGCTTCTCTCCAAAAAGGATCAAATTTTACCGAGTGTTGATATGCCGGATTCCCATTGGCTATCTGGCGAGCAAGTTCTTGAACATCATCATCGGATGTAACGTAATCCAGTGGGTCAGGGAGAAAATCATCTTTTTCAGGATTAGCTAAATTACAAACATAATTCTTGTACCCTTGCTTCTTAAAATAAGCCACACCACTAGATACAACGCCTCTTTTCGCAAAAGTACCTATAAAGCTACTGTCCCTTATGTTATACAAGGTCGGAAGAAATATCGACATGGATTTTCCTGAGCCGGAACCACCGAAAATCATTTGATTGTCATTGGGACGGCTTGAACCCAAGCCTCCATCCAGAACCACGTTCTTTGCGAGTATTACTTTATCCATCTTTTTTCTCCTTATACAAGCTCATACTCTATGCTATCGCAAATACCAAATGCGATGGCTTCTTCTGCATTCATATAATTATCAAACGCGACAGCGGATTCAATATCTTTTTCTTTTTTACCTGTGTCTTTGGCAAGCAATTCTACAGTGAGTCGTTTTGTTTCCATAATTGATTCTGCTGTGCGTTGAATTGAGGTTGCACTACCTCCGACGCCGCCTGAAATTAATGGCTCATGTATCATGGTCTTGCTGTGCGGCAGGATAAAGCGATGGCCTTTTTTACCACCGGCAAGAATGACCGCTGCCATAGATGCAGCCATTCCGATGCAGTGCAAATTAACTTCTGTTTTCATACCTTTTAGCGTATCGTAAATCATTAAGCCCGCATCGACCCGTCCGCCGGGCGAATTAATATAAATATCAATTGGCTTGTCAGGATCTTCTTTTACAAGAAGCATAAGGGCTCTGACTGTTTCGCATGCTGATGCCGGTGTGATTTCATCTTCGATAAAAATTTTACGTTCCGCAAGCAATTTGCTTGTTACAGGAATCAGCGTAATACCATGGCTGCTCTTAACAATTGTATTCATATAAGGGATTTCCTCCGTTTATTATGTGTTTGTAATTTTACTTTTATATAATCGCACAGGGGAGAAGGGAATAAAGTGTATTTACATCATTCGCTTTCCACGATCACAACATTATCAAGAGTTCCCGTTATCTTAATATGGGCATAGTCCGCATGAGTATGCGAGTATACTCTTAACGCATCAGAAAAATAGTATTGCGCTTCATCACGTACCGCACGAACTCCAAAGTTTTCGACTTCTCCTGCGGTCACGTTTAAGAACTCTTGAAGCACACCGGTTTCAATTTCAGTTACGTAGAGATAATGATCTTTTTCTGCGAGATTGCTAATGCATTTTGCAGCAACATCCTTTATGGCATCACCTGTAATTGCATTGAACTTGATTATTGCGTTCATTCTGCCAATTACTTCTCTTCTGAATTTGCCTGTACCTGCAAGTTTAACTTTTGCTTCTTTAGTTTCTTTTCCGATGATTCTCGCAATATTAGTGCTGCAAATGGCTTTCGCTTGTGCATCTTTTCTGTCGTGGTTAACGGGAAATGCGAAGCCGATGTTTTTCTTTTCATTTATCTCGATATTGCTGGTGAAGAAAATAATACAATTGGAAAGATCGTAATAATTCTCTCCGCTTTTGAGTGTTTTTCCGTTGGTTTCCTGTTTTCCGGTTTCCATTGCCTGCATAATTACCTCAGTGGCATTGTTGGCTGCTTTTTCTATTTCCTCGAAAACGAAGACGGTATTTGGGTTATCTTCAAGAATTGCAAAAACGCCGGGCTCATCAAAACCTACATAACCAGGAGCAGCACCGGTCAGCCTTGAAATATCGGCTCTATCCTGAAACTGCGTGCAATCAACAGGTCTGTATGCAAAAGCTTTATCCTTATCAATTTGCCTGTTTATAGCAGCAACCAAAGCTTCAATAACAGCAGACTTACCGATTCCGGTCGGTCCATAAATGAAGACGGACAAAGGTCTTGATTTATGTTTGGTAGCAAGATGATTGCACACTAAGTGTGCGATTTTCGCAATGTTTTCTTCTTGACCAAAAATCTCATCGTTTAGTTCAAGAATAAGTTTATCCTTATCAATGACAATATATTTTTTATTGGATTCGGGCACGGTGAGATTGTCCTTGTCATATTTAACTTTAGGTCTGGGTTTAGCAACTTCTGCCGATGTACCATTCTCCACAACGCTTACCGGGATAATGTCATCTTCTGAGTTTAAACATCTATCACTTTTGAATTTGGAAAGAAATGTTTTAACCTCATCAAAGTTGCCAAACTCCTTTGTACCAGTAGTTAACCATTCTGCAATCTGAGTATCAGTGCCTAAATAGTCAACGGGCGCACCGGAGCAAGACAGAACAATTCGATTTTCAGAGTAATATTTGAATTCAATAGTGCAAACACAGTCACCACAGGTTTCAGGCATCTTGACGTTGTCAAGAATATATAATCCATTGCCTGCTTTGAGTTCATCGTGAAGTTCTTCAAAACTGTTTTCATTAGAACAAAGTCTTTTCCAATTAAACATATTGCCAAGTCCTTTCGAGTTATAATGTTAAATACTTATATTAGGTAGATATCTCGTATCCGGGATTCTATTCTTAATTATACTGATGTCTCCTGTTCCATAACAAAGGGGGCAGTCTTTTTCTACTGTTTGCTCGATAGCTACAGTCATAAACGGAAAGGTAAGGTCCGTTTCTTTAGATTCCAACTCTGCTATCGGTTCAAATGCAGGTGCTTGGAGTTCATCGGAACACCTTGTCATCAAATAGTTTCTGTCGGCAAACTTATCAAGAAGATGATAAAACGGTGTTTGCTGTTCGTTGTAACAGAGAATGTAGATTGCCATATATGCTTTAATGGAATTAAGATAGTCTGTTACGCATACTGCCGCTCCTGAAGATGAACCGGTTGCGTTTTGCGATGATGTCAAAAACTTTTTATACCTGCTCTCCAGCATACATCTGGGGCAAGCTTTTGTAACACCCGGATAAGAAAAAATTACTTCATGACCTCTGCCTTTTTCAAAAATCTGTGCCGCCAAGTATGGTACACCGAATTTGAGTGCCAACTGCGCACATCGATCTTGAGCATAGAAATTATCTGTGCACCCTAGAAGCAATACATCTTCGTAATTGTAATTCTTGATTCCGGTAATGAGTGCAAACTCGTCATCAGTCATATTCTCATCTAAATAACGATTAATGCTTACAACACGCGCCAAAGGGTTGATATTGCGGATCCTTTCTTCGAGAACATCCACTTTATATTTTCCGATTTCATGAATATAGGCACCCTGGGTTGCAATGTTTGTATCTTCAACGATATCTCCATCGACATTTACAAAAGTTTCAACTCCACAACGGGCAAGGGTTTCAATGAACGGCCCGGAACCACCACATCCGAAACAAATTACAACCTTTTTTTTCATAAGATTTTCGGGGAAAATAGATTCAATTCGTTTAAAACGGTTCGGAGCTTTTTTATCAAGTGCTCTCAAATGACGTTCTTTGATTTTATCCACCGCGCTTTCTTCAATTTCCATAGACTGAGGTTTCATTTCGACTGTTTGCTCAAATGTGTAAGGGTAAATCTTGATTTCTCCAGTAAGCTTAGGAGATACTTGTACTATAGGTGTAAAAAACCTACCCTGAACATCGATGGTTTCGATAATGTGCTTTGCTGTTTCCATATCGCCTGACGAAGGTCGATTTACGCCCTGAGGATGCGAATGGATAATGCCTACCAACTGGACGCCATTATCATTCCAGTTATGAATCACTTCATTTAATGCCTTCGTATCCATGGTATAGCTTGCAGAAGAGCGGTTTGCGGTTTTGTCAAAATAGTAATGATCAATGTGTTTGCCGTCACTAGAGCCAAGGATACCGCCTTGTTCCGGCTTTCTACGACCTATGGTTCTCTTGATTTCATCATAAACCTCAGCGGTAAAGATCCATGGTTCATTAGATGATACATTTCTTTTATCGGTATTACACTTCATTTTTAAAATCTCCTTAATAAGCTTCATAATTTTTCTCATAATGTTACTATCCCTCTTGCTTTAAGTCTGGGTTGAATTGTTTCGAAAGATCCACCGTGTTGAATGTAGTATGATGTTATCTCTGACCATGTTTTTGCAACTTCTCTCATACTTTCAAGATTCTTCACAACAGATGACCAACAAATATAATGAATTGTTTGTTTGCAATAAGGAATATTGTTGTTTCTTATAAAAGTAAAAATCTTTGTTCTTATAGATTCATCATATTCAGTTAATCTATGTATAACCGTAATAGAATCTGAACGTTCCTGCGATATTCTTTGGTAATTAATATCTGTCAAAATATATGCTCGCCAATCTGATGGAGCTATTTCAACAAACAAAAACTTGATATCCAAAAACTTATCAGATGTTCGATACATATTGAATTCGTATCTCATCATATGACACCTGCTCCTTTTAACTTTTTCTGAATAAAAGCAAAATCTCCGCCATGACGAATGTAATATGATGTAATTTCAGCCCACATAGCTGCCAATTCATGCATTGTATCTAAATTAAATATCGGCTTGGTCCAGCAAATGTATGGATAATCTTTATCTGCATCAATATATCTGTGCTGATTTTCATCGATGTATAAATGCGTGTCCGTATAAACATCAGATCTTTTTGAAGAAAATTGTTTATAGTTTATCTCTGACAGAACATACCCTCTCCAGCCAATCTCTGCACCCAAATCTAAAAAAAGAAACTCTATGTCCAATAACTTATCCCTTGTAGTATAAAAATTATGCTCGTATTTCACTATTAGCCTCCAATTAAATACAGTACCAATGCTATCGCGCCAATAACTAATAAAGCCTTTAATAGCCAAATTAAAACTACAGCTACAACAGAGGCGGCAAAGTATATACCGGCACTTCCGGCAGCTAAGCATATGGTACTCGCAATGCCGGTAGATAACTTTTTGCATTTACTAATTGCCCATACTGCGAAAATCGTATATGCAATCAAGCATATGATGGTTATAATAATCTCAAATGTTTCCATACAATAGTATCCTACCTTTCAAATCCCGGTGCAGGCTTACCGGTATCAATAAACATTTGTGTTGCATCAGCCCAATTACGACAAAGAGTCTTTGCCTGCTCTGAATACGTTATTTTACCGGTCCAACAAATGTAGTGTTTACCCGTTGAATTTTCCACCCAATAATGCGGTATATAGTTATTGGTTGCCCTGCCTCGAAAAGAAGGGATTTGTTCAATGTAACACCTATACCCCGAACTATATTTTTGAATGTTAAATTTATAGGAGTGTTCTTTGTTTTCAAATTTCGTTTTAGCCGCATAATTGAAAACGAAGTTATTCGGCTCTTTTAATGATTGAATTTTAATAGCGAAAGTTATTCCTATAGCAATTATCGGAATTAATATAAGGTACAACATACAACAACCCCCTTATTCATTAATAAGCGACCAACGTCGCAAGTTCTTATTATTCAGAATTCAAAGAATTATACTCCGCATGCCAGGTGCCACCGTCAAGGTCACCCTGTCTGCCACCGTGCCAGGTGCCACCGTCAAGGTCGCCTTGTCTGCCACCGTGCCAGGTGCCACCATCAAGGTCGCCCTGTCTGCCACCGTGCCAGGTGCCACCGTCAAGGTCGCCTTGTCTGCCACCGTGCCAGGTGCCACCGTCAAGGTCAACCTGTTTACTGCCATACATTGTTTTTGTTGCATTAATAGTCTGATAATTATTCTTCATAACAAAAAAACCCTTTCAAATATTCATGTTTGTTTTTAATTAAATCATTTTATGCATTGCGAAAATGAAAACTTGGTTATTGATTGCTTTGCCAGAGCAGTGTTGCCAAATACCACATCCCTTCTTTTTTGTGTTTTATTCCTTAGGACAAAGAAGCACCTCCTCAAATACATAGTTTTTGTGTATTTATGATATCATGTTTTTATATGTGGACTTTCAAGGGGGGGAAAGGCATTTATTCGATAAATAAAAAGTTATATAAAAATTTTCACACAACATTTCTCAACCAATTCCCTATATATTTTCAACACCGACATCTTCAAATTTAATTTCAAGTATCTTTGTTTATCCGGAATCTGTTGCCGATATGATTATCCCTTCGCCAACATTGTTTCTTTATAAGATTTCATAAGTTCGGGCATTTCAACCATAATGTGTTCTCCGTCATTTCTCGTAATCGATATATTATATATACCACGATTTAAAAAAGCCGCTTTGAGGGGGGGAGAAAAAAAGAGAACCGGAGCAAGAAATCCGGTTCTCTTAAATGAAAATTATTTAATTGTAGAACTGATTGTCATTTTTGTTTACAAAAAATTCCTCACATAGTGGTTTTAATGTTTTTTGTAAAATAGTTTAATGAAATTGTAATACTACGGCTCAAAAAAGTATATGTTGCCATTAGTAGTTACTTTTGCACGGAGTCGTTGTTTTGGACAATTTTACATTTTTTGTACGGTATATCTCTTTTGTCTTTCAATGATTGAAGTATATCATATGATTAAATGTAGAACAGGAAGGGGTTTATTCAGATTTTTTGATTGAATAACCCAGTTTAACAATCAGCTTCAACGTTTCTAAGGCAGTATTACGGTCATACGCTTTTTCACTGTCAGGTAATTCATCATAAGGTATGAGAAGCGGCGTCGTTTTCTTCCCGGGATCTTTAATTTCTCCGTACGTCCATCCATCGGAAATTCGTCCCTGTGCCCACACATCATGAACGTTTTCAGCAATTTTTTCAGTCAGAGCGAGAAGCTCTTCCGGAAGTTTAATATCTTTTGTATCAATTGGTTTAGGTTTATACATATTTGAGGTCCTTTCGTCAAAATTATTATCACATTTGGCTTTGTGCTTAGAATTATATGAAATGGTTTTGATATTTATTTTTTCTTATACTCACCATTAACAATTCTTAATAGCGTATCACCGATGTTATCAATCCTGAAATTCAATCGGGTGTATGAATATAGTAAAACGGAGACTGGTTTTTTATGAAGAGTCTCCGTTTAAGCTATCTTTTTCAGTTGTTTACAGAAGATTTTTCTTCAAGCTTCACTCTGTTTTTAATATCTTTAGCAAAGATTGTTTTGAATATCTTTCTTACGGCAGGCTGAATGAAGAAAAGCTGTGTGAAGAATGCAAACGGGAAGTTGAAGCATACGAGCTTGAGCCAATCTGCAAGAAGCGTCCACATATTGAAGCCTGCCTGATAGTTATAATAAAGGAATGCAGCGATAAAGCTCATAACGGGGCACATAATTCCGACTGTTGCACAGATAATTGCTGTTTCGAAAAGAACAGGATGGGTTGTGCGGGGGTCGAAATTTTTACAAGCAAGCTTGAAAGAGAGCGGCGACCCAAGAAGGTTCTCAAGAGTGTAGGCAAGTACAAACTCAATAACCACAACTGCCCATATAGGAACAGGTGTACCAAAAACGGGAACGCCTCCCATTTTGTTGATTGCGGCAATAACTCCGCTTTCACCCGTGATTTGCATAAACATTTCACCGTGAATAACATAAAGACTGTAAAATACATAAGCGTGAACGGTAATTACAACAGTTATGAAAGCAAAAACCATTCTTTGAAATTGATTTCTTGGCATAATAAATCTCCTTTTTGGCAAAACAAAAAACACATGCCTGCAAATCCGTACCGTAATCAGATTTACACATCCTGAGATGCTACATGTGTCGTTTATTTCTATATTTATTTTTGTATATTATATCATATTTGAAATGTTTTTTCAAACTTTCCATACGATTTTTTAAAATTATTGCTGTGATTTTAATATAAAAAGTTCAATTAAAGAATTAAAATATGGATTTCAGATGATAAAAAATTTAAGCTGCCGTACCGGGACATGCCCTGAAATCACATATTGCAATATTTTCTCTTATATAGTAAAATAACATTGGTATGCGCAAAGATTGAAAAGGGCGGTTTTATATGAAAAAAATCCTGAAAAAGATTGCTGTAATATTAATCAGTACAATTTTACTTGCAATAAGCTTTTTGAATCCCGTTGCTTTTGCGGCGTCAGATGTTTATGAACTTGCGTTCGACAATCTGTTTGTTTTTGAGCAATGGGCAAACCATGTAAATTCAGGCGTTATAAGTCCGAATCTTACAGGGGGCACAATAACCCACGATATTTCTGCGGGTAGTTTTACTCTTACGAATGATTCTACGAGTGAGATATATACCGCTCACTCAATGGGTTCAAACACAGGCTATTATTCTATGCCCGTTGAACCCGATACAACTTACATCTTTGAATACAACGCAAACGGAACTGTTACAAATTTTGAGTCCTTTGTTTTCTATTTTGATTCTTTGGATACGTTTATTTCTCACGAAAGTGCCTTAGCGACCCAATACGGTCATAACATGTGGAGTTTTACCACACCGTCAAATGCGGCGTTTATTCAGATAAGATTTGATAATAACACCACAGGAAGCTATGCAACGGTTTCCGATATAAGAATTTGTGAATCGGAAGTTTATGAATATTCACAAAACATCGTTTTCAGAAAGACATATACATATTCTTCGGGCGGTACTTATGGTACACTTCCGCAACCCGAAAGAGATGGGCTTGTTTTTGCAGGATGGTACACAGGTCCTGACGGCACAGGTGACAGAATTACTGAAGATACCGATATTGCATCAAGCAGTTATAGCTTGTATTCAAAATGGGAACCGCTTTTGTTGGGTGAGCTGGAAATTGCTTCCCTACCCCATAAGCTTAACTACTGTCTGGGCGAAAAGCTTAATACGAGCGGTCTTGCCATTTCTGTTAAATATCCTGACGGCACTACCGAAATTCTTGAATCCGGCTTCTATTGTTCACCACAGGTTCTTGAAACAACAGGAGCTCAGACTATAACAGTTACTTATGGTGACAAATCTGCTGAATTCACCGTAAACGTAAAGGAATCCGAGAATGTTTCGGTTACTGTTAACGGCAGTGCAATTACTGTTCCCACGGCTAATTATAAATACACGTTCGGCAAAACTGTTTCCGCCTTCAACCGCTATGAAATACATTATTCTTCTGATGCATATGTAAAGGGAATAATGCTTATGGGTGAAACAGCCGAGGAGTTTTTCCTTGAGCCGTCCGAAGACGGAGTTTTTGAAGGTTATATTGACGGTTTCCTTGACGGCACAACACAGACACAGATAACTTCAATATCTTTCACAGGTCTTGATGTTGACTTTATGGATTTCTCTCTGAAATCGGTTACAACATCCAATGCTACCATTCCCGATAATATGGTTTATCTTTCAAGCACGGATTACAAAATAGGTATTGATTTGCATTGGGGCGGCGCCCTTACTTACCTTGAAGATTTAACTAATGGAGTTATGTCATCCGTAAGCAAATACGGTACTTCCAAAATAACCGAGGTTGACTTTAAATCAAAGGTCGGTACGTCTTCATGGCGTTACAATACAAGTAGTAACGTTAACCTTATCAACTGTAACGATACAGGACGACTTGTTCAGCAGTCATATTACGGTACAGGCTCATATCCTTACGAGCCCGGTGATTATAACGGTGTTCCGTGGAACTATAACCCGGTTCAGGGTGGTAACGTTCACAACGAGGCAAGTAAAATCGTTGACCTGAAAGTAACAGACAATGAAATTTACGTTAAATGCCGCCCTCTTGACTGGGGTAAAACCGCAGAGCACATTACACCTTCTTATATGGAAGCATGGTACACTCTTGAAGACGGTCTGATGAGAGCAACCTGCAGATTCGTTGACTATTCAGGCTATCCTTCGGCAACTACCACACAGGAGCTTCCTGCCTTCTATTGCGTAGAGCCCCTCAACACATTCGTTTATTATTCAGGCGGTGAACCCTGGTCTGACAGTAACACAAAGACTACTGAAAGCTCTCTCGTTTTCTGGGGTGATACTGAAGGTGCCAACCAGAACTTCTACTGTAACGAAAACTGGGCGGCATATATCGGTGACGATGCAGACAGCTTCGGCATCGGTCTTTACTGCCCCGGTCAGACAAATATGTTTACAGGTGTTTTCAACAGAAACCTTTCTACAACGGTTTCACCCGCAACGGAGAGTCCCACATCTTACATCGCGGCGGTTGATACCTTTACATTCAAGAGTTACAGTCCCTATTCTTACGCTTACTACATTACAACAGGTAATGTTGATACTATAAGAAACAATTTCAAAGCAGTTGCTACAAACCCTGCAGACCCGTGTAACGTAGGTTATACTAACGGTTTTTGTAACAATTGCGGTAAATATCAGGTTCCTGCTCTTACAACAGATAAATATGATCTCAACAACGACGGTACCAAGGACAATGTTTATGAGATTTCAAACGCAGGCGAACTTCATTGGTTCAGCGCTAATGTAAACGCAGGGGATAACAGCGCAAATGCCGTCCTTCTTTGCGATATTACAGACAATACAGATGTGTTATCTTCTTACGGAATGCTCAACGCAAGCAAATCAGATTTAAGAGTGTGGGAGCCCATAGGTAACGCCACATACCAATATAATGGTATGTTTGACGGTCAGGGTTACACCGTTAACGGTTTGTATATAAATGATTCCACGAAGTCTTATGCCGGATTGTTCGGTTACATGGGTTCAGGTGCAACTGTAGAAAAAACAGGTGTTGACAATTCCTATTTCAGCGGTAACGAATATATAGGCGGTCTTTGCGGTCATAATGCAGGCGCTATCGAAAACTGTTATACATATTGTACTGTTGCATCGGGTAATTCATATATTGGCGGTGCAGTTGGCTACACAAGCGGTACGGTTAAGAATTGCTACAATGCAGGCGTTGCAAGTGCAGTTAACAATTATTGCGGCGGTTTTGCCGGTTATGCTACATCTTCAACAAAGCTTTCCGGTTGCTATTACCTTGCTGATTGTGCAAAAGACGGCTCTGGCGTTTCACAGAACGGTAGTGGTAATGCCGCAAAAGGCAGTACAACCGCAGATGCTGCCGGCACTTCAATCTGCAAAACTATAGAAGAATTTGCATCGGGCGAAGTAGCATATTTGTTGCAGAGTGCAACTACAGAACAGCTTTGGGGACAGAAAACCAATGCTCAGGGATCTTGCCCCGTGTTTGATAAAAGCGGTGAATATAAAGTAATTGCATCCGAAAATGCGGCCTACTCTTTGGTTGATATCGGTGACATTGTTGAAGATGAGGTTATAGATTCAAACGACTATCAGCAGCTTGTAAATATGGTGCTTTCAGGCGATGCTTTTAGTGATTCGGATTATTACAATGCCGATATTGACGGTGACGGAGCATTGGATGTTATCGACTGTTCACTTCTCGAAAAATTGGTTAACGGTCATCAGATAAATATGAGCGTTTATCTTAAAGGTGACTTCGATTTTGACGGAGTGCCCTTTACTGCCGATGATATCAGCGCTGTGGAAAAGGCAATTAATAATACAAGAGGTCTTTCCACAATTCAGAAATATGTGTGTGATTTAAACGGTGATGAAGTTATTGACAGTAAAGATATTGAGATGTTAAAACAACAGAAAATAACAGCTACTGCACCTGTTTATCTGAGTATGAGGGAAACAATGGAGCTAAAAGAAAAAACAGCAAACGTCATTATCCTTTGCGGCCAATCCAATGCTTACGGCGCAAGCCCTTTGACTGATGCGGTTAAAGCATCAGTCGGGGATACGGATTTTTCAAACATAAAAATTAAATACAACAACATTAACAGTGCTGATGGTTTGTCGAACTGGAGAACGTATTATTCCAACAATGCCTTTGAAACCTTCCGTTTGGGTATAGGCGGTCAGGCAGACCTCTGGTTCGGTCCTGAAGTAGGTCTTTCTTACTATCTTGCTACAAACGAAGAAACAAAAGATGAAAAATGGTATATTATTAAATATACCGCGGCAGGCACGTTCCTTGGCGGTAACTGGTTATACGAAAGTAATTATAATAATGCATCCAATGCCGAGAACATTTATAATGACCTGGGCGGCTATCTTGCAGATAATATGATTGCCTATGTGAACAACGCCCTTAACGAGATTTCTGCAATGCATGGTGCGGACAATGTCAATATCAGGTCGTTTATGTGGCATCAGGGCGAAAGTGACTCCGGATTTGAGGCCTGGGCAAACCAATACGGGGATCTGCAGAATATCCTTGTGAACAAGGTGCGTTCGGCATTTGAGTCAAGGGATGCTGATGCTCATATAGGATTTGTTGACGGAGGTATTGCGGCATATAACAGTAATACTTTCTACAATCCTTTATTAAGCGCCGATCAGACATATAACGGCTGGGTGTATTCCGATACTGTAAATACACATAAGACGAATAATGCATCTCTATGGTACGTTCCTGCGGCAACAACAAAAAACATTATAGGGAAAACATCTGCAGGTCTGTATCAGAACAGCACGTCTTCAACAACCAAGCTCGCAAACTCCATATGGATTGATACATCAACATGTAAATCAAAATATGAAAACAACAACGAAAATAGTGAATATGACGGAGCTCATTACTGTGGCGATTCCATGTTTAAAATAGGTCAATGGTATGCCTACGGTATGCTTCAGGTTTCTGATTTTTAACCGTGGTACAATTAAAAAGGTGATGTTATTATGAAAAAATTCAGTATGCTTTCAGCGTTAATTTTAGCTTGCATTATTGTGTTGTCATCCTGTTCAGGTGTAAAGCAGGGTAATAACGATAACACAGAAAAATCAACAGAAGCCGGCGAAGTGAGCACAACTCAGAAAATTCTCACCCCTGAAGAGAAAAAACATCAGGAAGAACTTGAAATGGCAGAGACGTTGACTGAAAAAATGATTAATTCTGCTACCGCAGAAGAAGTTGCAGCCTGCGTTATTGAGTCTTCTGATGAGTTTGAAAAAATGATTTTAGAGCAGTTCACAGAAAGTGATTACCAAGTTGAAGGAACATGGCTCGGTGAATATAAAGGAGCTATTGTCATCGCTTTTGACGTCACTCGCGAAAGTGACCCTGATTACTATTATTGGGGACTTCAGCTGTTTTCATACACCGACGAAGGCTTATTAGTTAATACGGATATTGACCTGCAAACTGAAATAGACCAAAATTTTTCTTGCGTAAGCTGTCAGGGTTGGGGGTACACGGTTGAAGAGCCAAAAACAAGCGGTGGAAAAGAAGAAAAGATTGAATGTCCCAAGTGTAACGGAACAGGCTTCAATTTCAGTCAGGAGATAAAATGAAAAAGAGAAAAACAGTAATATCGTTGATATCAGTTTTATTGACTCTTATTATAGTGTTTGGTATCAGTTTTGTGTGGTATTATCCCCATTATAAGGATAACAGGACGCAGGTTGAGATTAACGTTGAAAATAACGGTAACATAAAAATGATGAGTTACAACTTAAGATGCATAAGTCCCACGGATTTAGGCAAAAAAAGTTGGTTCTACCGTGCCGATTTAATCATTGACGATATAGAAAATGAAAAACCAGGCATAATAGGTTTCCAGGAGGCTACCAAGTGGCATTATGCCTACCTTATCGATACTTTAAAGGGATATGATTCGGTTATTACGTACCGTGACGATGCATTTAATTCGGAGGGTTGTCCGATTTTTTACAACACAGCTCTTTACAAATTGGTTGATAAAGGTTCTTTCTGGCTTTCAGAAACTCCCGAGATTATGAGTAAATCATGGGGCGCACAATATAACCGCGTGTGCAGTTACGTTATCTTAAGCGATAATACCACGGGGGAAGATTTTGTTGTTTTCAACACACATCTCAGTCACGTTAGCGATGAGGCACGAATAAACGGAATAAAAGTTGTTCTTGATAAAATTGCAGAGTTCGGGTCACTGCCTTCCGTAATTATGGGCGACTTTAATGCAGAAGAAGGCTCTCAGACATATATCAGTGTGACCGAGAATTTTGACGATGCGAAGTATGCGACAGAAAACACATCCGATTCGCATACGTATCAGGGTTGGGGAAATCCTGAAAAATATAAAAGAATTGATTATTCTATGGTCTCTGAAAAGGGTATAAAGGTCAACAGTTATAATGTCCTTTCGGGTATACACAACGGTACATATTCCAGCGACCATTGTCCTATAGTTTTAGAATTTTCTCTCAATAAATAAGGGTGTTTAGTGTGGCACATAAAGTTTTAGAAATATTTGAATCGGCGACCACGTCGGTAACCGATGCTTTGTACAGTTATATTTTGGTTATACTTCTTGTTGTGGGCGGTATTTATTTCACTATCCGTACAAGGTTTGTGCAGTTCAGGCTTTTTAAAGAGCAAATACGCTGTGTGACCGAAAAGCCTGCTGACGGAAAGGGTGTTTCATCTTTTCAGGCACTCATGGTTTCTACCGCCTCACGTGTAGGTACAGGCAATATTATCGGAGTCTCTACAGCTTTGTGTCTGGGTGGTTTCGGATCGGTTTTCTGGATGTGGCTTATTGCAATTATAGGCAGTGCATCTGCGTTTGTGGAAAGTACTCTTGCACAGATTTATAAAAAGAGAACACCCGAGGGATGCTGTGGTGGGCCTGCATATTATATTCAGGGTGCTCTTAAGAATAAGGCCCTTGCAATAATTTTTTCGGTCTGTCTTATTCTTACATACGGTATAGGCTTCAATATGCTCGCTTCATATAACCTGCAGTCAACATTTTCATCCTATGGTTTTTATGATGCTGAAAAAACACCGTGGATAATAGGATTTATTATAGCCGCTATTGTGTGCTACTGCTTAATCGGCGGTGGTTCAAGAATCATAAGGGTTACAAGCTTTCTTGTGCCTGTTATGGGTGTTGCATATATACTTGTGGCACTCGTTATTGTTGCTCTTAATATTAAAGTCTTGCCTGACGTTTTTAAAACGATTTTTTCAGAGGCATTTAATATAGAAGCCATTTTTGGCGGTTTTAGCGGTTCTTGCGTAATGTTCGGTATAAAACGCGGTCTTTTCAGTAACGAAGCAGGTGTTGGTTCTGCACCAAACGCTTCCGCTTCTGCAGAAGTTGCTCATCCCGTTAAGCAGGGTCTTGTGCAGGTTCTTTCCGTTTTTATTGATACAATTCTTGTTTGTTCTGCAAGTGCGTTTATGTGTATGTGCTCCGGTGTAGAGCCTTCCGCGGAGCTTTCCGGTGCTCCCTATGTTCAGGCGGCATTGAGTAGTGCTTTAGGAGCGTTCGGACCAATATTTATTACAGTTGCAATGATTTTGTTTGCATTTACCACGTTGCTCGGCAACCTTTATTACGTTGACAAATGTATTATTTTTATTATGGGCAAGATCCCGAGCAAGACGTTTATGAGAATTTATTATGTCATTGCATCCTTGTTGATTTTTGTTGGCGCAGGTCTCAGTGCAGATTTGTTGTGGAACGTGGCGGATGTTCTCATGGGCGCTATGACAATAATCAATATGCCCGTAATATTAATTCTGGGTAAATATGCTTTCAGAGCACTTAAAGATTACGACAAACAACGAAAACAGGGTAAGGTTCCCGTGTTTAAAGCAAAAAATATCGATTTACCACACGATGTGGATTATTGGAAATAAAAAACAGGACTTTGGTTATCATCAGCCAAAGTCCTGTTTTTTATTTTGTGATTGTTTTACTTTTCTTTTCATCGTTGCCCCATATAATCTCAACAGTTACGGGGATGTTTGATTCAAATGTAATAACGGGTTCATCATCAGCATTTTCGCGCTTGTCACAGATAAGAGTGAGCTCACCATCTGTACCGAAGGGATATTTTTCAATACCGTGTTTATCGGTAAGGTTAACGTGCCAGGTGATTTTATTGTTTGCCGCATCGGGTTTTATACCGAACACATATTCAAACATAATCGATATGGGCGAAAGACCCGTCCAACCTACGAAATCAGGTTGAGAAGAGCTGCCTCTATGTGCCTTGCCGTCAAAAAACTCGGGAGCGTAATTTTCAAAAAGAGTATTTGTATCCTTGAAAACATCAACTACAGCGTCGAGATGTGAACAGGCGATTTCGTAAGAAAGCTCGTATTTTCCGTAAGCGTCAAGACCTTTAAGAACCATATAGTTTGTGGGAGCCCATACTGAACCGCACCAATAACCGCCACGGGGATTATATTCTTCGTGGTCTTTTGAGAGTGTAGGCACACGGTGTACTGTTTTGAATTCATTTTCGTTATTAAGGTGCGCAATAAAGCTCTCGCTGCGCTCTGGCGGAACGCATTTTGCAAGGAGTGACCAGAAAGCACCGATGTGTTTTACACCGTTAAAGGTATCGTCATTACGAAGGTCATAGTAAAACTTGGTGTTTTCATCCCAGAGCTTTTCATTGATAACTTTATAGAGTCTGTCCCTTTCTTCAACAAGCTCGGGAACGAACTCATCACGTCCAAGAATTTCAGACATTTTTATAAGTATATTGCAAGCGTTAAGCTCCTGCATACATGCATCAACCCATATCATATGACCGTGACTGTAACAAACGTGGTATTTTTCATCAAGTCTGGGGCAGTTATCCATTCCGCAACCGTAACCTGAAGAGAAATATGTGCCGTCGCGCCAAGTGAAATGCTCCTGCATCCATTGATGATACGCAATAAGGCAAGGGTAAACCCTTGCAAGTCTTTCTTTATCACCGAAGTTAAGGAAATAATCCCATTCGCACCAAGCCATAACCTCGGGACCTGTTGATGAGGGGTCGTGACGGGGGAAAATGTCTTTACCGTCCTCCTCGTCAATCTGACGGCAAATAAAACCGTCAACGTGCTGATGGGCATAAAAGTTATCAAAAGTTTCCTGGAACTTAAAAATTCTGTCGGCATATTTTCCGAACATAAGCATAAAAGCCGAATCCCACATAAAAATACAACCGTTAAAAGCTGCATCAATATAACGGCTAACAAAACCGTTTTCTTTAGTAGGCATATAAAGGTTACCGAAGGCGATTTCCCATGCTTTCCAATAGCAGTCAAGATAATCTTTATGATTATCCCACAAGGGTTGCGGGAGCTTGTTTCTTATATCCTCAAATTTTGGAATGGGAGTCATATCGGGTTCGGCACCGATAAAGGAATTCTCTTCCATTAAATCTTTATCATCGTATGTGATTTCAGTGTTTTGTCTGAATATACCTGCCATAAAAATTATACTCCAAAATATTTAACTGCATTATTAAATGAAACGTCCTGAACAACCTTGCTTAAGAACTCAATGTCATCGGGATACTTGCCTTCTTCAACAAGGTCACCTAAAAGTTCACAGAGAATTCTGCGGAAATACTCGTGACGGGGGTATGACAGGAAGCTTCTTGAGTCAGTAATCATGCCTACGAATTTGGAAATAACACCCAGATTCATAAGTGTCTGCATCTGTGTACGCATACCATCATAGTTATCATTAAACCACCAGGCGGAGCCGAATTGAATTTTTGATTCTGCCTCGTCACTCTGGAAGTTACCGAGCATTGTACCGAGAACGTAGTTGTCCTTGGGATTGAGTGTAAAGAGAACTGTTCTGGGAAGACCTGCACCACAGAGCATAGCATCAAGAAGTCTTGAGAGATTCACGGCTATCTCATAGTCGGCAACAGAGTCGTAACCTGTGTCGGGGCCGAGTTTTTTGAACATTATGCCGTTGTTGTTACGCATTGCACCGATATGGATTTCCATACCCC
Organism: Clostridia bacterium; assembly: GCA_017461235.1. Lineage (GTDB taxonomy): Bacteria > Bacillota > Clostridia > Oscillospirales > Acutalibacteraceae > DTU089. The sequence goes on along the minus strand of JAFTYU010000035.1, from coordinate 26,548 downwards.
AGCCAAGACGATTGTATTGACCCGCAAGGAAAAGCATAAGCTCGGTTTTGTATTTATCAACTTCATCAGTTGTAAGCTCTGCTCCTGAGAGACGTTTTGCATATATGGCGTTGAGTTCGTCTTCATCGGCTCTGTTATAGGGCACGTAGGTGAAAGCGTGGTCGGAAGCGCGGCAACCCATTTCTTTGAAGAATTCGATTCTTGAAAGCATGGCGGCTTTAAGCTCGGTGAAGCTTTCAACCTTTTTGCCCATTACGTTTTCGAGAGCAAGAACCCATTCATTGTAACCGGGGAGTTCGATGCCTAAAGCCTTGTCGGGACGAAATGCAGGGAGAACCTTGCATTTAAAAGTCTTATCTTCTGCAAGAAGCTTGTGGTATTCGAGAGTGTCTGCGGCGTCATCCGTTGTGCAAACGTATGAAACATTGCTTTTTTCAATAAGCTCACGGGGAGTAAAGCCACCTGCTTTTATTTTAGCATTTGCCTTTTCCCATATTTCGTCACAGGTTGCAGGGGAAAGGGGCTCGTAAATGTCAAAATATCTCTGTAATTCAAGGTGTGTCCAATGATAAAGGGGGTTACCTATAAGATTGGGCATAGCACTCGCCCAAGCCTTGAATTTTTCGTATGGTGTTTTATCACCTGTAATATATTCTTCACTTATACCGCAGGAGCGCATACCTCTCCATTTATAGTGGTCACCGGCGAGCCATAAATACGCAATATCCGAAGGCTCTTTATTTTCATAAATTTCCTTGGGTTGAAGGTGGCAATGCCAGTCGAAAATAGGTGTATTTTCGCAAGCTGCATAGAGCTTTTTAGCGGTTTCGGTTGAAAGAAGAAAATCTTTATCCATGAATTTTTTCATATATTTATCCTCCGAAAAGTTTATGGCTTTATTTTAACATAGGAAATATATATTTGCAACGAATAATTATTGTTGCGAGATAGATTGTTATCATCCCTGTTCGGCTTTACCGAATAGGGAGGGGCAAGGAACACGACCGCCGCTGGCGGCGGATACAGGGAGTGTGAGTTGGCGTAGCGGTCAAAATCGTTAGCGACGAACAGGAGCGACCAACGATTTTGGGTACCGCAAGAGGACTTAACATTACTTTATGTTATAAATAAAAGTTTCAAGCGAGTAACAAACTCTTTTCTTTCGGTGGTGGGTAGTTCTCTTTCTGTTATTCTTCTGTTGGATAGAAAATCAACCCAAAAATTACAAAAACAGGAACAAAAATTACAAATTACCCACATTTTTAATCCCGTTTGTTATTATGAAATCACAGAGAGGGGATGTAAATATGAAACAAAAATTCACGTATTTTGATAATTATAAGCTTTTTGGGATATCGACATTGGTATTTTACGGTGTAAGTATTTTATTGATAATACTAACCTCAATTTTCTGGGAGCTTGATGGGAATATTTACTATTGTATTTATGACGTTTTAGCTTATGTAATGGGTATTATTAGTTGGATAGCAGCTGTTTTTTCAGGCATCTGGTTTTGGATAACAGTAATCTGGTGCATTGTAATTGCAATAAAAGATAAAAATCCAAAAGTATTTTTGCATCCGTTAGTAATAATAAATATTTTACTTAATATTTGTTATCCGTTAGGATGGATAATTTACTTTATGCCTTAAAAGGAGTTGATTTTATGAAGACTTTAAAGAAATATAAAATTTTACAAGTACTTATAGGCGTGTTTGCAGGGTGTCTTGTTTTATCCGTGGGTCTGTTAATGACAAGTATAGCAACTTGGGAACAATTGCCGATTGAAAATCTGTTATCAAAAATTATTCTTACAATATTTCCGATAATGTTCATGGCGGGTATGACATTTATAGCCCTTGTTTCAAAAGCCAATGATCTGAAATTCCTTTATTACCCTGCGTTTATAATAAATATGGGCTCCCTTGTTTCGGCTATTTTCTATTATTGGGTTGATGAAACATCTGGAACAACGTTCCGCTCATTTTTCTCGTTTGCTAAAACCCTGGGCTTACCTTTCGGTAGCTTTGCAGCGGCTGTAACCGAAAAACTCACATATACCGTTAATTACGATGGTTGGAGCGACAAGTACAGTATTATATATGAGTTTGACGTGTTGATGGTTTTCCTTTTGGGCTTGCTCGTTTCCGTTGCAGTTTATCAGCTTTACAGAGATAATGACAAACACTACGAAAAATTATCCCGCTGGAGACTTGAAAATCCCGCAAGAAGTTTAGCAATTTCATCAATTTGTTTTTATGGCACTTTCGTTGCCGGCAGAATGATTTGGGATCTGTTGGATGGTGTAACATATTCTGTGGAAAGCTTATCAATAATATATGAAATCATAAATGTTGTGTTTATGGTTTTCTGGTATGCTTCATTCTTATTAACCCTTTCCGGGATGATAATAATTCTGCCCATTGGTATAACAATTGCGCTTTCTGTACTTTGTATAGTGAAAGCAATTAAAACTTCAAATCCCCGTCAGCTTTTTAACCCATTGGTTCTTTTAGCTGTGGGTATGTCAATTCTCGGCTCATATATGATGTACTCTTTTGTGCTGTCAGGATTTTAAAACACAATTGAAAAATATATATCATTGTAGTAATATAGAAATATAAACTTCAGGAGGTGGGGAAATGCTCAGTATTGCAATTTGTGATGATGAAAAGAATATCTGCGATTATTTAGAAAAAAGAACTCGTCATTGTCTTGCTAAATACGATATGGAGGCACGTATAGGTGTCTTTGGTGACGGTGCAGACCTTCTCGAGTATTGTAGGCAGAACCCTGCTTCCTTTGATATAATTTTTCTTGATATTAAAATGAGAACAATAAATGGTGTGGACTGTGCCAAGGGTCTTCGGGATGAGGGTGTGAACTCCCTTATCGTTTTTGTAACATCCTCTGCTGAGTACGTTTTTTCAGGATATGAGGCAAAGGCTTTCAGATATATCCTCAAAACTGAACTTGAAAATGCGTTTGACCACATTTTCGGTGAATGTTTAGGGGAGTTGAAAAAACAGACAACAGACTTTTATACAATTCAGACGCCATCCCTTGCAAAGAAAATACCCCTTGACGAAATCCTGTATTTTGAAAGTAAACTACGGTTAATAAAAGTACATACCAAAAACGAGGAAATATCATTTTACGGGAAATTGGATGAAATAGAAAAAGAACTTGATCAAAAGGATTTTCTTCGTATTCATCAAAGTTTTCTTGTTAATGCTACAAAAATCAAGTCATTAACTAAGGAAGAAACTGTGCTTAATTCAGGTGCAATACTTCCCGTGAGTAAAAGCCGAGCAAATGCTGTAAGAGAAGCGTATTTGTGGTCTAAAAGGTGATTGATATGTTACAATTTATTGAAACAACGTTGTTCTATCTCATAAGGCTTTTTTCGTCAACGGTTGATATACTTTTTGCTTTCCTTTTAATGAATGCGTTTTTTGATGAACGCTATAAAAGTAAACTACCGAAAGTTGTGGCTTTTGTTTTAAGCGCAGGTGTACTCCTTGCACTTCAGGAAACAGGGCAAACGGGCAATATTAAAACGGCTGTTCAGATGATTATGATTTTCATAATAGCCTTGGTTATTTATGACGGTCAAAAACGATTGAAAGCACTTTTTTGTATAGTTTACTCTCTTTTTGTTGCTCTTTCTAAATTACTTTCGTATTTCGCTTTTTCATTTTTTATCAATCAAATTCCCGGTATTGATGAACAGAGTTTCTTTTACAGAATTTTAGCAATTGAATTACCCAACTTGTTTATGCTGGCGTTCATAATTCTTTTGGGTCTTTTTACAAAATCAAAAAACAAATCAGTACCTTTAAGATACTGGCTTTTGCTTATGACGGTGCCCGTTACCACTTTGGGTACTCTTACCGTTTATCAGTATTATTTTGATTTAGTGCAACCGGGCGAGGAGATTTATACATATATTATAGTATCAACAATAGGTCTTGTTTTTATAAATCTACTTGTGTTTATGTTGTTTTCAAAACTACATAATCAGTTGGAAATGCAAAGAAATGCGGACATTCTCAGTACACAGATGCGACTTGAAAAGCAATCGTACAAGCGTATTGAAGAAAGCTATAATCACACAAGAGAATTACGCCACGATTTAAAAAATCATATTCTGTGTCTTAAAGGTATCGCCGAAAACGGAACGTCGGATGAACTCTTGGAATATCTTGAAAAAATGAACGATGCCGTTGAGGAGGCTACCTATATTTCTATGAGCCGTAACAGTGCAGTTGATGCGGTCCTTAACGAAAAACTATTGTATGCACAGAAAAACTTAATATCCACACAGTTTGACGTTACCCCGTTGAAAAACAAAACTATTCCTGCAATGGATATATGTACTATCATTGGTAATGCATTGGATAACGCCGTTGAAGCCTGTGTTAAAATCGAAAATCCTAAGGACAGATATATTTACGTTAAGCTTCACGACTGTAATAACGAGCTTATAATATCGGTTAAAAACTCGTCATCCGAAGAACCCAAACGTAGAGCGGGTGTTTATGTTTCCACTAAAAAGGACGAAAAAAATCACGGTCTCGGACTTAAAAGTATCAAGAGAACCGTTGATAAGCATAAGGGAGATATGCTTATCAAATATGAGGACTCTGTTTTCAATATTGTGGTTTCTTTGCCATATTAAAAGATAACCCCGACACAAAAGTGTCGGGGTTGTATTTTATAATTTTACTTTAAACACAAGCTTATGTGCAGTGTCTGCGTTTTCACTTTTTCTGCAGGGTGCGTGAGCGTCTTCGGGGAAGAATACTGCAAAATAGCCCTTTCTCAAAGCAAAAAACTGACCGTTGGGGGCATCCATAAAAGCGATGTCGCAACCTTCTTTAAAATCTTCGGTAATGATACACTCATTGGTGTTAGCCCAACCAAAAAGCTCTTCGCCGTCAACCATTATCTGAACATCGGCATATTCTTTGTGTGCTTCATATTTCAAGGGGTTGTCGGGGTTAACTTCGTATGATGCGACGTTGCACCAGAGATTGTCACCGTCAATATCAATCCTTCCTTCGTTGAAGGGGGATTCTATAAATTTTCTGTACTCTGCAGGGACTTTTTCAAAGTTAGGGAGATTGTTAAAATAAATGCCCATATTTTCAACTTTATCGTAAATCATATCTCGTCAAATTCTCCTAACATCTTTTTTCTCTCAATTTTTTCCTTCTCGGGGAGAGTTGCGTTATAAAGAACAGTCCAGATGATTATGCAGACAAATACAAGGGGAATGAGCCAGAGCGTAGATGTCAATTCCAATCCGGATATCGAACCGATAAGAGAAATCCACTCGCTACCTGCAATATCTGCAAGTGTGATTTGTTCGCTGAGGAACGGAGCCGCAACACCTTCAAAGCTTTCAAAAAGCATAAGGGTAAGACCGCAACCTGCAACACTCAGATAGATAACGTTTCTGTTGTTTTTGGATGCAAAAGCAGTAATTATAATTGCGATTGCGAAAATGAGAATAAGAGCAAAAACAACAACGAATACGATAAGCGCAGGAAGGATGGGTTTAAGTGCTTCCATAGTGGCTTCAGCAGATTCTTCGGAACTGAGATTGCTGAGAGTTTCAGCTATGGAGTTTGCGTTTGGCGAGATAAGATTAAGAACAGAAATTTTCTCACCCACGGTTGACGGCATCGCACCATCATATTTTTCAAGAAGCTCCAAGGCGGAGTCGTTCTTTAAAAGTGCGCCTATGGTGAGCAAGCCTGCCGGGAGAAAAGATTCAATACTGATACTGAGAATAGGTGTGCATATTGCAATGACAATAATCGCAATCGCGCATAAAGCGGCTACGATTTTATAAACGTATTTCATAAGAAACAACCTTTCGCTTTATTATTTCTTCCAAGAGGAATTAAGTTGAACGGTACGGTTAAATATGGGTTTTTCAGGAGTAGAATCTTTATCTGCACAGAAATAACCGTTTCTCATAAACTGGAATGAATCAAGGGGTTTAGCATCCTTTATGCTTTCTTCTATAAGGCAATCTGTGAGAACGACAAGGGATTCGGGGTTGATTGCGTTAACAAATTCATCATCGGGAACACCGGCAGGGTCTTCTACGTTGAAAAGTCTGTCGTAAAGTCTTACTTCAGCTTTGAATGCTTTGGGGCCCGCCCAGTGGATTGTGCCCTTGACCTTTCTGCCGTCGGGAGCATTGCCGCCCTTGGTTTCGGGGTCATAGGTACAATGGAGAACGGTCACATTACCGTCTTCGTCAGTCTCGTAGGAGTTACAGGTGATGAAGTATGCACCTTTAAGACGAACTTCGTTACCGGGGAAGAGTCTGAAATATTTTTTAACGGGTTCAGCCATAAAGTCGTTGCGTTCAACAAAAATTTCTTTGCCGAAGGTAACTGTCTTTTTGCCGAGCTCGGGCTTGTCGGGATGAACTTCAACTTCGATTTCTTCTGTCTGACCGTCGGGATAGTTGTCAATAACCACCTTAAGGGGATCGAGAACTGCCATAGCACGGGGTGCGTTAACGTTCAGTTCATCACGCACGCAAGCCTCAAGAAGACCGTAATCAACAACGCTGTACGCTTTTGAAACACCGACTTTTTCAATGAATGTACGCAGAGCTTTTGCCGGATAACCGCGTCTTCTCATACCGCAGATGGTAGCCATACGCGGGTCATCCCAGCCGCTTACGAGATTGTCCGTAACAAGGCGGATATTTCTTCTTTTGCTTGTGATACAGTAGTTAAGGTTAAGTCTTGCGAACTCAATCTGTCTGGGTGGTTCTTCAAAACCGATCTGCTCAATGAACCAATTGTAAAGGGGTCTGTGGTTTTCAAACTCAAGTGAGCAGAGTGAGTATGTTACACCTTCGCGTGCATCTGAAAGGGGATGTGCAAAGTCGTAAATGGGGTAAACGCACCATTTATCACCTGTCTGGTGATGAGATGTGTGCATAATTCTGTAAATGGCAGGGTCACGCATATTCATATTGGGTGACGCCATATCGATTTTTGCACGAAGAACTTTTGCACCATCGGGGAACTCGCCGTCAGTCATACGCTTGAAAAGGTCGAGATTTTCTTCAACACTTCTGTCACGGTAGGGACTGTTTTTGCCGGGCTCTGTAAGAGTACCGCGGTATTCACGCATTTCTTCTGCGGTAAGGTCATCAACGTATGCCTTGCCGTCTTTTATGAGCTTTATTGCACACTCATAAAGAAAGTCAAAGTAGCTTGATGCGTAAAGGCATTTATCCCATTTAAATCCGAGCCATTCAATATCTTCTTTAATAGACTCAACGTATTCAATATCTTCCTTTGCGGGATTAGTGTCATCAAGGCGAAGGTTGCATACACCGCCGTATTTCATAGCAGTTGTGAAATCAATGCATATTGCCTTGGCGTGACCGATATGAAGATAGCCGTTGGGTTCAGGCGGAAAACGGGTCTGAACTTTGGTATTAACTCCTTCACGTAATTCTTCATCAATAATGTCGTGTATAAAGTTTGATGAATTTTCTAAGATTATTTCATCCATAGTGATTATCTCCTTAAACGATAATGTTATCGATTCGTGATTTAACTGTATCTTTTCCCAAAAGCTTCATAATAGAGCAAAGGTCGGGCGTGTTTTTTCTGCCCGTAACGGCAAGACGGATAACCGTTGAGACATCACCTACGTGACCTTTGAAAAGCTCCGGATTCTTTTTGTATTCTTTTACGTTGGGTGTAAAGCCTAATGGCTCGCATAAATCTTTGATTTTTGAGAACCAAACGTCTTTATCGTCGTTTTCATCATAAACTTCCGCATATTTTTGAAGAATTGCCTTTGCATCTTCATTTGCAATATTTTCGGGAAGCTCAAAAGACGGGGTGTAATATTCTTCAAACATATACGCGAAATACTCTTTGACTTCGCTCCATTTTGCGATATCTTTACGGGGCTTAGGACTTTCGCGGTCAATATTTACAATATCACGTGAGCGTTTGGGGTCGGCGGTGAATACCTTGAAGAAATCTTCATCGTATTTTTTCGACCAATCTGCGATATAGCCGTAAACCGTGTCTGCGTCCATTACCGAAACGGTGTTTTTGCTGACGTCGTTTAATTTGACAAGGTCAAAAAGGCAACCGCTGGGGCTCATCTTTTTAAGGTTAAAGGGAAAGCTGAAAGCATCTTCGCGCGGGTTCGCTCTGCGCCAGTCTTCAAAATTGGAGTTGAGCAAGGTGAGAAGATATTCAATAAGGCTTTCTTTGGGGAAGCCTTCTTCTGCAAAGTAGCTGACTGCGGCTTCGGGGTCTTTACGCTTTGAAAGCTTGCGCTTTGTGCCGTCGTCTTCATCAATTTTCATAACCTGTGGTGTGTGGGCATATTTGGGAACGCGGAAACCGCAAGCCTTGAAAAGAGCAATGTGTTTGGGCACGGATGAAATCCATTCTTCGCCGCGGATGACGTGAGTTGTTCTCATAAAATGGTCGTCACAGGCGTGGGCAAAATGATACGTGGGAATACCGTCGGATTTCAAAAGAACTTCATCAATGATATTTTCCGGCATTTCAATTTTACCGCGGATAATATCGTCGAAGAAAATTCGTTTATCTTCCTGACCGTCGGAGCGAAAACGCAGTACATAGGGTTTGCCTGCTTTGATATTTTTCTCAATTTCTTCAAAAGAAAGGTCACGGCATTTTGCCCATTTACCGAAATAACCCCATATAAGAGCATCGCCTTTTTCCTGTTCTTCACGGATAGCGGAGAGCTCTTCGGCAGTACAGAAGCAAGGGTAAGCAAGCCCTTTCTTAACTAATTCTTTTGCAACGGTCTGATATATTTCAGATCGTTTGCTTTGTGTGTAGGGGCCGTAATCGCCTTTTTCACGGTTGAACCCTGTAACACCTTCGTCAAACTCAATACCAAAGGAATCAAACCCGTTGATTATTGCGGAAACACCGTCATCAATTTCGCGCTTTTTATCAGTATCTTCAATACGAAGATATGAAATGCCGTTTGTAGCCTTTGCGGTAAGCACGTCAACAAGTGCACCGAAAAGACCGCCGATGTGCAGATAGCCTGTGGGACTTGGTGCAAAACGTGTAACACGCGCCCCATCTTTAAGCTTCCTTTCGGGATATTTTTCTTCCAGCTCGGCAACAGTTCCCGTAATATGAGGGAAAAGTAAATCGGCAAGCATATTGCAATCGTAATTCATATTATAAAACTCCAATTTATTAATCAATAATTTGACATCTTATTATCGCAGAAAAACGTGAAAGTATCAATAGTTTTGGGCAAATTTTTTTGTATTAATATACTTTATATATAAAAACTTGACTAAACTTCAAATTTAATGTAGAATAAATCATTCGGTAAAATGGGCAGTTGCGGATGTGCTTTGCACAGACGAGGAAAGTCCGGGCATCACACGGCAGGGTAACGGCTAACGGCCGCCGAGGGTAACCTTAGGGAAAGTGCAACAGAGATATACCGCCGATTTTTCGGTAAGGGTGGAAAGGCGAGGTAAGAGCTCACCGGCGTGGTGGAGACATCACGGCCATGTAAACCCTACCCGATGCAACACCGACAGGGGAGTCAGCCGGACAGCGATTTTTTGCAACCCCGAAGGGTGGCTTGAACCTTGCGGCAACGCAAGGTGTAGATAGATGATTGCCTTAAACGACAGAACCCGGCTTACAGTTTTACCGAATATTGTGTCAAAGGTTTGCAAGGGTCCCATGCTCTTGCAATTTTTTATATAGGAAGGGGGATATTATGAAAAAACTTGCAGTCATTCTTTCTGTTATTATCATTGTTATATCCCTGAATACTACTGCATTTGCGCAGACAGATATCCCCGTAAGTGCGCAGATGAGTGAAACTGCCGATGGAGAAATACGCGTTGTGATTTATGCGCACAACATAGAAAAGCTTGTTTCTCTATTTACGGTGCTTGAGTATGATACCCAACTATATGAATTAAAAGAAGGCGCCGCATCAGGAACTCCTTCTGCAGAAGGGGAGAAAACTGACAATTTTCCGGGAGTCTGGGTTTTCGGGACTCTTGCCGACGGCTCGGGTTGTGTGGGTGCGTTTGTTTCCCACACGGGTGTTAGCAAAACAGCAAAAACTGCGGTGTGTGAGTTTGTGCTCGGAGCAAAAACATCCCGTAAAAGTGCCAATGATATAAAAATCTATGTGAAAGAATTTATAACAGACGATAACGACGAAGAAAACGATATTTATAAAAAAACACCTGTCGGCTTTAAGGAGACCGATACAGATGATACGAATAATTTTGAATATTCAATACAGGAGAGTGTTACCGTAACATCAATTAAAACACAGGATGAAGTTGTGTTTATACCTGAAAATATTGAGGGTGTAACGGTGCGTTCCCTTGATTTTAAAGAGCCTTCTCAGACGCCCTTTACGGTTTTTGGCAGGAATGTTTTAAATGTGGGAGAAAATGTTTTCACGTCAGAGAGTTTTGCGGTTGCTCCCGTGAACAGTGCTCCTGTTGCGGCGGTGACATCGGCAGGCGGTATGTTCCTTGGTTATAACGAAAGCGTTATACCTGATCTTGAAGAACAATATTTATACACAGACAAATATCTCGTAAATAAAAGCAATATGCTTTTCGAAAGCAATGCCGATTATACGGTGACTCCATCTCACAATACATTGAGATTTTGGGGAACGGGAACTGTTGTTGAGTTGAAAAACGGCGAAAGCACGGCGGATTTCCTTTTGTGTGTCAAGGGTGACATTAACGGAGACAGCGTGTGCGATGTGCTTGACGTTATGATATCGGAAAGATACATCAACGAACTTGATTTTTTGAGCGACATTGAGCAGAAAGGCGCCGAATTTAATGAAGACAATACAGTAAATTTGCAGGATTATACGCAGATTGTCAATCAATCCTTGGATGGCGGATATAAAATATTTGACGGCATACGCGGTGATTTTAACGGTGATTATTGTGTTGATGCCCTTGATATTTTCGCATTTAATAAGATGATGAAAAAAGAAGATATATCCCAACTTGAAAAAGCAAAAGCGGATTTGAACAATGACGGAAAAATTGACACGACCGACAAAATAATTCTGGAAACTCTTATAGAAACATTCAACTGAAAAAACGGCTGTAAAAAACTTTCAAAAGTTTTTTACAGCCGTTTTTTATAATTATTCAAAAAGTATGTCCGAAAGCGCAGCGAAATCCGACATAGTCAATTTTTCGGCTCTGACGGTTTTTTCAAGTCCTGCCTGTGAAAGGGCTTGAGCTACCATGTCTTTGGGTATTCCCGTACAGGCGCTTATGGAATTTTCTGCGGTTTTTCGCCTTTGAGAGAATGCGGCTTTTACAAGCTTAAAGAAGTTTTCTTCACTTTTTACATTTACGGGCGGTGCATTTCGTACCGTGAGTTGAATAACTTCACTGTTAACCTTCGGCGGAGGAAGGAATGAGTCTCTCGGTACAAAGAAAAGCTTCTCACTTTCTGCGTAATAGTTTACTGCTACCGTAACTGCTCCGCCGTCACGACTGCCCACTTCAGCGCAAAGCCTGTCTGCCGCTTCTTTCTGCACCATTACGGTGACGGATTTAATAGGGAGTCTGCTTTCGAGAAGAAGCATAATTATCGGTGATGTTATATAGTAGGGCAGGTTGGCGCACACGGCTATATCCATACCTTTGCATTTTTCGTTTATGATTTCTTTAAGGTCTGCCTTCATAACGTCTTGGTTGATGATTTCCACATTGTCAAAATCCGCCAGGGTTTCTTTTAACACGGGCAGCAGTCTGTTATCAACCTCAAAGCTTAAAACCTTGCCGGCTCTTTTTGCGAGTTCCGCGGTAAGGACGCCTACACCGGGACCAACTTCTATAACGCAGGTGTTTTCGTCAAGGTTTGCGGCTTCCGCCATAGCAGGACATACATCAGGGTCTACAAGAAAGTTTTGACCCAGACCCTTATTAAAGGTTACACCATGACGTGCCATAACTGATTTTATAACGTTTATATCGGAAAGATTTTTCATTATTGCCTCCGAAAGGTATTGAAAATAAATCCCAAGTGGGATATATTAATTATATATTTTAGGAAAATATATGTCAACAGACAGGAGTGCTGATTATGAAAACAATCAAAGACGCATTTTTTATAAGACAAGATGTTGATATGGGTGATATCCGTCCCGTTTTCAATAAAGTTGTATGGATTGATAAACCTATACTCAAAGCTACACTTACTTGCTCAGCGTTAGGTTATTACGAAGCATACCTTAACGGTGCAAGAGTCGGTAAATTTATTTTTGCCCCCGGTTGGACAAGCTACGGCAAGCGTATTCAGTACCAGCAATACGATGTTACAGGTTTAATGGAAGAATGTAACACTCTTGATATTGCTTTGGGTAACGGAAGAAGATATCACGGTAATCCCCATGAGCATTATGAGAGTATTACCGACAGGGAAGATGCCCTTATTGCCGCACTTCATATTGAATATGAGGATGGAACAGAAGATTTTATTCCTACGGATTCAAGCTGGGAGTGTTCAAAAAGCAATATTCTTTATTCCCACGTTTACAACGGTGAGACGGTTGACTTTAATGCCGATACAGATGAAAAATTCCCCGTAAAAGAACTCAGGGATATCGATACAAAAATACTCGTTCCGCAGGAAGGCGAAGAAGTGCGGGAAATGGCGCGCATCAGTGTTGCGGAGATTATTACAACACCCAAGGGCGAAACTGTTCTTGATTTCGGGCAGAATCTTACCGGTTACGTTGAGTGGAAGGTTCCTGCAAAAAAAGGTGGAGAGTACCGCCTTTATCACGCGGAGGTTCTTGATAAATACGGCAATTTCTATATTGATAATATGCGTGGTGCCAAGGTAGAAATCAAAGTTGTTTCAGACGGTAACGAGCATACATACAAACCCCATTTCACGTATCAGGGCTTCCGTTACGTTAAGCTTGAGGGCTTTGATAAAAATGATATCAACCCCGATGATTTTACGGCAATTGTGGTATTTTCCGATATGAAGCGTACGGGCTATTTTGCTTGTGGACACGAGCTTGTACAGCAGCTTTATGAAAATATTGTTTGGGGTCAGAGAGGTAATTTCCTTGATATACCCACAGACTGCAATCAGCGTGATGAGCGTTTGGGCTGGACAGGCGATGCACAGGTTTTTGCGCGCACCGCATCAATAAACTACAGAACAAAAAAATTCTTTAAAAAATGGATGCACGATGTTGCCGCAGACCAGCGTGCAAACGGCGCAGTTACAGACGTTGTTCCCGATTTGCACGATTGGGAATCACACGGTTCGTCTGCATGGGCCGATGTTGCGGTTATAGTGCCTTATTGGGTATACAGAACTTATGGAGATACTCAAATAATCAAAGACCAGTTTGAGTCAATGAAAAAATGGATACTCTTTATGGAGTCAAAGGGTAGTGAACGCGGCCTTTTTGATACACACGATCACCATTTCGGCGACTGGCTTTCACTTGACGCAGGTAACGAAGCAACAGGCGGACTTACCGATAAAAATCTTATCGGTTCTGCATACCTTATATATTCAAACCGCCTTTTCATTGAAATGGGCAAGCTTATCGGCGAAGATATGAGTTATTTTGAAGAACTCTATGATTTGTCTGTCAAGGCGTACAGAAAAAAATATCTCAATACAGGCAAAACCGAGCACGAAACACAGACAGCAAACGTACTTGCAGTTTATTTCGATATTACTGACGATATTAACCGTGAAGGTTCAAAGCTTATTAAGGATATTGAAGAATGCGGTCACCTTAAGACAGGCTTCGTAGGAACACCTTACCTTCTTCATACTCTCACAAAGCTCGGCAGAAGCGATCTTGCGTATAAATTACTTCTTAAAGAAAGCTTCCCGTCATGGCTTTTCCCTGTAACAAGGGGTGCAACAACCATGTGGGAACGTTGGGACGGTATGAAGGAAGACGGCTCTTTTGCAACTCCGGAAATGAACTCCTTTAACCACTATGCATACGGCTCTGTGGGTGATTGGCTCTACACAACCGTTGCAGGTATTGACAGCGATTTCAATGAGCCCGGTTATAAGCATATAATCTTCAGACCCCTTCCCATTAAAGAATTAGGTTACGCTAAAGCCCGTATTCTTACGGATAACGGAGAGATTGTGTCTTCCTGGGAATATACAGGTAACGGCAATGAGTGTAAATTCTCATTCACAATTCCCACAGGCTCTCATGCCACACTTTATCTTGACGATGAAGAATATGAGTTTGAAAGCGGCACATATGATACAGTGTTTGAGTACAATAAATAAAATAAAAGACCGCCTTCCGCAAATCTGCGAAAGGCGGTCTTTTAACCTTTTTATTTAACCTTAAACATAGACACGAGTATTTCAAAATGTTTATCATACTCATCAGCACCCGTGGGGCGCTCTAATTTGATTCTTATACTTCCACCATTGCCGTCGTCAACACAATATACGGTGGTTGTTGTGCCGTTTGTGTCGGAATGGTATGCAGAATACAGATTTTCTGTGTTTAATTCAGGCTGCTTTTCATCCTTAGGGTGAGATTTTGCAGTTTTAGTGCAAAGACTTGTGTAGCTTATAGATTTATAGGGAGTAACCGTGATTATCACATTGCTGTTTTCCTTGCCGGTGAGAGTGGTTACACCTTCATTTTCGGTGTAATCAAACACACTTTTATCTATAAAAAAAGTATAGTTTTTATAGAGATCTATCTGTGGCTCGGTGGGCTTGGGAACTGAAACGGAAGGATATTCCTTTGAAGCAGTTGATGCAATTGTCGGCTTTTGCGTTGTGGATTCGGAAACAGCGGTTTGCTCCTGTTGTATTGCGGTTGTTGTTTCTTTCTCGTTTTTACCCAAAAGGCGTTTGCCGAAGGGGGTCATAAGCAACGTTGCAACTGCCGCACCTACAGCGATGCAGGCAAAAACTATATTAAATATCTGCCTGGTCTTGTCATTTGCGGCTTTTTTGTTTTCTGCCATAATGGTACTCCTGTTATATAGATTGAATATAGATTGAGCCGCACCTGAACGGTACGGCTCCGCTTTTTAAGATTAAGCCTTGTCCTTAGAACCGAAAAGTTCGATTTTTTCACGAACAGTTTCTTTGATAGCTTCGCAGCCGGGAGCAAGAAGCTTTCTGGGGTCGAAGCCTTTGCCTTCAAGGTCTTTGCCTGCTTCAATGTATTTTCTTGTAGCTTCCTGGAAAGCAAGCTGACATTCTGTGTTAACGTTGATTTTGGAAACACCAAGGTCGATAGCTTTTTTAATCATATCAGCAGGGATGCCTGTGCCGCCGTGGAGAACGAGAGGCATTGTACCTGTTTTTTCCTGAATAGCTGCAAGAGTGTCAAAAGAAAGACCTGCCCAGTTTTCAGGATATTTGCCGTGGATGTTACCGATACCTGCTGCGAGCATTGTAACACCAAGGTCAGCGATCATTTTGCATTCGTCGGGGTCAGCACATTCGCCTGCGCCGATAACGCCGTCTTCTTCACCGCCGATAGAACCAACCTCTGCTTCAAGAGAAAGACCTAACTCTTCGCAAGTAGCAACGAGCTCTTTTGTTTTTGCGATATTTTCGTCGATGGGGTAGTGAGAACCGTCGAACATAATTGATGAGAAGCCTGCTTCAATACAAGCCTTTGCACCTTCGTATGAACCGTGGTCAAGGTGAAGTGCAACAGGAACAGTGATTTTAAGCTCGTCAATCATTGCTTTAACCATATCAGCAACGGTTTTGAAACCGCACATATACTTACCGGCACCCTCGGAAACACCAAGGATAACAGGAGAGTTCATTTCCTGTGCGGTAAGGAGAATGGATTTTGTCCATTCAAGGTTATTGATGTTGAACTGGCCTACTGCATAGTGGCCTGCTTTTGCTTTTGTGAGCATGTCTTTTGCGTTTACTAAAGGCATTTAAAACACTCCTATATTTTAAAAATTTTTTAACTAAACGTTTTCTTCCCTGAGGTCGAGTACAATCTCTTTGCTTTCGGGAACGAGATGTGTATATTTTACGCCTGCGGCGTCAAACATACGCTTTGACGCTCTTGTGGAAGAAGTGTCGGCATATTTGTCGGAAAGGTAAACAACTTCCGAAATACCGCTCTGAATAATTGCTTTTGCACATTCGTTACAGGGGAAAAGAGCAACGTAGATACGGCTACCTGCAAGACTTCTGCCGCGGCAGTTGAGAATTGCATTGAGCTCTGCGTGGCACACGTAAGGATATTTTGTATCATAAGCGTCGTCCGCGCTGCGTTCCCAAGGGAATGTGTCGTCATCGCAGCCTGAAGGGAAGCCGTTATAGCCTACGGATAAAATCCTGTTTTCGTTATTGACGATACAGGCACCGACCTGTGTGTTAGGGTCTTTGCTTCGTTTAGCGCAAAGCATAGCCGCGCCCATAAAAAACTCATCCCAAGAGATGTAGCCTTCCCTTTTAGCCATAACCGTTCCTCCTGAATTAAAGTCTGCGTTCAATAAAACGCACTTCAACTTTTTACATTATACATATAAAACTTTGTTTTTTCAATATAAATTTAAAAAAATGATAACATTAATATGTTATAAAAGCCTTGAATGGTTGACATATTTTTACTGATGTGATAAAAATGTGTTGCGAATGATAAAATATTTCTTATAAAAGGTGACCGATATGGTAAAAGATTATTTCAAAAGAGTTTACAAGGACGTAAGCAAAGCAGAATTGATATATTGGTGGTCATTAAGACTTCTGATGATCGGCGGCATTATTTACAGTCTTGTTAAAGAAGGCTTGTCGTCATACAATCCGCCGCAGATGGCGGCTAACCTTGTGGGAATGCTCGCGTATGAAATCTGTCAGATGTTCCCGAAGAAAACTTTCCCGAGATTTTTCTCTCATAAGTTCCAGAATTTGTCGATTCTTGTATTCTTCCTTGCATCCTTCGGCGGTGCGTTCCTTAATTTCTACTACTCCGTGCCCTGTTATGACAAGGTTCTTCACGCATTGGGTTGCGCTGTCGGTGTTTATGTAAGTTATGAGGCAGTATGTGCTATGCAGATTCGTGACAAATCGGTTTGTGCGCCTAACATTGCGGCAATAGCGGCTATGGGTCTTGCTTTCGCCTTTGCTTCGGGCTGGGAAATTTTCGAGTTCAGCTTTGACCAGTGGTTTGGCGGCGATGCACAGCATTGGGATTTGCAGAAAGCCATTGCGGAAGCAGGCAGTGTTGATAAGGTGTTTATGATTATACCCCTTGATGAGGCTCGTTTTGAGTCGCGTTTTGCCCTGATGGACACTATGGTAGATACGATTCTTAACTGTATTGGTGCTATTGGTATGTATATTTTCCTGAGAATCAATCCTTACAGACACAAAGGAACAAACAACATCAACAAAATTATTGAAGAAGAATTAGTTAAAAATGCCAAAGAAAATAGTCAGGCATAAATAAATGTTGATTATTCAAAAGAAAAGTAATATAATTAGCGTGTATAATTAAAAGGAGGAATCCCTATGTCTAAAAAGATATTGGCAGTTATCCTGTCCCTTATCCTTGTATTTTCAGCAGTTGCGGTTCCTGCCTCTGCGGCAGATATCACTCTCCCCGAAACAAGTGTTGAAAATGTTTTCGAAATGGTAATAGAAAAGCTGTTATCATTTATTCTCACATACCTTAACAAATATTGGCCCGGTTATGAGGATAAATGGAATGAAGCAGAAGATTATGTGGCTGAAAACTTCTATGCAGGCGAAGAAGAGTTCGACCGTGAAGTTGCTGACGGCGCACAGTGGCAGGTTGGCTACGCAGGCGCATCACTTCTTGAAGGCATTGACCCCTTGGACGGCGACTATTTCCTTGCAGGTTCACTCGAGCCCATTCAGGGTCGTGTTCCCACAGAGGTTCTTGATGACCAGCGCGTACGTGTGTTCGCTATCAGTGACGGTGTAAGCGGTGTTGTTATTCAGGCGGTTATTGACGGTTTCGGTCTTTCTCGTGGTGACGTTCAGGAAATCCGTGCAAGAATGGCTGAATTTGCAGAAGAAAACAATGTTATCGCTGTTAATGTTTCTGTTCTTCATCAGCACTCCTGTATCGATACACTCGGTATGAACGTGCCTCTTGCACAGGCTCTTATTATGAATACCGGTAACGCTGCAACAGGCGGTCTTCTTGACGAGCAGAAGGTTCAGAAGAATGAGCAGTTTATGGAAAATCTTTTCACAAAAACTGTTTATGCTATGAAACGCGCAGTTAAAAATATGAAATACGGCGACCTTTACTATGGTGCAGCTGATGTTTCTGAATACATTAAAGATAAACGTGATCCTCAGACTATTGATCCCGAAATCCAGAGACTTCGCTTTGTTCCCGAAGACGGCACAAGCGAAACATGGATTCTTGAAGCAGGTATCCACTGTACAAGTATCGGTGCAGGTCCTGACGAACTCACAGCTGACTATCCCTATTACATTGAAAAGACAATCCGTGAAGAGGTTGGTGCAAACGTAGTATTCGTTCAGGGTGCCGAGCTTGCTATCACTTCAAGAGATATCTATCTTTGTAAAGAATGCGGTTCTATCGCAAATGTTGAAGAAACTAACAGAGTTGTAATTTCTTGCCCCAACGGCTGTGTTGATGCAGTTGCAGCAACAACAATCGGTGATGCCGCAGACCTTTGGGATCAGGCAAACGAAGACGAAAATAAAAACGGTATCGACCGTATGAAAGAATACGGCTACATTCTCGGTAAAAAGGTTATCGCTATTGATAACGATGAAAAACTTGATCCCGTTCTTAACATCACTATGACAGAAGTTGCACTTGACGTTGATAACGGCATCCTTACTCTTGCCGCACGTGAAGATGTTCTTAATGCAGTTATTGTTAAAAACGGTGAAGCCTACAATATGATTACCGAAATCGGTTATATGGAACTCGGCAATACTGTAGGCGTGTTCCTTTGCCCCGGTGAATTTGACCCCATTCTTATCTTCGGCGGCCCTGCATCAGGCGATGCATCATGGGGTAAAGGCGAATGGGAAATGCCTGCTCTTGCAGATTGCACATCCTGCGAAAATGTTATGACCTTCGGTCTTTGCAACGACCAGGCAGGTTATGTTCTCAGAGATAACGAATATCACTCACTTCTCAGCGAAAACGAAGAAGTTAACGTTATCAGCAAAACTGCAGGTTCAACATTTGTTAATGAGTTTATGAATCTTCTTGCAAGTGTTGATGCTTAATGAATAGTTTTTCCCCGATGCGATTGCTGCATCGGGGATTTTTTTATATTGTACATATTTTGATGTGTATTTTTATTGAAGTTGATGGTTGAATTTGGTAAGTGTTTGTATTAAAATATAATATGTATCTTTGCAACTCTGCAATGTTGCAATATTTAGAAAGGTGGGTTTTCTATGAGAAAAACCAAAAAGTTTGTAGCAATTCTTTGTGTGGTTGCTATACTTGCAGGCGCATTCGCAACAGTGGGCTTTGCCGCAAGCGAAGACGTTGATTACCAGATTACAAACCCCTATGAGAATGTTGATTGGTCATGGGATCAGTACAAAGCGGACCTTCATACACACACAACTGCTTCCGACGGTGACAACACTCTTAAGGAAATGCTTGAAATCAACTACGACTATGGTTTTGACATTTATGCGGTTTCCGACCACGGTACTACAAGTTACAGTTGGACATATCAGGAAGTTATTCCCGCTATCAAAACTTTCCTCGAAATCAAAAAGCCAAACACCGAACTCGTTGCTCTTGAAGAAGGCGGCGGATTAACCTTTGACGGTGACAGATATGACCTCATTACCGAAAATGGCGGTGACTATTACTACCAGACATACGAGGACGGTACAACAGGTCAGTATATGATGCGTGTTCCCTATGCTAACGAGCAGAACCCAACTTCTCTTAACAATGCACACGTAAACACTTGGTTTGTTGATTATGGTCACGGTGTTGTTGGCGGCACAAGCGACTACGAAACACCCATTAAAGCCGTTGATGAGTTAGGCGGTCTTTCAGTTATCAACCATCCCGGTGAATACACAAATGCACGTGATGAAGAATATACCTGTGACGCTTATGACGACAGTTATTCATATTATATCGACAAGTTTGAGAGCCTTCTTATCAAATACCCGTCTTGTATCGGTATCGATATGAACAGTAAGGGCGACTCGAGAACACGTTTCGACAGAAAACTCTGGGACATAATGCTTATGGACCTTACTCCTACAGGCAGAAATGTTCTCGGTATCGCTACAAGTGACGCACACAGGGTTTCTGCTGCTTACACAGGCTACACATTGATGATTATGCCCGAAAATACAGTTGATAACCTTTATAACTGTATGAGTGCAGGCGAATTTTTTGCTGCAAGTAAATGTCTTGGCAACAACGAAGAGCTTAATGAAATTGCAATGTACCTTGTTGAAAACGGTGATGCAGATGCAGCTGCTATAGGTGAAGATATCCTTGCAAGACAGGCTGAAGATTACAACGCAAAATACGAGGCTCCCCTTGATGTTGATGCTCCTGTAATAAATCAGGTTATTGTTGATGATGATGAAGATTCAATCAAGCTTGACGTTGATGATGATCTTTGCATCCGTTGGATTTCTAACGGCAAGACTGTTGCTTACGGTGATGAAATCGACCTTGACGAATATTCAGATGATATCGGCACATACATCAGAGCAGAAGTTTTCGGTGAAGGCGGTATTGTTTATACTCAGGCTATGATTCTTGAATACGAGGGTTCTCCCGAAAGTGAAACTAAAGATACTTATGACTTCTGGTGGGCAGCAAGCATTATCCCCGATACAATTGTAAAATTCCTTGCTTCACTTGATATTTTCAAGTACATCTGGGAATCAATAAAATAATATAGTAAAATAATAAATACTTCGGTGCAATAAAATGTGCCGAAGTATTTTTTTGTTAATATTATTGTATTATTATTTGGGTTATGTTAAAATAATTCAGTATTGAACGGAGAAGGAGAAACAGTATGAATGCAATTATAACCGTAGTAGGTAAAGATAAAGTCGGCATTATGGCAGGCGTATGCGTTGCTCTGCAGAAAATCAACGTGAATATACTTGACATCAGTCAGACTGTTATGCAGAATATGTTCACTATGAATATGCTCGTTGACGTGAAAGAGGCGAATGTTGAATATTCGCAAATCGTTGATATTCTTGAAGAAGAGGGTCAGCGTTTAGGCGTTAATATCCGTATTCAGCGTGAAGATATTTTTGACGCAATGCACAGAATCTGAGGTGGAGTATGCTTAACCAACACGAAATTATTGAAACACTCAGTATGATAGATGACCAGCATCTTGACATACGAACAATAACCATGGGTATATCTTTGCGTGACTGTGCGCACCCCGATGCAAAAGTCTGCGCAGGTAAGATGTACGATAAAATTACTAAATATGCAGAAAACCTTGTAAAAACGGGTGAAGATATCGAAAAAGAAATGGGAATCCCCATTATAAATAAACGAATTTCCGTAACTCCTATTGCCATTGCGGCGGAAAGCTGCGAAACGGAAGATTACACTATTTTTGCAAAGGCAATGGATGATGCCGCAAAAACCTGCGGAGTAAATTTCATAGGCGGTTTTTCCGCACTTGTTCAGAAGGGCTTTACTATCGGTGACCGCCGTTTGATAAACTCCATTCCCGAGGCTCTTGCAACAACAGATTTTGTTTGTTCATCCGTAAATGTGGGCTCTACAAAAGCCGGTATAAATATGGATGCGGTTAAGCTTATGGGCGAAACCATCAAAAAGACTGCACTTCGCACTGCCGATAATGACGGCTTCGGCTGTGCAAAGCTTGTTGTTTTCTGCAATGCTGTTGAAGATAACCCCTTTATGGCAGGTGCTTTCCACGGTGTGGGCGAGCCGGAATGTGCAATAAACGTAGGCGTTTCGGGTCCCGGCGTTGTATATAACGCACTTAAGGGCGTGAAGGGAGAGCCTTTTGACGTTGTTGCGGAAACTATAAAGAAAACTGCATTTAAAATCACAAGAATGGGTCAGCTCATTGCCTGCGAAGCATCAAAAAGATTGGGCGCAGAGTTCGGCATTGTTGATCTCAGTCTTGCTCCCACTCCTGCAATCGGTGACTCGGTAGCAAGAATACTTGAAGAAATCGGTGTCAGCGTTTGCGGCACACACGGTACAACAGCCGCTCTTGCCATGCTTAATGATGCGGTTAAAAAAGGTGGCGTAATGGCATCTTCGAGTGTTGGCGGTCTTTCGGGTGCTTTTATTCCTGTATCGGAAGACGAGGGTATGATTGCCGCCGCAGAAAAAGGAGTTCTCACTCTTGACAAGCTTGAGGCTATGACTTGCGTTTGCTCGGTGGGTCTTGATATGATTGCCGTGCCCGGTGATACTACAGCAGAAACCATTGCGGCGATAATCGCTGATGAAGCGGCAATCGGTATGATTAACAACAAAACTACAGCTGTCAGAATTATTCCTGCACCGGGTAAAACCGTTGGTGACTCTATTGAAATGGGCGGTCTTCTGGGTACTGCGCCCGTGATGCCCGTTCACAACGAAGGCAGTTTTGATTTTGTGGCTCGTGGCGGCAGAATTCCTGCACCGCTTAACAGTTTAAGAAACTAAGGAGAGATAGAAAATGGCTTATTTGAACGAACATTTTAAAGAGATTTTAACAATACTTGATATTCCGCAGGAGGCATTTGATGTTTTCTGTGAAACTGCTAAAAAAATAGATAACAGCAAAAGCTTCAGTGCAAGGGTGGATTCTTTAATTAAAGAATATATGTATCCCGAAGCACACGGCTTCGGTGAGCTTTTCACAAAAACAAAATTCGTTGCTATGAGACATGGCGTAAAACATTATACTTTTGATTTTGTTATTCTTGTTATTGCTTCTGAAATTATGCACGAAAGATATAAGGAAGCAGGTCTTAGTGAAGAACTCTTCCGCAATACAATTATGGACTTGAAATATAAATTTGTTGAGTGCGTTAACTGTAAAGACGTTTACGGTACTTTTGTTGCAGGATGGAATACCGATTTCTACGCTCTCAGACGTTTTTGTTTAGGAAGATTCCAGTACGAATATTCTACATTCGGTGTTTGTGACGAGTTTACAACCTCCGCAGGAATTACAATTAAACGCGGAGATAAAACATTAGGTTTCCACATTCCTTCATCGGGTGTGCCCCTTACGGATGAGGTCCGTCTTGATTCTTACAAAAAGGCTTATGAGTTCTTCAAGGATTACCGCCGTGAAGACGGTCTTATGATTTTTGAGTGCGGTTCATGGCTCTTGTGGGATGGATATAAAGAGTTTTTGCCGGAAAAATCAAATATCCGTCGCTTCATAGACGATTTTGAACTTGTAAAACAAGGCGAAAAAGCCGTGTTTAGCGATGCTTGGCGTATTTTTGATAAAGCAGGCTTCGGAAGACCTAAAAAATGGCCCGAAGATACATCCTTGCGCCGCGCTTTCAAACAACACGTTTTAAATGGCGGTAAAACAGGTAGCGGTAACGGTATTATCGTATTTGACGGCGAAAAGATAGTAAAATAAATAAAAATCAAAGAACTGACATTCTTTTTGTGAATGTCAGTTCTTTTGTTTGCGTTAAAAAATTGTGGCGTTTTGCACAAAACAGCCAGGTTATTTTTGTTAGTTGTTACAAACTTTAATTTTTTTCAAAAAAACGTGAAATTTTTCCTGAAAATTGTCATATATAAGTGAAGCTCAAAAACAAGGAGTGATTCTGATGTAATAAAACATTGCAAAACACAACTCCGCAGCAAGTCAGAGAATGTAAAAGGTTATACAGAAAACGTCACTTTTCATTAAAAGCATTCGGTAAGCACCCGACTTTTGATTTTTGTTCCGACTATTCTGTAATTAAGCCTTGGTTATGTTACAAAAACAGATAAAGCACTTGCTTTAGGAAGAAATTTGTGTTATATGAAGATTAGGAGAAATTTATATGAAAAAGCTTATAAAAATATTTTTTGTTTCATTGATTTTTATATGTTGTTTAACTGTTTCCGCTTCCGCAGAATCTATAGGGCTTGATGCCGACGATAATGCACAGATAGTGGAAACCGAGTACAGTGATGTGGACTTCTTTATTCCTGATGGTGAAACAGAGGCAATAGATCCGAACGTATTGGCTACGCTATCAGATAATGATATTTTTCCCGATGATAATATTACGATTACTCTCAATGGTTTGCACATGTCGGAGCCGGACTTTGTTGATTTGGTTGTAAAAGAGGATTTGCGTTTGTTCGAAGAACCGGATGATCCGTCGGATGTTTTCTTCGGACTTCAGGGCGGTTGTTACGATGGGGTGTATTATTATTTCGCCTTTATTGCAAAAACTAACGTTGAAGAAGTAGTAGTAGAAGGAGAAAAAACCGTTAAAAAAAATGTGGTTAAGGAAATAGATTTAATTATTGTCTGTGCAGAAAAAAATTCTGATGGCAGTTTTTCAATTGTTGCAATGAATTCCGGGCTATTAGGTACCTTGCAGCATGCCAATGATATGACGTATAACGAGAATACAGGTGAAATCGTAATTGCTTGTTATAAAGATGATGGTCAAAAGGTTTATTCCATTGACGCAGAGAAATTACAAAGTGAATCATCAAACATAAATTTTACCGAACACAATCTTTCCTGTCAGATTACATCTATAGCCTATAACAAAACACGTAACCAGTACGTTGTTGCTGTTAAAGCTGAGGAAACAAAAATTAAAAATTATATGGCTATTCTGGATGGGGATTTTAATTTAATAAAATGTATTGGTGATAGCAAAGAGTATCTTACCGATTCCCCTTGGGCAAGAGGCGGCATTTATTGTGATAATAAATACATCTACTATGCCTATGCGTATGATTATAAGAGTGAAGCGGGTTATGAGCCTGGTGATACACTAATTTTTGATGAAGAGAAAGAAAGTAAGATAAGAATATTCGATTGGTCCGGTAATTATAAGAAAACCCTCGCCTTTAGCGTTAATAAAGACGGTCTTGCTGACGATGAAAAAAAGTATTATGAAATAGAGAATATTATATTTACCGAGGATAGGGTGTTGCTTGGTTTCAATTGTGTGTTGTCCCAGCAAAACCGTAATTTCTGCTACGTTGACATAACCAACCAGACTTACCATATAGAGTACTGCCCTGACGAAAATATCAGTGCGTATGTCGGTGTTGATAACGACAATGTAAGCTCAATAATGTTCCGTGGTCTTTCCACAGAATTATATAAATTCCGAGTAAGACAGACCGGCAAAAATTTTGTGGGTTGGACCGTATACCGTACAGAAAAAGATAAATGGTATTATGAAAATTCTGCCGGTACGAGAGGCTGGTATAAAGAAGGCAGCCAACCCGACGGATATGAAAAGGTTGTGTATGCGGATAAATTAGCGGTAACACAAACTGGTGCCGCAGGAGAGCACGTTCTTATGTGTGCCCAATGGGAGGACACAAATAAGTTCTATATCACTTTCCTGAAAAACGGCGGAACGGGAAGTATGAGTGCGCAGGAGGTTGTTTACGGAACGGGAGCAACCCTTACACCAAATACTTTCACAAAAACTGACAGAACCTTCGAAGGCTGGAATGCCTACTGGTCGGAGCTTAATAAATGGTATTATATCGACAGTAACGGCAACCGCGGTTGGTTTGAAGAAGGGTCTGAGCCGGCAGGGTATAAAAAATACACTTACTCAGACCAGCGAAGAGTTGTTCAGACAGTTTACGCAGGCAGCCATCTTTATATGTACGCTGCTTGGGATGAATACCGTGTGTTCTGTGATGCAAATGGTGCAAAAATCAAGCTTTCCGGTATAAAGCCAATGGTAACTGCGCGGAATTGCTCCGGCTATATAAATTCTGTAAATGCGTATACTACTGCTGATTTGGCTTCGGGAACATTTAACGGTTGTCATTTATACATACCGGAAGAAGATAAGTGGTATTATCAAAGTGCTGATGGTTTGGATAAGGGATGGTATAAAGAAGGTTCGCAACCAACGGGATATACAAAATATCTTAAACCCTTTAACAGTAACGGTATCGCTTCTTTTGCAGGAACGGCACCAATAGGTGAAACACTTATATTAGTAGCACAATGGTCATAAAAGAAAGGAGAAAACATAATGAAAAACATGTTGAAAAAATTTTTACCGGTAATACTTATATTTTCAATTCTTTTTGTTTCAATTTTCCCTGTAAGTGCAGTTGAGAATACAGACGAGGACAGCGTTGTTGAAAGTAATATAGAAACATATTTTCACGAAGATAGCGGAACGTTGATTGTTTCGGGTACAGGCGAAGTAAAAGATCTTTATCCCCGTGCAACGGAAAGCGTTTATTGTGATACGGCTGTGGAGATTGATACATCTGTAAAACACCTTGTAATTGACGAGGGAATAACATCAAT
>JAFTYU010000034.1 GCA_017461235.1 Clostridia bacterium | reverse complement strand
CGTCGGATACATCAGGAATCGATCTCGGCAACGTCAACCCGATACGTTACCGCGGTTATTACTACGATACAGAGACAGGATTCTACTACTTACAGTCAAGATACTACTGTCCGAAAATTGGTAGGTTTTTGAATGCGGATGTTCAATTGAATGGACAGGAAGGCTTGACTGGGTATAACCTATTTCAATATTGTGGTAGTAATCCTATAATCCGTTCCGATAAATCTGGAACAAAATATACATCATCTTATGAAAGAACAACCAACGAAAGTGCAAATTCATTATTGGGGATATTTGTAACCTTGGTTATAACTTGGGCAGTCTGCAATCTTTTTTCAACAACTGCAAGTACAGCTACAACGTATTATGCACCAAGTATTTCAATACCTAAAGTAGAAAAAAAAGAAAAATCTATAGTTTGTGATACCCCTAAAAAATCAGATGAACCTGTAATTTTCCCGGTTGATCCACATGCCTTTAATCCTAATGGTTTAATTAAAGTTCCTAGAACCGGCACAAAAAACGGTGCTTTGATTAGTTGGATGGATCCTCTTACAAAAACCGAGGTGTTTCGTTGGGATGAAAATCCTAATTATCCTAACGGTTCTCATTACCATGTGATAGGTACGGGGCATTTTATTCCTGGCGTTGATGAGGTGCCCGAACCGTTTGCAACTATTTATTTTCTGTTTGAATGACATAGAGGTGACACAATGGCTAGATTTACTAAGGAGCAGACCAAAGAATTAAACGAGTTTCTATGTAATTGTTGTTATATTCATGATGCCAAAATAGATAGAGTAATGTACAAACAAAGAGAAAAAGAACTAATGCTCAATATACTTAATTTTAATTTTAATGTTAAATTCAACTTAATTATTTGTGGTATTGAGATTTTACTTGCGACTAAAGGTAATTATTTTGGTGATTCTAACACAATTCTTTCTTTAACTTTAGAAGATATTTCATATTGGGAAAGTTTCTCGCATGAGCATAATATGAGCACGAGTGATTCTCTTTATATGTTGTTTCAAATGTTTTCTGGCGATGAATTACATGTTGTGTTTAAAGAAATAATTATTACGGAACAATATAAGACAGATGACGGTTCGAAACCACTGAAAAAGTCTGATTAAATTCAATCTCAAAGGGCGATTTGTTCGCATTTCGCCCTTTGAGGTAACCCCACAAATTATCAGGGTGCAACCGTTGAGTGGTTCGGCAGATAGATGACGTCTTATAGTAAAGGCGACGTTTCCGCTACCTTTACCTACGATGCTGACGGCTTGCGCGGAAGTAAAACAGTTAACGGTTCTAAAACAACCTACTTCTACGTTGGCGACCAATTGATGTACGAGTGTCGCGGTGACGGTATTGAACTTTATTTCTACTACGACAGCTACGGCAATCTTTCGGTTATTCGTTACGTTAACGGCACAAACAGTTATTACCATTATGTAACAACAAACTCACAAGGTGACGTTTTAGGCATTTACTCTGCATCTGATGACCTTAAGGCTTCTTATGAATATGACACTTGGGGTAATTGCACAATCGTTTCCGATACATCAGGCATAAATATTGCCACAGTTAACCCAATCCGCTACCGCGGTTATTACTATGATTCCGAGACGGGATTCTACTACTTACAGTCAAGATACTACTGTCCGAAAATTGGTAGGTTTTTGAATGCGGATGGGTATGTAACGACGGATGCTGTTGAGCCACTCACATACAATATGTTTGCGTATTGTGGGAATAATCCGGTGAACAATATAGATCCGAGTGGAACATGTTTTTATGGTGCAAATGGACAGTGGTGTCATGACAACTGGGAGTTTTTGGATGGATATGTTAGAAAACCAGATCCGGGTTACTACCAGGGCACTACAACATCAGGGAAAAATGTTTACATTGCTCAACATGATAACTACTCATGTTCTGGTGGTAGTATCAAGATTAAAGATTTCAGAGATGTTTCGGTTGATAAGGAGACAGGTGCGCCGAATCCTAATTATGTAATATTGAATTCCTATAGGATTACGACTAACTCAGAGCAAATGGAGATAATAGCAATTATACAAAAATATGATGGGGCTGTTGTGGCAAAAAACACATGGAATAGGACAACAGACTCCATGGTTATTGAGTGGGATGCACATAATGATATTTATAATTTTTATCCAAATGAACGTTGTAAACATGTTGATTTAGATAATGGCGATGAGGTTTTGTCGTATATCGATTATTGGCAAAAAGCTGCTATAGCCAAATTAGAGGAATGGGAGATAATAAAAGGATGAAAAATAAAATACTGAATATTGCTTTGTTAATAATAAAAATTTTATCAACCGTTCTGATATTCTTACATCCTTTCAAAAATTCATTTACAGTATTCATGCCATTTAGCATATCTTCAAACTTTTCACTTCTCGCCTATACGTATTCTAGTGATTTTTCAGGTGGCTTTGCTATTCTCGTCATTATATTGTTAATTGCTATTAACTTTTTATGGATTACTTCTCTTTTTTTGTTGTTGTACTCATTGATTACCAAAAAATCAAATAAAAAAGTTAATATAGTTTTAACAGTTTTGCTAATTAGCGATGTCGTTTCATTAGTCGTTACGGGTTTTATTGATTTGTCTAAGATAATTGGCATATTATTCAACTTAACATTTATAATGGCAATGTTAATCACAGGACAATCAGGAGGCAATTTATGGTTAGAAAAAAATCTCTGATGAAATCATTAATTGGTGTTTTGTTAGCTATAAACATTGTATTTTTGATATTTAATATTGTATTTGTAAAATATAATGTTTCCAATTTTTCTGAAAACAAGTCAGCTGAAGATATTCAAAGTGTTTTTGGCGAATATCAAGGCAATTGGTTTGAAAGCGACTCGGAATTGATTGCATACCTTAACAACAACCCTATCGACAATAAGTATTATAATCAATTACAAGGCGCAGACACAACAAGCGAAATGGCAATAATTATCAGTGAGTGGAGTGCGGCTTATGAACGCGAAATCGAAAAAGAATGCCAAGAAATAGAGAAGTTTCTGTCTTTATCGGAAACTACCGAAAGTATTGAAGCACAGGCGGAGTTTGAAAAATTGAAAAACGCTTCAAATGATATTTTTGAGCATAATGTAAATTTTATATATAATTACAAGACATCGACAAGCGGATATGGAACAATAATTCAATCTTTTGCTGCTTTTGATGATTTGAAGAAAAAAAGAACCTATGCTTTTGAATTAGCTGAGATACTAAATTTATGCACAGATGATACATTTGAGTTCAAGTGCGAACAATCAGGGCAATCAGTGGTTTCGGACGGTTCTATGATTGAGCCGTAAACCCTGATAAATCAAGGTTTTGTCGTCTTAAAATTTAAAATCAGGGGCGGTTTTCGTTGGAAAACCATCCAATAACAAAACCGCTCCCCTGACTGTTCTATCCTCAACAATACCGCCGCATATCTTTACGTTAAAAATGCACAGGGCGATATTACGGCAATAGTCAACGAAAACGGTGAGGTTATACTCACCTGCACTTACGATGCATGGGGCAACGTGAACTTCGCTTCAACAAGTATGACCCACATGACCTTAGCCGCAAAGCTTTCGCAGATTAACCCCTTCACCTATCGCGGTTATTGTTATGATTACGATATTGGTGTGTATTATCTGCAAAGCCGTTACTATGACCCCGAAATTTGCAGATTCATCAATGCCGACAGTACCGACTATCTCGGCGCAACAGGCACTCTTCTCTCTTACAATTTGTTCGCTTATTGTGAGAATGATGGGGTGAATTGTGTGTATGTAACGGGAACATCTGTCACACCATAGTTAAATTTTATTTAAAAGATACAAGTAAGTCATCAAAAAGCCCATTATATATTATTTTGGCGCACGAGTTAATTCATGCTTATAGAGATGTACATGGTATGAGCATTAATTATCAAACACTGTGCTCAGCTCATGAGAACTGCGCGTTAGAAGAATGTTTGGTAGTTGGGCTTCATAATTCACGTAGTATGCAATATTACCAAACAACATACACTGAAAATCTTATAAGAAAAGAAAATGGTTTGAAAAATAGAACGAAATATAAAGGATGGTAATAATGGTTTCAAAACATACAATCAAAATATTGTGCCTAAGTCTAATTATTATCTTGATGTTTTCCTTTATCGGTTGCAACAACTCGAATGATAATGTAAATTTAGAGACCTATAAAGATAATGCTGTTTTCTTTTTTGAAATATTTAACCCATCACATAGTTTTCTTTTTATTTACACGAAAGATCATAAAGTTGTTACGTTTGATGAAATAGAAAATAAAACGGTGGTATCAACAGTTGAAGAACACAATCAATGGCTGATAGCATCATGGCTTGATTCTATTTCTCAATGTGAAGCAAATGATATTGAGTTTAACCCAGGTGCAAATGATGTTTCTGAAGTGATTTTACATTTAAATGACAATGAATATTACTTCACTTATGGAGTTTCAGAAGAACCTTATGTAAATATGTTGGTAGAACTGATCATAGGTTGTAGTAATTGCGAAGCAGCTGAAGATAATCTTGTGCCATACCCTTCAAAATTCAGATAACAGGAGAACAGATGGATAGTTCTACAAGAACAATCAGGGGACGGTTCTGTGATTGAGTCGTAACCCCTGATAAATCAAGGTTTTGCCCTTTTAAAATTTAAAATCGGGGGCGGTTTTCGTTGGAAAACCATCCAAAAACAGAACCGCTCCCCTGTCCTACATAATTTTTAATTCACAACATCGTAGGGTACGCATCCATGCGTACCGTTTGATTCGGTTGTTTTTTTCGGGTCGGATGGATCCGACCCCTACAGTTATGTGAAAAAATCAGTTATAAGTTACCTATTGAAACCAATTGAATAACAAACAACACCGCAACCGGAGTGTTAAACCACTTTGGTTACGGTGTTTCTATTAATAATTTTTATATTCTTTGATAATTTCTTTAACTGTATTGGCTATAACATCAGCTGTTTTAGGTCCTACGGAATTTGTTTCTTCATAGTGTCGCCGGTTATGTTTATCACGACCGTTATCAACGTATGGTGATTTTTCGTTTAACACAAAATCATTGGGCGGTAAAACGTAACCCAACTCATCATTAGCAAGACCGAAAATAAGAATATCCTTATCCCCTGCTATATCGCACAACAGCTCGGGGTTCGCTTCGCTACCCTTACCCGTACCCGATTCCTCCGCGCTCAAGGCTCCGCCGAAAGCGAGCTCGGGAAAAAGCTCACAAGGTAAAAGCAATATTTTTTTACCGCCGATTTCATAATATGTAATTTCAGATTTTAATGTCCAAAACAACGGCGCATCCTTTGTGGCGAACTTTTCCGCTGTCATTATGCCTATATCACAGGCAATGGTTAAAACGGGATTCTCTACATCAGCATAGAACTCTTTCGTTGCAAAGTTAATTACGGGTGAAAGCTTCTTATCGTTATTTATTGAAATAGCGTAATCTGCAAGTTTATATCCTATATCACGGGTAGATTCAATCAATCTGTGCTCTTTGCGCAGCATATCTTCATCAGGTACATCCATACTAATCATACCGCCTATTGCACCAACGGTATAAAATGTGTCTGCGCCGATTGTCTTTTTGATTCTTTCACGCAGATAACACGGAAAATCCGCACTTACAAGATGATTGCAACCCTGAAGTGATTCCGAATGTGAAGCAAAATTCAACATCCATATTTCATTTCCTTCATCAAAAGGCTTAAACCTGAAGCGAGTTAATGTTTTAGAATACACAACGGGTGTTCTTATATCTTCTTGCATATCGGGAACTTCTATTGTCCCCAGAAACAAATCACCGTCTTTGCGATTATCGTAAGCCGCATAAGCCGCTTTTTTCACACCTTCAAAAAGGAGCTCCATAAACTTCGGGTCTTTGCCCGTAAAAGGCAGACGACCCCAAATACCCATAGTATCAATACCTGCGTGGTTATGGGTACACATTACGTCAATTTTTCTGCAACCAGACATAGCACAGAAATCCTTCAATTTTTCACGGATAATATTTACATCTTTATTCAGAAGACCCACAACGTCAAGAGAAATAAGCAAAATTCCTCCTCTTGAACTGTTATCGTCCATATACACGGCATGGGCATACTGGGGGTCAATGACTCCCCTTGCAGGATTATTTTCCCCATATCCTGCTATATAATATTTTTTGGTTTCAATATCATCGGGTAAGATAACGGATTTAGCAAACCCAACGGTAAAATGATTGCTTCGGGCAGTATCAATACGATCAATGCGAGTAGCTTCAAGGGGTTTAACAGCTTTACTTTTCAAGCTCATTCTGCCACGTGTTTTAACTATTGTTGTCAATAATGATGATACAACGGACATAAACCTGTCTCCTTAATACATTTTCATTCTCTCTTTATAATCAGGCATAAATTTTTCTATAAATTTATAAAAATCTTTACTGTGATTATGGTGTTTAATATGGGCGAGCTCATGAACAACCACATAATCAATAAACTTTTCATCCTTATCCATAAGATAAAGCGAAAAATTAATGCTGTTTTTGCCCGAACAGGAGCCGTAACGTTTTTTAGCGGAATTAATTTTAACAGCTGTGGGTGTAACTCCCATAATTTTTGAAAAATATTCTGCCTTCTTCGGCAAAATACTTTTGGCTTTCGCTCTTAAAAGCTCAATATCTGCCTGTGTATATTCGCTTCTGTTCTTTGCTTTTTCCATTTGTGACGAAACAGCCTTCTCAAGCCATTGCTTCTTCTGAAAAACAAATAACTCAATCTCTTTTTGGGACATTCTCAACGGAGCACGGACTGTTATTTTACATTCACTGTCAACCTGTATGGCAATGGTTTTGCGCTTCGAACGGATTATAGTATATTCAAAAATCATATTAAAAACCGTCTTTATACTCGTCTAAAGGCCTTCCGCCGCGATCAAGATACTCTTTATAGAGTTTTTGTTTATATTCAGCAGTATATGTGTACGACCACAAATCATAAACGCCCTTAAAGCTTTCAAAAGTCTCATCAGGATAAACTTTAACGTTCCCTTTTTTGTAAGGCAACTCAATTTCGACAGTTCCGTTTGAAGCAATATGATATTCATCCGCCAAATCAATAGCAACCTTATTAGCCGGATAACGGTCATAATCCCCGTCAAACATAATCTGCGTAACAGGAAAAAGCACAACACGTCCGTTAACAAGCCTGTAAAAATCTTCGGTTGTGCCAAAATGACCGTGGTGCGCCGATTGAACAATATCAGCTTTCAGATATTCAGGGTATCTGTTCTCAAGTATATAACTCTCCTCGTGCCCTGCATCACCCGGTATCAGAATTTTTGTATTTTCCGCCGTGAGCATAAGCACAACGGAAGAATCGTTATAGTTGCTGTTATCCCCGGGAAAAACATCTTCGTGTGAACACAAAACGTCAATCTTTAAATTATCTACATAAAAAGTCTGACCCGTGTGAAGCCTTGTAACAGGAATTTCAGGATGATTTTTTATTGCATCAAAAAAGAGCTTATAGTATCCCCTGTGGGATTCCATCCAATCCGCTCCATCACGATGGTCCATAGAAACAAGGTTAAAATAAAGGTTATCAATAACTGTATCGTGACAATAGAAGTTAAGATAACTGATAAACTGCGCAATGTGATCCTCGTGACCATGGGAAAAGAACCAGCCTGCTATGCGGATTTTTTCACCTTCAGGCGTTCTTGCACGAAGAAAATTGTGTATTCTTTCACAGTCGTTTACAGAATATGTATGCGAACTGTCAATAATAAAAAACGCACCTGAAGCGGTTTGAAGAATATAGCACATACCGCAATCGATAAGTGAATGATCAACTTCAAACTGCCAGAAAACCGTTTTATCGGTACGTTTATAAGGCTTCGGTTCAAAGCTCGGGAAATCCGACCGATTATCTATAACGAGTCTTACGGTATTGTCACAACCATAGTAACCCAGGCACAAGATAAAAGAGCTTGCTTTATAAAACTTAAAGCAGTTATTTTCGATGGTGTTTTCGTTAACCAAAACATAGTTGCAGTTTAATTTTTCGCAAAAAGCACTAAAAAGCTCAAAAGAAACGTTGTTGTAAAGGTAGAGCTCACAACCTTCACCTGAAGGATAAAACTCATACTCACCGAAACCTGTTTCAGGCAAATTTTTAATTAAATCACCCATATTAAAACCTCTTTGTTATTCAAAAACAGTTGCGTTGACAAAGTTTATTATTTCATCTTTTTTTGCAGAGACTTTACCTTGAATCATTGTGTCTCTGCCGCCGCCTCTGCCGGCAAGAGCGCCGTTAACAGTCTTTGCAACCATTTTCATATCAAGCTTCAGACTGCCTGCGATATATGAATAACCTGCATCATCATTACCTGAAAAAACTAAACACAAATTAGATTTTTGCATACCGTAGTTAGCGACTTCACGCATCATTTCCGCATCATAACAATCAGTTATAAAGTATGAAATGCCGTTATTAAAAACAAGATTTCTCTTATCATTGTCGGCTACCTTTAATCTGAACTGATTATATTCCCTGCGCACAGAATCAAGCTCGTCCTGCAGACGTTTAACGTAATCGGAAACAGCCTCTTGTTTAGCAGATAAAAGGTTTGATATCTCATACACACTTTTATATTTTTCACGATAATCGGAAAGAGCATCGTAACCGCTTTTCATAACTATACGCACACCACCGCGATGTCGCATAAAATCAAGTATTTTAATAACGCCGATTTCACCGGTTGCTCTCACGTGAGGAGCGCAACAAGCACACAAATCAGTATTCTCAATCTCAACCAGACGCACATTTTCGGTTAATTCAAGTTTACTGCGATAATCGTATTTATCAAGCTCACTGCTATCAGGGAAAAAACAATTAATTTTATAATTGGCATAAACCGCTCTGTTTGATTTATCTTCAACTTCATCAAGTTGTTCACGGGTAAGCTCACCACTGAAATCAACCGTTACATAGTTATCTTCCATATGAAAACCCACGTTATCGTAACCAAACATTGAATGAACAACGCCCGAAACTATGTGCTCACCGCTATGATTCTGCATACGTGAAAAACGTTTTTCCCAATCGATTACGCAAGAATAGCTTTCGCCATCACGAAGGCTTTGTGAGCAGTAGTGTATAATCTCTCCGTCAACTTCCTGAACATCGCTGACTTTAACAGAACCGATAAAGCCTTCATCAGCCTTCTGCCCGCCGCCTTCTGGGAAAAAGGCAGTTTTATCCAGTATAATTGCGTAACCGTTCTTCACAGGCTCGCAGGAAAGAACGGTTGCATCAAATTTATCAATATAAGCATCTTCAAAAAACAATTTAACAGTTTGCATAATTAACCTCTGAAAAACATTAGCGATACCGCTATAAGATATTGCGCCGCAAAATAAGTTGAATGATTCAGAACTATCGCTAAGCGGCTTTTACGGTCTTTTTCGACCGGACTGAAATATGTACGTGACAAAATTGCATCGGATATAAGGAAAAGGAACATACCAACAGTAAAAACAACTGTATGTAAGCCCGGCTCCGCAACGAGAAAACCAACCGCAAGACCAACCGTTGAATTAAGCACAGATGTGTACAAAACGGTAATAAGTCTGAACTTGCCGTAGTTGAGTTTGAGTATTTTTTCCGCACCTAAAGCAAATAGAATACCGCATACAAAACAGATAGCAGTAAATATTAAAACATAGGGTTTTGCGCCATAGGCATATATCATTGAAGCCATATAAAAAATATGACCTATTAAAAAACTCATAAAGCCCGTTTTAAGGTATTTGTCCGCATCATCTTTATAAACGTACTTCAGATCAAGAACAATGTCACCTATTAACCCGAAACAGGCGCCCGTTACCGTCAGAGCACCCATATACGGCGGACATTGCCGGTTACCTATAAAGGCAAACAAACCTGTAAAAATAAAACACAGGCTGGCAGAACCTTTGATAATAACAGTATTTAAATCAACATTCGGTTTGCGCCTGATGTTAAAAATAACAACTAAACACAACCCTGAAATCAAGAATAAATACTCCATAATCCCACCCCTCCATATACAAATTAATTTTATCATATCAATACCTAAAAAGCAATTAAGCGCAATCAATCGTATTGCATAATTTTATAGGTCAATATTTGTTAAAAATAACTATCTTTTTACTCTTGATTTTTAAAATAATCCGTGATAACATATCTATAAAGTTAATACGCCAATAACTTTACGCAAATAACGAGAGCCGTTTTTCTCCAAGACGGCTCTCGTTATTTATTATACGGATTTTGTATAAAATGTATAATTTTCGAACGGCAATTTATCACTGATTTCTTTGATGAAATTGGTGCTTTTTTATTGATTTATATACCAATATATTGTAAAATTGTTATTAAGAATGTATGAGTATGCCTACGAAAGAAGGAATATAATGGCACTTGTCACCTTAAAGGAACTTTTACACAGAGCCGATATGCAGAATACAGCAGTCGGTGCATTCTCTGTGGGCAATATGGAAATGGTACTCGGTGCCGTAAAAGCAGCAGAAAAGCTGAACACACCCATCATTATACAGATTGCCGAAGTCAGGCTCCCCACTTCACCACTTGAAGTGATAGGGCCTTTGATGGTCGCGGCGGCTGAAAACAGTTCTGTTGACATCTGCGTCCACCTTGACCACGGTTTAAATTACAAAACTGTTGAGAAAGCCCTTGAAATCGGTTTCACATCCGTTATGCTTGACGCTTCCTTACTCCCCCTTGAAGATAATATTGCACTTACTCAAAGGGTGGTTAAGAAAGCAAAAGAGTACGGTGCTTCCGTTGAAGCTGAGCTTGGCGTCGTAGGCGGTAACGAGGGTGGCGGCAAAGGGCACGCCATACAATGCACTGACCCCGAAATCGCAAATGAATTCTGTAATAAAACAGGGATTGATGCATTAGCTGTTGCTATCGGCAATGCTCACGGTCATTATACGGTAACACCCGAATTAAGATTTGACATACTTGAAAAAATCCATCAATCCTGCACTACACCCCTTGTTCTTCACGGCGGTTCAGGTATAACCCCCGAAGCTTTTCAGGAGTGTATCCGCAACGGTATCCGCAAAGTCAATATTGCAACTGCCGGTTTTGATGCGGTTGTTAATTCCTCAAAACTCGCGCTGAATGGAGATAATGTTAATTATTTTTCACTTTCTGCAGCCGTTGCTGACGGTGTTTGTGAAAACACAGAAAAACATATCCGTATTTTTAATATGGAAAATTTAAAATAAGGAGACTTATTATGAAATACATTGAATTTGACAACAACAAAGAATACGATTTGATTCTTCTCGGTCGCGTGGCAGTTGACTTCAACCCCGTTGATTATTACTGTCCCCTCTCAGAGAGCACAACCTTCAAACGATATCTCGGCGGCTCTCCTGCCAACATTGCTGTCGGTCTTTCAAGACTCGGTAAAAAATGTGGTTTCTTTGCAAGAGTATCTGATGATGAGTTAGGCACATTTGTTGAAAACTTCTTTAAAAACGAAGGCATCGACTGTTCACACATCACCCGTTGCAAAAACGGTGAAAAAATCGGTCTTACTTTTACGGAAATCCGTTCTGAAACCGAAAGCTCAATCCTGATGTACAGAAACGAAGCCGCTGACCTTAAACTTTCCGTTGAAGATATCGACGAAGAATATATAAAAAAGACAAAAGCGCTTCTTATTTCAGGTACTGCACTTTGCGAAAGCCCTTCCAGAGAAGCTGCGCTTAAAGCAACTTTACTGGCAAAGAAAAACAATATCCCTGTTATCTTCGATATTGACTACCGCGCATACAATTGGAAAAACGCCGATGAAATTGCTATTTACTACTCTACCGTTGCCGCCAAGGCTGATATTATTTTAGGTTCAAGAGAAGAATTTGACCTTACCGAAAAGCTTATAGGTCTTGACGGTACGGACGAAACAAGCGCAAAATACTGGCATTCAACAGGCGCTAAAATTGTTATTATCAAACACGGCAAAGAAGGCTCAACAGCCTATACAAACGACGGCGAAAAATACAAAATCAAACCCTTCCCCGTTAAGCTTCTCAAATCCTTCGGTGGCGGTGACGGATATGCATCTGCTTTCCTTTACGGTATATTTGAAGGATGGGACATTATAGATGCTCTTGAATTCGGCTCTGCTTCTGCAGCAATGCTTGTTGCAAGCCATGCGTGCTCTCAGGATATGCCTACGGTTGATGCAGTTAAAGAATTCATAAAAAAGGAAAAAGAAGAATACGGCGAAATGATTGCAAGAGGTTAAATTTATGAAAAAATCCAATGCTGATAAAAACATAACCGGCAAAAAGGGTTTACTTAAAAAATTAATTTCTGTTACATTGATTATTTTCTTAATTGCGGCATCAATTCCTGTAATAATCAATATATATGTTGTTGCTTTTTCTTCACGATATATACTCACACCCGAGGAATATGAAAGCAAAAAGGTTGACTGTGTAATGGTTCTTGGTGCAGGTGTCTGGGATGACGGACCTTCACATCTTCTTGAAGAACGTCTTAACCGCGGCATTGAAGTTTATAAGTCACAAGCAACCGACCGACTGCTTATGAGCGGTGACCACGGCAGAATCGAGTACGACGAAGTAAACGTGATGAAAAGCTTCGCCATTGACGGCGGTGCTGTGCCAAACGAAGTTTTTATGGACCACGCAGGATTCTCAACATACGAGTCGATGTACCGGGCAAGGGATGTTTTTGACGTTGAATCACTTATTATTGTTACGCAGGAATATCACCTTTACAGAGCTATTTATGATGCCCGAAAATTAGGTCTTGAAGCCTACGGTGTTGTTGCGGACGGTCAGTATAATTTTTCTGCAGGCACCAGATTATATAACAGTTTCCGCGAATCCCTTGCAAGATGCAAGGATGTTGTTTGGTGTATCGTTCAGCCGGAACCCACATACTTAGGTGAAGTTATACCAATCAGCGCAAGCGGTAATCTTACAGACGATAAAACAACCTAAATGTGAAAGGATTGTTCACAATGTTTGAAAAACTTTCTTTTAACGAAAATAACGAGCGTATTGTGTGCGAAATGAACGGCAAACACGCCGATATGCTTATGAACATTAAGGTCAAACGCTTTAAAAGCGGTGATGTTCTTAATATGTATGACGAAAACTGTGAGAGTGCATTTCTTATTCTCTACGGTGATGTTGAAATTACCTGGAACGGCGAAACACAGAAAATGTTCAGAGAAAATCCCTTTGTTAAGTCATCTTATTGCTTACACGTTCCTAAACAGACTGAAGTCTCAGTGAAAGCAAATGCCGATACTGAAATTCTTATCCAACAGACAGATAACGATATTATTTTCACACCTGTTTTTTACACGCCCGATATGATACTTTATCAACACTTTGGCAAAGACCAATGGGACGGCGCAGGCTACAGAATAGTTTCTACAGTTTTTGACCACGATAACGCACCCTATTCAAATATGGTTCTTGGTGAAGTTTATAATCAACCCGGCAGATGGTCAAGTTATCCCCCGCATCACCATCCCCAACCCGAAGTTTATTATTATCAGTTTGATAAACCTCAGGGGTTCGGTGCCGCCTTTGTGGGTGACGATGTTTTCAAAAGCGTTCAGGGAAGTGCAGTTTATATACCCGATGGCAAAGATCAT
This sequence comes from Clostridia bacterium, assembly GCA_017461235.1. GTDB lineage: Bacteria > Bacillota > Clostridia > Oscillospirales > Acutalibacteraceae > DTU089. The sequence goes on along the minus strand of JAFTYU010000034.1, from coordinate 63,544 downwards.
GAGCAAGTTGTTGCCCCCGGATATGAAATGTGTTACATCTGGATGGTTCGTCATCTCGAAGACGACCCTTGGCTTAAAACCACACGTTTTGTTTCAGAAGAACATCAGTGGTTAACAAAATAAATTATTCTTTAGGAGTGATATAAATGCCTATTATGACAATGGGTCAAGCACTTGTTAAATTCCTTGATAATCAATATGTGTCCTTTGACGGCAAGGAAACCAAATTTGTTGACGGTATTTTTACTGTTTTTGGTCACGGTATTGTTTGCGGGCTTGGTCAGGCGCTTGATGAAAACCCCGGCTCTTTAAGAGTCTATCAGGGTAAAAACGAGCAAGGTATGGCACACGTTGCTGCAAGTTTTGCCAAACAGAATAACAGACGCAAAATTATCGCTTGTTCTTCCTCTATCGGCCCCGGTGCCGCTAATATGATTACTGCGGCGGCTACTGCAACAGTTAATAATATTCCCCTTTTGCTTTTCCCTGCAGATACATTTGCCTGCCGTCAGCCCGACCCGGTGCTTCAACAGTTTGAACAACCCTATTCACTCGCGGTTACAACTAATGATGCATACAAGCCTGTTTGCAGATATTGGGACAGAATTGTTCGTCCCGAGCAACTTATGTCTGCAATGATTAATGCAATGCGCGTCCTTACCGATACTGCTAACACAGGTGCCGTTTGTATTGCCCTTTGTCAGGATGTTGAAGGTGAAAGTTACGACTATCCCGAGGAATTCTTCAAAAAGAGAGTGCACAAAATCACCAGAATTGCTCCTGCACAGGATGAAATAGACGATATTGCAGAGATTTTAAAATCTGCTGAGAAACCCCTTGTTATCGCCGGCGGCGGTGTTAGATATTCAGAATGCGGTGATACGGTTCAGAGCTTCTGCGAAAAGCATAACATTCCGTTTGCTGAAACACAAAACGGCAAGTCTGCTGTTCTTTCATCACACCACCTTAATGTTGGCGGTGTAGGTGTTACAGGTAATCTTTCTGCTAACCTGATTGCTAAAGACGCAGACGTAATTATCGGCGTAGGTACACGTTTCTCCGACTTCACAACCGCTTCAAAATCCTTGTTCAGAGATGATGCGAAATTCGTGACAATCAATACCGACAGATTTGATGCATATAAACTCGGTGCAACCAAAGCTGTTTGCGATGCCAAGCTTGCAATTAACGCTCTTGATGCGGCTATCGGTGAATATAAAACCGGATACACAACCGAAATAGCAGATGCTAAAAACGCTTGGAATGAAGAAATGCTGAAGCTTTCAGATTATAAATATTCTGAAGATTTTGAGCCCATCATTAAAGCAAGATACGAGGATACAATTCCTGAATTTGTAGAAAAAATCGGCGGAACAATAACACAGACTGCTGCTCTCGCACTTATCAGAGAAACTATTGATGACGATGCTATTGCAGTTGCGGCGGCAGGCTCTCTCCCCGGTTGTATGCAAAGAATGTGGACCACAGACAGCTTATATTCCTACAATATGGAGTACGGATATTCCTGTATGGGTTATGAAATTGCAGGCGCTCTCGGTTCAAAATTCGCAGAACCCGAAAAAGAAGTTTATGCGTTCTGTGGTGACGGAAGTTACCTTATGCTCCACAGTGAACTTGTTACATCTATTCAGGAAAACAAAAAAATCAACGTTCTTTTGTTTGACAATTCAGGTTTCGGTTGTATTAACAACCTTCAGATGTCAAACGGTATCGGCAATCTTGCTACAGAGTTCCGTAAACGTGACGAAAACGGTAACCTTTTAGGCGAGCTTTTCCCCATTGATTTTGCAAAAAGTGCTTCCGGCTACGGTGTTAAGACTTACACGGCAAAAACGCTTGAGGAACTTAAAGCGGCTCTTGAAGACAGTAAAAAACAGGAAGTTTCAACACTTATTGACATCAAGGTATTGCCAAAATCTATGACTGACGGTTACGGCGCATGGTGGCACGTCGGTATCGCATCCACTTCATCAAAAGAAGCGGTCAACGCCGCTTTTGAAAATAAAGAAGAAAATCTCAGAAAAGCGAGGAAATTCTAATGCTTGATAAAAACAAAGTAAAACTCGGCATCGCTCCTATCGCCTGGACCAATGACGATATGCCCGACCTTGGAGCAGAAAACACGTTTGAACAATGTATATCTGAAATGGCTCTTGCAGGATTCACAGGTTGTGAAATCGGCAACAAGTATCCTAAAGATACAGCTGTACTCAAAAAGGCTCTTGAGCTGCGCGGTATGCAGATTTGCAACGCTTGGTTCTCAACCTTCCTTACAACAAAGCCTTATGAAGAAACCGAAAAAGATTTTATCGAGCACATAACATTCCTTAAGGAAATGGGTGCAAAGGTTGTAGGTGTTTCGGAACAGGGTCATTCAATTCAAGGTACAGACCTTTCAATTTTTGATGACAAATACGTTATGAATGATGAAGAATGGGATATGCTCTGCACAGGTCTCAACAAGCTCGGCAAGGTTGCAAAAGACATGGGCATCACCCTTACATTCCATCATCATATGGGTACCGTTGTTCAGACAGAAGCTGAAATTGACAGACTTATGGAAAACACCGACCCGGAGCTCTTCAATCTTCTTTTTGACTCAGGTCACCTTGCATATTGCGGCGAAGATTATATGAGCGTACTTAAAAAGTACATCAAACGTATTAAGCACGTTCATCTTAAAGACATTCGCCCCGACGTTATTGCAGATGTTAAAGCTAACAAAGAAAGCTTTCTTCAGGGTGTCAGAAAAGGTACATTTACAGTACCCGGTGACGGCGTAATTGATTTCGCACCTATTTTTGATGTTCTTGCAGAAAATGATTACGAAGGTTACGTGCTTGTTGAAGCAGAGCAAGACCCTGCAATAGCAAACCCCTTCGAGTATGCAGTTAAAGCAAGAAAATATATAGCAGAAAAAGCAGGTTTATAATAAACCGGGAAAGGAAAAAAAATGTCAGCAGAAAAAATTAAATACTTTTGCAACGGCGAATACGTTGAATCAAAAACAGACGTTTGGTATGACCTTCACAATCCCAGCACAGGTGAAGTAACAGGTTATGCACCCTGTTGCACAAACGACGAAGTTCTTCAGGCTGTAGAAGCTGCAAAAGCCGCTTACCCTGCTTGGAGCGCAACTCCTGCAATCAAGAGATCACAGATTCTTTACAATGTACGCAACCTTCTTATTGAACATATGGAAGAGCTTACAACTCTTGTTGCTGAAGAAAACGGTAAGGTATGGTCAGAGGCAGAGGGCGACGTTCTTAAAGCAAAGGAAGGTACTGAACTTGCCATTCAGGTTACTTCTCTTATGATGGGTGAAAGCCTTATGGATGCTTCAAAAGGCTTTGATACCGTTTTATACCGTGAATCAATGGGTGTTTTTGCAGGTATTGTTCCGGTTAACTTCCCTGCTATGATTCCTTTCGGCTGGATGGTTCCCGTATGCGTTGCTTGCGGTAATACTATCGTGCTTAAAGCGGCGTCGCTCACTCCTAAAACGGCATTGAGAATTGCTCAGCTTTATAAAGAAGCCGGTATGCCTGATGGTGTTGTTAATGTTGTTACATGTTCAAGAAATGAAATCAACACACTTCTTGACCACCCCGACATCAAAGGTATCACTTTTGTCGGTTCAACACCTGTCGGAAAACTTATTTACGAAAGAGCTGCTAAGGCAGGCAAACGTGTTCAGGCTCTTTGTCAGGCTAAAAACCATGCTCTTGTTCTTGAAGATACACCTATCGAGCGCACTGTTGCAGGTATTATCAACTCCGCATATGGTTGTGCAGGTCAGCGTTGTATGGCTCTTTCCTGCTGCGTAGTACAGGAATCAATTGCAGACAAATTCGTTGCAGAACTCAAAAAGCAAGCTATGGGTATAAAAGTCGGCAAATCAATTGATAAGACATCCAAGCTCGGACCGCTTACATACAAAAAACATTACGACGAAGTTGTGGCTGATATTGAAAAGGGCGTTAAAGAAGGTGCAACACTTGTTCTTGACGGCAGAAACCCTGAGCTTCCCGATGAGCTCAAAGACGGTTACTTTGTCGGCCCCACAATCTTTGATAACGTTACAGAAGATATGACAATCGGCAGAGACGAAGTATTCGGACCTGTTCTTTGCATCAAACGTGTTAAAGATTTCCACGAAGGTCTTAAAGTTATGAACGCTAACCCCTATGCAAATGGTTCGGTTATCTTTACCCAGAACGGTCACTATGCGAGAGAATTCACTCGTCATACACACGGTGGTATGGTTGGTGTTAACGTTGGTATCCCCGTTCCGATCGGTTTCTTCCCCTTCTCAGGTCATAAGGATTCCTTCTTTGGTGATCTTCACTGTCTCGGTAAAGATTCTTACCGTTTCTTTACAGAGAGCAAATGTGTTACAACACGTTGGTTCGACGAAGACGAAATAAAGAAAACAGAAGTTTCCACATGGGACGGAACTATCTAAATAAAAACATTGTGAAAGGATATAATAAATATGCTTAATATCGGTATTATCGGTGCAGGCCGTATAGGTAAAGTACACCTGGAATCAATTTCATATCACGTAAAAAATGCAGTTGTTACTGCTATTGCTGATCCTTTTATGAATGATGAAACAAAAGCTTTCTGCGAAGGTTTCGGCGTTGAAAAAATCTATACTGATTACAAGAAAATCATTGAGGACGAAACAATTGATGCAGTTCTTGTCTGCTCTTCAACAGACACTCACGCCCCTATTTCCATCGAGGCTATTGAAGCAGGCAAACACGTTTTCTGTGAAAAGCCTCTTGCAAATACAGTTGATAAAATTCTCGAAATTGCAGAAGCTCTCAAGGCTCATCCTGAAGTAAAATTCCAGGTTGGCTTCAACCGTAGATTCGACCACAACTTTGCTGCTGTAAGAAAAGCTTATGATGAAGGCAAAATTGGTGATGCACAAATCCTTAAAATCACTTCCAGAGACCCTCAGGCACCACCGGTTGGCTACTGTGCTGCAAGCATCTTCCTTGATATGACGATTCATGATTTTGATATGGCTTGCTTCCTTACCAACAGCGATGTTGAAGAACTTTATGTATATGCTGATGCTCTTATCAATCCCGGTATCCGTGAATACGGTGATTTTGACACAGCTATCATTTCAATGAAAATGGAAAACGGTGCTCTTGCAGTTATCGACAATTCACGTCAGGCTATGTACGGCTACGATCAGAGAGCTGAACTTTTCGGTTCAAAAGGTATGGTTGCTACTGCTAACGACACACTTTCAACCGCAGTTATTGCGGACGCTAACGGTGTTACAGGTGAAAAGCCTCTCTATTTCTTCCTTGAGAGATATATGGGTTCATTCTCTGAAGAAGTAAGACAGTTTGTTGACTGCTGTATAAATAATAAAGAAACACCTGTTGGTATCCACGCCGGTCTTCAGTCGGTTAAAATTGCACTTGCTGCTGAAAAATCTGCTAACGAAGGCAGACCTGTTAAGCTTTCTGAAATCAACTAAAGAGGTCTAATATAAATGACTCACAAAAACAACTATGATATTATAGTTATTGGTGCAGGTTGCGGCGGTTTATCCGCCGCAGTTTGTGCTGCTAAAGAAGGAAAAAAAGTACTTTTACTTGAACGCCATAATACCCCCGGCGGTTTTTCAACAAGTTTTGTCAGGGGAAGATTTGAATTTGAGACATCCTTACACGAACTCTGCAGATTCTCAACCGAAGCAGGGCTTGGTGAGTTGCGTCAGATTTTTGATTTTATGGGCATTAGTGACAAAATCAAATGGTCACCCGTACCCGATGCTTTCCGCTTGTTAAGTAAATCTTATGATGGCTCCCCCATTGATGTAACTATGCCCTTCGGACAAGATAATTTCATAAACACAATGGAAGAATACGTTCCCGGCAGTAAAGAATCTATGACGAGACTTTTTATGCTTGGTGACGAAATTGAAGCCGCAATTGAATACTTTGCTTCAAATGAAATAAAAATTTCTCTAAAAGAAATTCATAACATAATGAAAAAATACGGGAACTTTGTTAAAACTGCACCCTACTCTGTTAATGAAGTTCTTGATGCCCTTAAAGTTCCACAGAAAGCACGCGAAATTTTTAATGCTTACTGGTGGTATCTTGGCATTGATTGTGACAGATTAAGTTTTACTCATTACATTTGTATGGTTAATTCTTATATCCGACTCGGTTCGGTTATTCCCACTTACAGAAGCCACGAAATGAGTATGGCTCTTGCAGGTGCTTTGGAAGATTACAACGGCGAAATAAGATACAATTCCCACGTTTCACGAATTCTTTTTAAAGACGGCGAAGCCTGCGGTGTTGTTATGAAAAACGGAGAAAAAATCGATTGTAATCACATAATTTGTAACTGTTCACCTACAACCGTTTATTCAAAGATGATGAAAAAATCCGATGTTCCTCTTTCGGCTGTTAAAAGAACCAACGCACGTACATTCGGTGCAAGAGGTGCCTGTGTTTATCTTGGTTTAAACCGTTCACCCGAAGAACTCGGAATTAAAGATTATTCATTCTTTATTACCGATACCGCAGACTCTGCATCACAATTTGCACTTATGAAAACGATAGATACAAACAGCTCTCAGGCAACTGTTTGTTTAAATATAGCAAATCCTGACTGCTCTCCTGAAGGCACGACCATAATGTGTATGACTACACTCTATACAGATAATTGTTGGGCTGACGTAACACCCGAAGGTTACTTTGATGAAAAAGATATGCTTGCTGCACGCCTTATTGCAAAATTCGAGGAAGCAACAGGTATAACAATTCACAAGTATATTGAAGAAATCGAAGTTGCGACACCCGTGACATTTGCAAGATATACCAACACCCCGCAAGGCTGTATTTACGGCTATCTCGGAGATGATTGGGATAGCGTTGTACCGCGATTTATGACAGAAGCTCTTGATTGCGATACAAAAGGTCTGCGTTTTTGCGGTGGTTGGGGTACACAGCTGTCAGGTATCAATTCCGCTGTCGCTTCCGGCAGAAATGCCGCTTATGCAACTTTAGGAGACATTGAAAATGAAAGGAGCGCGCAAAATGAAGCATAAGGTTGTTGTTCGTTCCACTCTTAAAGATATTCGAAATTTCACCAATATACCCGAATTGCGCAAGGGTGTTATTGAAGAAGCACCCGAAACGCCTGTCAACGGTAACTTTGCCGTTAACTCTACCGCAAATTTTCTGCATCCTTCTGTTCAATATTTAAAAATAAAGCAAGTTGCCGAAATTAACCGCAACACAAGAGCTTATATTTTTGAACCGAATACAGCGCGTGGTACTGCTAAGCTTGCCTATTTCAGACCGGGGCAATGTATAAGTATTACCTTGCAGGTCGGAAATGCAATTGTTACAAGACCTTATACCTTATGCTCATCCCCATTACGCTCCGTTGATGATGAATATATGATAATTGTCAGCAAAAAGCCTGATGGGTTTGCATCACAATTTATTGTTAATAACTGGCGTAAAGGTACTGAAATCACTGCATCTGCACCTTTCGGTAATTTTCATTATCAACCTTTACGCGATTCAAAAAGCATTGTAGCAGTTTGCGATTATCAAGGTATATCTGCATTTTTATCAATGGCAGAATCAATTGCCGATAAAACCTTGAACGCAGACTTAACCTTGATTTATTCTGCACGAAAACAGAATGAAGCAATTATGTCGCAAAGACTTGATGAGCTGGCAGAAACTACTGCAAACTTCCGCGTAATTTACGTTTTCAGTGACGAGCACGTCTTTAAATGCGAGCGGGGTTTTGTTACAAAGAGTCTTATTGAAAAATATGCACCTATTTCAAAATACAGTCTCTTTGTCTGCGGTTCAAATACTTTATATAACAGAATCATTCCGCAAATTGCAGAATTGAAATTAGAAAATAAGTTTATTCGCTTCGGCTTGAACGGTCAGATTGATAATCCCGAAAATTTAAGCGACTTCCCCCCTGAAGCAATAGGAAAAACCTTCCTTTGTAAGGTCATTAAAAACGGCAAATTTTCAAAGACCGTGCCTTGCAGCTCCACGGAATCCTTGCTTGTTGCACTTGAACGCGAAGGCATTGAGACTCCCTCACTTTGCCGTTCAGGTGAATGTGGTTTTTGCCGTGCAAAATTGCTTAAAGGTAACGTCTTTATCCCATCGGGTATTGATATGCGACGTTTGGCGGATTCCAGCCACGGTATTATTCACCCATGTTGCTCATTCCCTATGAGTGATATGACTTTAGTAATAAATTAACTTTTCAGGGAGATATACTATGATTGACATAAAAGGTCACATTCTTGCAGAATTCGGTGGTTTCTTAGGCACCTGCGAGCATATAAAATTAAATATTTACTCACGCCGTGCTAACAAAATGCAAGAAACCTGCATCAAGCGTCTTATTCGTAAAAACAAATCAACGGTTTACGGTAAATTAAATAACTTTAAAGATGTAAAATCCATTGAAGATTATCAGCGGATAGTTCCGCTTTCTACATACGCAGATTATGATGAATATGTGTGGAGAATGGCTAACGGTGAAAAAGGCCTTATTACCAATATGTTTGTCAGACGTTTCACCGAATCTTCAGGAAGTACAGGAAAACAAAAGCTTGTGCCATTGTCTTATTGGGCAGAATGGGTTTGCCAATGTTTCAGCTTCAGTGCGCCCGTAGGCTGTGCTGTAAAATGGTTTAAAAAACAAGGCAGACGTATTCCGCCGCAGAAAGGTCTTCTTACTGCAGAAACAGGACGAAGAAAGGTTAAGGGCGGTACAATAAGCTGTTTATCCTCAATTCCCCTTCTTAACCTGCGTCCGCTTGTACCTTTTTTTGCTACATCACCTAAAGAAGTGCTTTTTCCAAAACAGGGTTCAGATATGGATATGCACTATCTGAAGCTACGTTTTGCTTTACCTAACAAAAAAACAAGTTATCTGGGCACAGTGTTCATCACAACGCTCGAATCAATGTTTTTCTATATGGAAGAAAACTGGGAAATGCTCTGTGACGACATTGAAAAAGGTATTATTAATGACAGCATCAAAATGCCTGAAGAGCTCCGAAAAAAATATAACAAAAAACTCAAACCCAACCCTAAAAGAGCGGCAGAACTCCGCGAAGAATTCCGCAAAGGGTTTGATTGTTCGCCTATTATCCCACGTATATGGCCTAAAGTTGAGTGGATGTACGGTATGGGTACAGGTGCTTTATCCTTTTATGCAAAGAAATTAAGGCGTTATATTGGTGAAGATATACCCATGCACTACCTTGGTTATACTGCAACAGAAGCATTTATGGCTGTACCCATTGAACTTAATTCTTATGAATACGTTCTTCTTCCGCAAAACGGTTTTTATGAATTCAGACCAATTGACTGCGACAGTTACGATAATCTTTTAACTATAAAAGACCTTGAAGTCGGCAAGGAATACGAAATAATATTAACAAATATGAGTGGTTTTTATCGCTACCGTATAGAAGATGTTATTAAAGTAACGGGTTATTATAATCAGAGTCCGAAAATCACATTCTGTTACAGACTTAACCAGATTGCAAATATCAGTGGCGAAAAGGTAAGCTCCCTTGCTTTTGACGAAATTGTTGCTAACCTTTCTGAAAAAATGAATGATTTGTATATCGGTTACAGTATATATCCCGACAGAAGCACGTCTCCGGGTCACTATGTGTTATTCGTTGAAACCGCTGAGCCTGTCAGCGATGAGAAAAAGGATATGTATAATGATGCTTTTGAAGAAATGCTTTGCAACGGTAACGTAAGCGTTGAACCCCTTATAAAAAGCGGTGCGCTCGGACATTGTGAGGTTAAATTCCTTCGACACGGCACCTATGACGATTACCGCGAAGTTTTACGTGCAAGAGGGGCAAACCTTAATCAAGTTAAACCTATCAAAGTAATAGATACCGATGAGAAAAGAGATTTCTTCTTCTCACATGTAATTTAAGGTAAAATTTATGTCAATTGCTATTAATACAGAAAATGAAACCTTTTCCTTAAAAAGAAAAGGGCTTACGGACGATAAAGTTATAAAGGATTTAATAAAACTTAAATCACAAAACCCACATCTTTTAAACAAAAAAATCAAGTGCGAAATGTACGATAAAGTCAACCTGATGTGCCGTAACTATATGGACAGAATGGCGCGCTTTGAAGTGGATTACGACTTTATTATTGATGAAGAAGCCTTCAAAAACGTTGCAATTTGCTGGCTTGAATGTGCTCCCTTTATGCATTCACAGGTTATAAACAGTCCTTTATCGCCTTATTGGAAGGTGTCTGATTATAACATCAATGATATGGTTGTTGCAAAAACAGTTGACGATATTGATTTGGCTCGTGAAGATTTTTTTTCAAAATCAATTCCCTTATCGTGCAATGTGCAAATGAATATCGGTTTATTCTATTGTAAAGGTAAATCTTACGTTTGCTTTATATGGAATCATATGTGTTTTGACGGTGGCGGATATAAATCCTTTTGGAGTGATTTTTGCAAAAATTATTCCGATTACGTTCTCAAAGGCATATCCCCCGTCAACTTTTCCACAGGCTCAAGGAAATACACGGATATCTACAAAGATATGGATAAGACTTTTGCAAAAGGCGCTAAAAAGCAATTTGCAAACATCTCTCCCCGTGACAATCACACACTGCCTTTTGAAAGCAACGAAAAAATTGACAATGTCGTAATCGTTGCACGTGAAATTGATGAATACAATTTTTCAAAAGCCACATCCTATGCAAAAAACGTCGGTGCTACCGTCAATGACGTAATTGTAGCTGCTTACATAGATGCTTTTGGTAAAGTGACGGGAATGAACGCAGACGAAGGCATTAACGTATCCTGTGCAACCGATTTAAGGCGACATATAAAAGACCCTTCTTCTATCGGCTACACAAATCACGTTTCGTTTATACACTGCAACATTAAGAAAAAAGGCGAAAACATACGCGAAACAATAAAAAACGTTTCTGCTAAAACAAAAGAATTAAAGAAAGACCCTTACATAGGTCTTCACGGTTTACCGCTTTTGAATATAGCGTATAAAACTATGGTGTATTTGCAAGCGGAAACAGTCGTTAAGTTATTTTATAATAACCCTACCCTTTCGGTGAGTAACGTTGGCGCAATCGATACGGTTAGCTTTTCAATGGCCGGCAATCCACCATTTTCCGCCTTCGTTGCAGGTGCCGCAAAAAACAAGCCCTGCGCAGTTATGACCGCCTTGAGCATCAATGGTGTGTTAAAAGTCTCAATGTGCTTGCGCGGGAATGAAAAAGACAAAAATCTTCTTGAAGAATTCTTTACAGAATTTAAAAAATCAATTGAATCGATATAAAAAATGTCAGTAAACCTTCGTTTACTGACATTTTTATTTATTATTCTAAATCTTTAGTGAGAGCGCGTATATATCTCTTAAAGAATGCCACGCCATCCTCCAATGAACTTACGGGGATTCTCTCATTTGTTCCGTGAGTAGTAAGAAGAAGAGGTGTATCCATAAGGAAGGGTGAATAACGGTAAATATTATCACACACATCCTCATACTGACGAGCATCAGTACCACCCATGACAAGGTAAGGTGCAACAATCGCCTTGGGATCCATTGACTTACATATATCAGAAATAACTTTAAATGCTCTTGAATCTGTAGGTGAAATCTTTGAAGGATTTTTACCCCCTACAAGTTTAACCTCTGCTTTTGGTCCGGCATATTTTCTGATATGTGCTTCAACATCCTGAACAGTCTGACCGGGCATAATGCGGAAGTTCGCAATAACCGATGCCTTCTGCGGAAGAACGTTCGGTGCAGGGCTACCGTTAGCCATAGTAATTGCAGTAGTTGTTCTCATCATAGATGCAACAGCGGGAATTTCTGAGCAAACCTTTGTCACAAGGGGTTTAAGAACAGGAAGATTACTCATAACACATCTTACGGGATATGTTGTATTTTTACCAATTTCGTTAAAAAGAGAGTAAAGCTGTGGTGTTAGCTCTGCCTTGAACTGATGATTTTCAAGATTGCAAACTATTTTTGAAAGTTCACCTAATGCGCTGTGTTTGGGAGGTTGTGATGAATGTCCGCCCTTTGCATTAACTGAAATTTCAAAATCAACGTGACCTTTTTCAGCAATACCGACACCTGCAAGATGTCCGTCGATAACTTTATCAACCTTTACCGAAAGAATTGCTCCGCCTTCATCTATTACACTATCGAGTTTAATGCCGCGTTCTTTGAACCATTTCATCATACAAGTTGCGCCGCATTCATCTCCTTCAGCCATAACTTCTTCATTATGTCCGAAACAAAGATAAACGTCTCTTTCAGGAACATAACCTTCCTGAAGTAAGGTCTCAACGGCTTCCATAACGCCTATAAGGTGGTTTTTAATATCAATAGCACCTCTGCCCCAGATATAACCGTCTGCAACTTCACCGCCGAAGGGTGCATGCTCCCAGTCATCTTCTGTTCCCGGTGAAACGGGAACAACATCCTGATGAGCAAGCAAAGCAATCGGTTCCTTTTCCGGATGCGCACTTTTCCAATGGTACATAAGGCTTCGGGTTGAGATTATCTGCAACTCAAGTTTCTCGTGAATAAGAGGATATGCCTCTTTGAGAAAAGCGTGAAACTCATCAAATTTTGACCAATCAACAAGACTTTCATCTCTGTTGGAAATTGTAGGAATCTGAATAGCCTTTGAAAGATTATTAATATATCTTTCCAAATCCACATTCTCCGCAGGTAAGACTTCGCCTTTTGCTACAGGTTTTGCTTTGTATGTCGTTGCGGCACGAACCATACTCACACCCACACCTGCAGCTGCTGCAGCACCTACGCCTGCTAAAACGTATTTTGTCGCTTTTTTCATATTTATCACTCCTGTAAATACAATACTAATTTAAATCAGTTAAAACAATGACATCTGGTCACTATCCGGAAGGTCGCCGAATGCACCGCAAGCCTTAAGAACAGCTATTGTGGAACTGCCTGCGCCGGAACGAACTTCAAAATCTTCAATTGATGAAAATTCCGGACCACCGTCATTTCTTGCGTTAGCAAGCTGAGCGGCAGCGTTCTCACCAACACCTGCAAGTGCCGAAAAAGGCATACGTATTTTGCCGTCTTCAGGTACATACGAGCTTGCTGTCGATTTATAAACATCAATTGGCAGGAACTCTATTCCACGAACCATAGCCTCGTAAACAATCATCATAATTGTTTCTTTGGATTTCTCTGCGGCAGATGCTTCTTTACCCTTGGCTTTTATCATCTGCAACAACGCCTTAACTGCGCCTTTACCCTTAGACATCGCTTCAGCATCAACATCATCACCACGTACGGTAAGGTAAGCACAATAATACTCAAGAGGTTTATAAATTTTAAACCACGCCAGTCTTAATGAGGCAATGATATATGCGGCGGCATGTGCTTTGGGGAACATATACTGAATTTTTTTACAGGAATCAATGTACCACTCGGGAACACCATGTTCACGCATCATTGCTTCCTGTTCGGGTTTTAACTGTTTGTTTTTCTTACGTACGTCTTCCATAATATCGAAAGCATGTTTAGGTTCAAGACCTTTATGCAAAAGATAAACCATTATACTGTCACGTGTTCCAATAACTTCTGAAATTGTGCAAATACCTTCTTTGATAAGGTCCTGTGCATTACCGAGCCACACGGCAGTACCATGTGAAAGGCCTGCAATCTGTATAAGGTCAGCAAAGGTTTTTGGTCTTGCTTCAAGAAGCATCCCCTTTGTAAAGTCAGTTCCCATTTCAGGAATGGAAAGCGTGCCTGTAGGCCAACCTAATTCTTCTTCCGTAACTCCTAACGGTTCGGGCGAAGTACAGATATCATAAAGCTTACGGTCACTGATATCAATATCAAGAACATCGATACCTGTTAAATCAGTTAAATGCTTATAAATCGTGGGAACATCATGGCCCAACTCATCAAGCTTCAACAATGTGTCGTGCATAGAGTTGAAGTCAAAGTGAGTTGTAATAATATCTTTTGTAGCATCATCGGCAGGTCTCTGAACAGGTGTAAAATCTTCTACATCGTAAGTATTGGGAACAACAACCATACCACCGGGGTGCTGTCCTGTTGTTCTTTTAACACCTGTACAACCGATTGTAAGACGATCAATTTCCGCCTTTGTCATAGTCAGACCACGTTCATCAATATACTTTTTAACAAATCCGTAAGCAGTTTTATCCGCAACACCGGAAATTGTGCCTGCCTTGAAAACGTAGGCTTTGCCGAATAATTCTTCGGTATATTTATGAGACTGTGCCTGGTATTCACCAGCAAAGTTAAGATCTATATCGGGTGATTTATCACCAAAGAAGCCAAGGAATGTTTCAAAAGGAATTTCGTGGCCGTCACGCACTAATGGTGTGCCGCAATCCGGACAATCTTTAGGCGGCAAATCGAAGCCTGAACCAACTTCATTGTGAAGGAAAAACTCCGAATATCGGCACTTGGGACAACGGTAGTGCGGTTGCAAGGGGTTAACCTCGGAAATACCCGCCATTATAGCAACAAAAGAGGAACCAACCGAACCACGAGAACCGACGTAATAACCACATTCTTCTGAATGTTTAACAAGAAGACGGGCTATCATATAAAGTCCTGCGAAGCCGTTTTCAATAATAGATTTAAGCTCTTTTTCAAGTCTGTCTGCAACGATTTTGGGAACAGGGTCTCCATACCATTCTTTCGCTCTGTCCCAACAATGCTTTGTCAAATCTTCTTCAGCACCGGGAATAACGGGGTTGAATGTTCCGTCGGGAATGGGTAAAATGCCCGGCTCTATCATATCTGCAATAAGATTTGTATTTGTTACAACAACTTCCTTCGCTGTATCCTCACCAAGATAAGAGAATTCCTCAAGCATTTCTGCGGTGGTTTTAAGGTACAGCGGCGGTTGATAATCCGCATCCTTGAAGCCTTGACCCGCCTGAAGAATGGCACGGAATTTTGCATCGTTCTTTTTAAGGAAATGCACGTCACCTGTTGCAACGGTCTTTTTGCCCAACTCGTCACCCAACGCTATAATTGCACGGTTAATTGCTCTTATGTCATCGTAGGAGTTAATGTCGGCAAACTTCTCTTTAGTTGAGTCTTTCATTGTTTCTTTTCGCAACATATACTCATTATTTCCGACAGGTTGAATTTCGAGATAATCGTAGAAAGAAGCAATTTCAACTAACTTTTCGTGACTCTCTTTATTAACAAATGCATCATAAAGTTCACCTTCCGAACACGCGCTGCCTATAATAAGACCTTCGCGCATTTCAGCAATAAGACTTTTTGGCATTCTGGGTTTTTTATGGAAATAATCAATGTTGGAGCGTGAAATCAATTTATAAAGATTTTTAAGACCAACTTTATTTTTAACAAGAAGGATACAGTGATAGTAATTATCAGCAAATATCTCTTCTTTACTCTTTTTGGAACCGTCACTGTTAATGTCATTTACCAGGTACGCTTCGCAACCGTAAATTATCTTAAAGTCAGTTCCGCGAGCGGTATTGCAAGCCTCCGGGAAAGCCTGTACACAACCGTGGTCGGTGATAGCAATAGCTTTGTGTCCCCATTTCATAGCAGTCTTGACAATGGATTTCGCGCTACTCATAGCATCCATTGCAGACATATTTGTATGAAGATGAAGTTCTATACGTTTTTCTTCAGCCTCATCTGTAGGCTCAATTTTTGTAATGGTTGCTACAGAAGACGGTTTAATTATGTAATCTTTTTTGTACTCATCATAAAGGAGCGGTCCGCGAACAATGACCGTTACACCGTCTTTGATTTTGGAATCAAGATACTCTAACTGTTCTTTGACCTCAAAAAACTTGCAACCGAAGGACCCTGTATTATCGGTAATATTAAATTCAATTATGTAACGTTTACCGTCTTTGGTCTCGCGTTTTTCATACTTAAAAACATCGCCCCAGACAAGCACTTCACCGTCATCGAACGTAACTTCGCTCATAGGTTTCGGTTTTGCGTATTTGAAACTACCAAAAATAGACTGAACAGTATTAAAATCTAATGGTACGTCATCAAAATTCGGGTTAACCTCGGGCGGTTTTACAGGTTGATTCGCCCTGTCAATTTCACGTTGTTTTTTTAAAAAATCTTCAACGTTACTGTCTTCACCTTCAAATACAACAGTTATCTTGCGTTCGAAATGCTGAAGGACGTATTCTTCAAGAAACTTGTCCGCTTTGGCATTTTCGCAGATATCCCTGCCGTGTTTGAGAAACTTAACCGTAAAAACATCGTCAACAAAACTTGTTTCTATCTGGTCAAGAAATCCGTTAGCCTGAGGTACACTCTTTTTAACAACCCTTAAAAGCATAGGAAAACACTCTGTTTTTAATGCTTCGGGGGGCAAAATATAATCGAATTCAACTTTTTTAAGTGAAAGCGACGACTTTATCTCACCGGCAACCGCCTTAAGACACATAATATTATCAAAAATATCAATATGAAGTAAAGCAGATAACGAGTGTTCGTCTTTATTTATATGCAAATCGGTGAACAAAGTATTTTTCAACATACTGCGATATTTTTCAGTTGATATGTATTCACCGAAAATTTCAAGGAAATTATACAATTTCATATTTTTTCTAATTCGTCAAGTAATTCTTTGACAATATCCTTTTCGGATACCTTTCTTAATATTTCACCTTTTTTGAAAAGCACCGCACAACCGTCACCGCCGGCAATACCGATATCGGCTTCGCGTGCTTCGCCGGGTCCGTTTACAACGCAACCCATAACTGCAATTTTAACGGGCTTTTTAATATCTTTTACTGCATTTTCAACCTGATTCGCTAAAGAAACAAGGTCAATTTTTGTTCTGCCGCAAGTAGGACAAGCAACAATTCTCGGTGTTTCGACTCTGAGATTGACCGCGTTAAGAATATCTCGTGCGGCATAAATTTCCTTAACGGGAGAATCTGTTATAGATACTCTTAAAGTATCACCGATACCTTTAAGAAGAAGTGCTCCGATACCGACCGATGATTTAACAAGTGAGCTGCGTTCAGTTCCTGCTTCTGTAACACCCAGATGCAAAGGATAATCGCAACGCTCGGCAACAAGACTGTACGCCGCAACCATATTTTCAACATCGGATGATTTTATTGAAATAACCGTATCGTAAAATCCGCAATCTTCAAGGAGTTTGACATGTCTGAATGCACTTTCAACCATTGCTTCGGGAGTTGCCCCGCCGAATTTTTCAAGTAAATCCTTCTCAACCGAGCCTGAGTTTACACCGATACGGATGGGAACACCTTTTAACGCGCAGGCATCCGCAACAGCGGCAACACGCTCCGCAGAGCCGATATTGCCGGGATTGATACGAATTTTATCAACGCCTGCCTCAAGGCTTTCAAGAGCAAGCTTATAATCAAAATGGATATCTGCAACAAGTGGTACTTTTGCCTGTTCTTTAAGTTTAGCCAGCACCTTTACCGCTTCCATATCGGGAACAGCCATTCTCACTATTTCGCAACCTGCATCTTCAAGAGCCTTTAACTGAGCAAGATTTGCTTCATAATCAGATGCGAGTGCATTGAGCATTGACTGGATTGCGATAGGTGCATCTCCGCCGATTTTAATATTGCCTACCTTTACTTGTCTTGAAATACGTCTAATCATAATAAACCACCGCTATAGTGAGTGTTTTCGAACCAAATATGCCTTAAATGTCCGATTTCACGCACCTTTTATATTTTTTGTCTTGATATACTAAAATAATTTTATAACATCACTGACGGAAATAACCGCCATAAATAATAACAGAAGAACAAGACCTACCGTGTGTACTATACCCTCACGCTTTGCAGGAATAGGTTTTCTGCGAATCATTTCTATGAAAATAAAGAACAGTCTGCCGCCGTCAAGAGCAGGTATGGGAAGAAGGTTGAAAACACCTACATTAATGGTAATCATCGACAGGAACGTCAATGCCGTCAGTATTTTGTCACTGAAGGCAGCAGGCTCCGCAGTAGTCTCTGCAATGGCGGAAATGGTACCGATAGGTCCTGATACTTCCTGCATACCGTATTTACCTGTTACTAAATCAACCAGGCTCAGTCTAACCATCTGCACAATGGATGCAGAATCCAGAACAGAATTGACTATAACGTTTTTAATCGTAGGATGTTCGCCAACTATATAAAAATCCTGCTGGATATATTTCTTACCATCGTATTCGAACTGTTTAAATTCAACATCTTTTAATTCAACTTTTTCGCCGCCGCGTTTAACAGTAATGTCTATCTTGTTATCTGTGTCACGAACTAAATTAAAGGCGATACCTTTATATGAATAAACATAGGTATTATTGATTTTAACAATCTCATCCCCTGCCTGAAGACCGCTGTTCTGGCTTATGGAGCCCGACATAAAACTATCGATTGTTTTTGTTCCGACAAGATCATTGCAAGAAAGACAAATCCCTACAACTACGACACCTAAAACAAGGTTCAGCACGGCACCTGCGGCAATAATAATGAATCTTTGCCATGCAGGCTTTTTGCCGAAAGCACGTTCGTTGTCACTTTCCTCATCTTCCCCTTCCATACTGACAAAGCCCCCAATTGGGAAAAGCCTTAAGGAATACAATGTTTCACCTATTTGTTTTTTTATAATTTTCGGTCCCATACCCAAAGCGAACTCATTAACCTTAACCTTAAAGAGCTTCGCGAAGAAAAAATGACCGAATTCATGAATGCCAATAATCACACCGAAAAGAAAAATCGCTAACAAATAGGGCCAAACATTAGTCCATATAGCGCCGATATCGAGATTGATAAAAAACACCTCCGTTATATTACAGATGCCAATTCGCGCACTTTTTCACGCATAAGGCTATCTGTATCGAGAACATCCTGCAAGGAGTAATCAGGCTTATCAGGTGCAAATTCTGCCGCCTTGGAGATAAGCTCAGGAATTGCAAGGAAAGATATTTTACCCTGACGGAAAAGAAGATTTGCTTCTTCATTGGCACAGTTAACTGCGGCAGGAATCAAACCGCCCTTCTTTATTGCGTTACGACAAATATCCATACAGGGGAAATTTTCATAATCAGGTTTATAGAACGAAAGATTGCCGACTTCCCACAAATCCAACTGTCTTTCAGGTGACTCAAAACGGTCGGGATAAGTAATGGCAAACTGGATGGGCAATCGCATATCAGGATGACCCAGCTGAGCAATAACGGAGTTATCGTCATACTCAACAAGTGAATGAACTATGCTTTCGCGGTGAACCACGATATCAATCATATCGGGGCTCACATCAAACAACCACACCGCTTCAATAAGCTCGAGACCTTTATTAAACATTGTGGCGCTGTCGATGGTGATTTTTTGCCCCATACTCCAGCTTGGATGCTTAAGAGCATCCGCAAGAGTAACCTTTTCGAGCTCTTCACGGGTTTTTCCGAAGAAAGGGCCACCCGATGCGGTAAGTATAATTCTCTTTAAGGCTGAGTTGCGGGGCGCACCTAAAAGACACTGAAAGATTGCGGAATGTTCACTATCAACAGGAAGCAACGCAACATTATTCTTTTTAACGGCATCAGTAACGAGTTTACCGCCTGCAACGAGAGTCTCTTTGTTAGCAAGCGCAATGATTTTACCTGCATTTACCGCATCAAGAGTGGGTTTAAGACCTGCCATACCTACAACGGAGTTGAGTGTTATCTCACCGTCTGCCTCGGCACCGCAGAAAGAAACACCTTCTAAACCGCTGTAAACCTTTACCGGCAAATCTGCTACCCTTACCTTAAGGTCAGCGGCCGCCTTTTCATCAACAAGCGCCGCATAAGCAGGTTTAAATTCTCTTATTTGTTTTTCGATAACATCAACGTTTGAAAATGCCGCAAGTGACTCAACCTTATAGCCTCTTGCTCTTGCTACATCAAGTGTCTGAACACCAATAGACCCTGTAGAGCCCAATAAATTAATCTTTTTCATAAACATCACTCAAAATTTACTCACTATGTAGATTGCCGAATAAAGAACCGGCATAACGAACAACGCACTATCAAATCTATCCATAATTCCACCGTGACCCGGAAGAAGCTTTCCGAAGTCCTTGATACCGAAATTACGCTTGATTGTAGATGCGGCAAGGTCACCGAACATACTTACAACCGAAAGAATAATGCTTAAGACAATTACAACTACGTAATTAAAGCCTGCTCCGCCACCGAAAACCTTCTGAAATACAACGAGAAGTAACACATTAAGTAAAACCGCTCCTGCTATACCGCCTATTGCACCTTCAACGGATTTTTTCGGACTGATTTTGGGACAGAGCTTATGCTTGCCGAATTTACTGCCGACAAAGTACGCAAAAATATCTGTCATCCATGAAGCAAAGAAAGCGAATATAAGAAGATAAATACCGTCAATCTGTTTATATCCTTTGATATAAAACTCAATGTCTCTGAAAATAATCATTACAGAAAAAGCATATGGCACGCAAACAGATGCAAAAATCGCTATAACCGCATCTATAAAACGAGTTTTCTCAAACTGAAGCAGCATCATTATGAGAATTGCCACAACGTAAATACCGCCCGCTACGGCAAAAGGAATCGAAATTCTGAAATGGAAAAGAAACGGTATAATTGCGGCAAGTGTAATGCTTGATGCCATTATCAGACGGTTTTTAACCCCAACTGCTTTCTCAATTTCCCCCACGGCAATCGCAGACAATACCGCAATAAATACGGGGAAAACCAAGGTATTCATCAAAATCATTGCACCAATAAATATTATTGCAAACAACGCCCCCGTTATTACTCTTTGTTTCATAAAATCACTCTCACGATTATTACTTAAAAAGCCATTAAAATCCGAAAGCATAAAGCAGACGGATTTTTTGGCAAAATTTTATACACCACCGAAACGGCGATTTCGTTTTTGAAAGTCTGAAAGAATTTCGTTTACATTCTCTTCCGTAAAGTCAGGCCAAAGAACATCGGAAAACCAGAACTCGGAATAAGCCGACTGCCACGTAAGAAAGTTGGATAAACGGAATTCACCGCTGGGACGCACAATTATGTCAGGGTCAGGCTGCCCTGCGGTATAAATATTATCACTAACTAAATTTTCATTAATATCATCAACGGATATTTCACCGTCAGCCACTTTAGCGGCAATGCTTTTAACGGCGTGGGTAATTTCAGCTCTGCCACCGTAGTTCAGGGCAATATTAATGGTAATCTTCGAATATTTAGCAGTTTTCTTTTCAGCCTTTTCTATCAATTTTAAAAGGTCTTTGGGAAGCCCTTCCTTTTCACCGATAAACTTCAGGCGCATCTGACGAATATCATTTTCCGCAGTTCTTTCTTCCCCTTCAAGCAAGTACTCTTTAAAAAGCTTCATAAGAGCACCGACTTCTTTTTCGGGTCTGCTCCAGTTTTCGGTAGAAAACGCATAAAATGTCATATGTTTTATACCCACATCGGCACAATACTCGCAAATTCTACGGAAGGTTTTAGCGCCCTCTTTGTGACCTGCACTACGCTCGAGACCGCGATTTTTTGCCCATCGCCCGTTACCGTCCATAATAAAGCCGACATGTTGGGGTAAAACTTCAAATTCAGGAATATTCTTGTACATAATTAAATTTCCATTATTTCTTTAGTTTTTGCTGCTGCAATCTCATCAATCTTTTTAATAAAATCATCAGTAATTTTCTGGATTTTTTCTTCACCGAATTTCTGATCATCTTCAGTAATTTCAGAATTCTTTTTCATACCTTTGATTTTTTCGATACAATCACGTCTTATCTGACGAACTGCAACTTTAGCATCTTCACCAAGACCTGCAACGTCTTTTGAAAGCTGTTTTCTGCGTTCTTCGGTAAGAGCAGGGAAAACAAGTCTTATAATTCTGCCGTCATTTGAAGGATTGATACCTAAATCAGAAGCAAGAATAGCCTTTTCAATAAGACTTAATGCAGACATATCCCAAGGCTGGATTGCAAGAACTCTTGCTTCGGGAACAGAGATAGCAGCCATCTGATTAATTGGTGTAGGACAACCGTAATAGTCAACCTGTATTCTGTCAAGAACCGCAGCATTTGCTCTGCCGGCTCTGATTGAGTTATACTCGTACTTAAGTGAAGAAATTGTTTTCTCCATTTTTTCGTTTGCTCTGTTAAATACTGATTCCATAAAAATATCCTCCGTTAATTAAGAAACTACTGTACCGGCATTCTCACCGCAAACAGCTCTGTTAATATTTTCTGTGTCATTAAGATTGAAAACAAGAATCGGAATCTTGTTTTCACGACAAATTGCAGCTGCTGCGGTATCCATAACCTGAAGATTTCTTGCAAGAAGTTCATCGTGAGAAATCTTATCAAATTTAACCGCGTCACTGAATTTGTTGGGGTCTTTGTCATAAATGCCGTCAACGTTAGTTGCCTTAAAATAAACGTCAGCATTTATTTGTGCGGCTCTGAGTGCGGCACCTGAATCTGTTGAGAAGAACGGATTGCCTGTACCACCTGCGAAAATTACAACTCTGCCATTTTCAAGATGTCTTACTGCTTCATCACGAACAAAGGTTTCAACAACGCCTACAATCTGAACTGCAGACATAACTCTTGCATCAACGCCGACATCAAGAAAACCCTGTTGTAAAGCAAGAGAATTCATAACAGTTGCCAACATACCGATGCTGTCGGCTCTTGTTCTGTCCATATCGCCGCTTGAACGACCGCGCCAGAAATTGCCACCACCGACAACGATACCTACCTGAACGCCCTTATCCGTAACTTTTTTAACTGCGTTGCAGACCTCATTAATAATATTAAAATCGAAACCATGACCTGCTTCACCGGCAAGAACTTCACCGCTGAGTTTTAACAGCAGTCTTTTATAAACGGGTTCCATATAATATCCCCTTTCGACCGTAAAATACGGCATAATTTTTTACCTTATTATTTTACAATAAATGTAATCTGTTGTAAATAGTTAAATAACTAAAATTAACCGATTATTTATATTTAAAATACACAACAAAATAACAGTCGGCAAAAAGTATGCCGACTGTTGTTTTTAAGAAACGTGTCTCTTAAGCCTTATTTTATCGGAAATCATAGCTACAAACTCAGAGTTTGTGGGTTTGCCGCGTTGGCTTTGTATTGTGTAGCCGAAGTAGGAGTTCAGAACTTCTACATCACCCCTGTCCCAAGCAACCTCAATTGCGTGTCGGATTGCTCTTTCAACACGTGATGATGTACTTTTAAAATTCTTTGCCACTGTGGGATAAAGAATTTTGGTAACTGAATTTAACATTTCGGGATTTTCTACAGTAAGTTTTATAGCTTCTCTTACATATTGATAACCCTTAATATGTGCAGGCACACCAATCTGATGAAGAATTTCGGTAATAACAACCGTTAAATCCTCCTGCGCCTCGTAATGAGCAGTAACACCCACGCCTTTCCAACTGGAAATCTGAACAATACGCTCAGCCATTGTTTGCGGTTCAATGGGCTTCAGGAAATAATAATCCACACCGCATTTGGTAATTTCACGTTCAAAATTCGGGTTGTCAATACCTGACATAACGATTATCAACGGTCTTTTCACCGGGGATTTCATATTAATTCTTGCTAAAACCCCCATTGCATCAATATGCTGTAAAAAGGCATCCATAATAATAACATCGGGGTGATATTCCTCATATAATTTTAAAAGTTCTGCCCCGTTCTTTGCACACATCCTCACATCCATTTTATTGCTGCGAAGAACTGTTGCAAGCTTAAGAGTAGCATCATCCTTTTCATCAGTCAATAAAACAGATAAGTTGCTAACCATTCCGTAAACACCTCCTAAAAAGTAAAATAATTTTAACATCAATGGTACTCATTATCAAGACAGTTCAACAAATATCGTTACTTTCAACAAATGTGTACCACAAGACAGTACACTAAAAAAGTAGGTTTAAAGCCCATTTTGTCGAAAAGCGTCAAATGTTTTGTCGAAATTGATATCAGGATAATTTGTTTTTCGAACATATTCCGTTCTGACTTTCATATTTAAACCATATGTACCACCTCCACTTAAAAATTCGGGTTCACTTATTAATGACAATATTTTTAAAAAATCACACATTTTTTTAATATTTTTTCGTTTTTTGGAGCAATGCACAAAATCCATACGTTCGTTTTGTGCAAATCAACGCTATGCAAAGTTATAAACACCTCAAATAAAAAAACAACGGCACTACCATTTTTTGCAGGCAGTGCCGTTAATTTATTTTATCAGTTTAAAAACATCCTTCACAGCAGGATAAATCTCTTTGAATTTCTTATATCGTTCGTTATATCTTTCAACGATTTCGGGGTCGGGTTCAACGGTACCTTTAATACTCACAAACTTCTCGGCACATTGAGAAACGCTGTCATATATGCCGTCACCTACCATAGCAAGCACAGCACCACCGTAGCCCGGGCCTTCTTCCGCAGAGGGAATATCAATAGGAATGTTGAGTACATCAGCCATTATCTTGCGCCAAAGGGGTGATTTTGCACCACCGCCGCAAAGTGTGCTTCGCAAAATATTGACACCGGCTTCTTTTGCTATTTCAAAATTATCCCTGACTGCAAAAGCCACACCTTCAAGAACCGCTTGAACAATATCTTCTCGCTTTGTATCAAGGCGCATACCAATGAATACACCTCTTGCGTCCGTATCGTTTACAGGACTGCGCTCACCCATAAGATAAGGCAAGAAATACACATCATTTCTGCCAAGCTTATCATCAGTAATGTTTAACTGCTCCGACGCATAATCACTAGTTTTAAGAATGTCTTCACAAAGCCATTTATTGCAGGATGCCGCAGAAAGTATGCACCCCATAATATGATACTCTGCATTCGCGTGACAGAAGGAATGAATAGCGTTATTATCAAGCAAAGCATAATCCTTTGACGAAACAAAGAACGTCCCCGACGTGCCTAATGAAATATTGCACTTACCGTCAATTACCGTTCCCGTACCAATTGCTGCCGCGGCGTTATCCCCTGCGCCTGCAACCACACTCACATCACCTTTTAACCCTAATTCTTCAAGAATATCGGGT
Source organism: Clostridia bacterium (assembly GCA_017461235.1). GTDB lineage: Bacteria > Bacillota > Clostridia > Oscillospirales > Acutalibacteraceae > DTU089. Next base: position 38,332 of record JAFTYU010000034.1, on the reverse strand, counting down.
AAAACCGTGCCGGTCTTTTCAAAGCTCTCGAAAAGGTCGGGAAGTTGTTTTTCATTGACGCCGCATATTTCAAGCATTTCGGATGACCATTTTTTATTTTCAACATCAAGCATAAGTGTTCCCGATGCATCGGAAAAATCAATTGAATGAACACCTGTCAGTCGAAAATTTATGTAATCCTTGGGAAGCATAATTTTTGAAATTTTCCCGAAATTCTCCGGCTCATTTTCTTTAAGCCACATAATTTTAGGAGCAGTAAAGCCTGCAAAAGCAATATTACCCGTAAGCTCTGCAAGCTTTTCTTTACCGATAACGGTATTAAGATACTCTGTTTCCTTAAAGGTTCTGCCGTCATTCCAGAGTATTGCAGGACGTATAACATTATCGTTCTCATCAAGTATAACAAGACCGTGCATCTGACCACCGGCACCAATACCGGAAATAAGAGAAACATCAATACCTACGGTTAATTTTTTAATACCGTCAACTAAAGCTGACCACCAGACTTCGGGATTCTGCTCACTCCACCCGGGATTGGGAAAGCTGACGTCATAAGACTCTGAAACAGTATTTATAATATTTCCGTCAGTATCGACAAGCAACAGTTTTAATGCTGATGTGCCTAAATCAGCACCGATATAATATTTCATAAAAACCTCCGAAAAAGGGATATGGTAACATTATAGATTAAGTTGCATAATAATGCAAGAAAAAGCAAACCTGAAAAATCAGATTCGCTTTTAATTATTGCTGTACAGAGACTGTCTCCAATGTATTAAGCATTGTTTTTGCAAATATTCCGTAACCGCCTGTAGGGTCATTCAAAAACACGTGTGTAACCGCACCGACTATCTTGTTGTTTTGTATTATAGGCGACCCGCTCATCCCTTGTACAATGCCGCCCGTCTTCTGAATAAGATTATTATCCCTGACTTTTAACACAAGGTTTTTATTTTCTTGAGAATTGATGTCAATACTGATTATCTCAATTTCATATTCACCTATAACACCGTTTTCAAGCGTAGTAAAAATTGTTGCTGTTCCTGTTTTTATCTCATCAGGCTCTGCTATCGGGTACATATTGCATTCATTGATTCTGTCGAACCTGCCATAAACGCCTAAATCACCATTATATAAAACCGAACCCGTTTCATCATTCTCAAGAACACCGCAAAGCTCACCTGTAGCACCGCTGTTACCCTTCTGAATACCCGTAATGTTCACGCCAGTACATTCACCCTGACAAATTGGTAAAACTTCCTTTGTATCAATATCACAAACTGCATGCCCCAAAGATGCAAAATAACCGTTCGATGTAGAGAATGTAACTGTACCTATTCCGGCGGAACTGTCCCTGATCCATATACCTGCTTTATATTTACTTTCACTTACGGAAAACGCACCCTTAAAGTTTACATTCAACATATGTTCGCCCCGTAAAACTTCAAATAACAGCTCTTCGCCATTGCTTTTCTCAATAAAAGATGACACCTGATAGTTTGTATTAACTTCAGTTCCGTTCACTTTTTTTATGATATCCCCTATCTGAAGGCCTGCAACTTCAGCAGGATTCACATCGCCCGTTGATGTATCAACCGATTCTGTACCAACAACCACAACACCGTCTGCATACAATTTAAGCCCAACGGGATAACCACCGAGATAAACTTTTTCCTGTGTAATATTTTCCTTTTCTTCGGTAATATTTTGTTCTTTGTCAAAATTTATGACTTCAAAAATATTCTCTCCGAATTTTTGTAAACGACCGCTGACACCCGAAAGCTTTGCGTCTGCAAAAGCGGTATTTTTAAAACTTGATGCAGAAAACACACCAAATAACAAAACACCACTCAAAAAAACGGAAAGAAAGGATAAAAACGCTTTCTTTTTATTCATTTTTTCATACCTCCGCACTCACAGAATTAATTTGTGCAGAGATAAAAAAAATAAAAATGTTAAATTAATCAAAAATAAAAAAAGCAACCCTGCGATGCAAGGTTGCCTCATTATACAAAACTCAGATAGAAATTTCGTTTGCGATTCTGTAAAGCTCGGGGTCAATTGACTTTTTCATATTAAGAGCTTCAATTATATCATAGTCAACAATTTTGTCATTCTTAACAACAACAACTCTGTTGCCGATGTCTTCTTTAAGTAACTGAACGGCATAGAAGCCCATCTGACTTGCAAGAACTCTGTCACGAACAGAAGGAGAACCGCCGCGTTGAACATGGCCAAGAACTGTAGCACGGCTTTCAACGCCTGTTTTCTGCTCGATGTATTTTGCAAGAGAGTTAACATCAATACCCTTAACACCTTCAGCAACAACGATAACAAAGTGTTCTTTACCTGTTTTCTGGGTACGTTTCATTCTTTCGATTATGTAGGAATCGATATCGTAATCAATTTCAGGAATAAGAATACAAGTAGCACCGACTGCAATACCTGCGTTAAGAGCAAGATAACCTGCATTTCTGCCCATAACCTCAACGATTGAGCATCTGTCGTGAGATTCTGTTGTGTCACGGATTCTGTCAACCATATCCATAACTGTATTCAAAGCAGTATCATAACCTATTGTATAGTCACAGGATGCAATATCATTGTCGATTGTACCGGGGATACCTATACAGGGAATACCTTTAAGTGTAAGTGCGCGAGCACCCTTAAAAGTACCGTCACCGCCGATTGTAACAATACCGTCAAGACCGAATTCCTTACATACTTTCACTGCTTTATCCTGAACTTCGGGCTCAGCAAATTCTGTACAACGTGCAGAATAGAGCATTGTACCGCCGCGATGAATAATATCAGATACAGAGCGAAGATTCATTTCAAACATATCGCCTTCAATAAGACCTTTATATCCGCGACGGATACCCATAACGCGCATACCGCTTTCACAACCGGTTCTGACAACTGCACGAATGGCAGCATTCATACCGGGAGCATCTCCGCCGCTTGTAAGAACACCAATAGTTTTCAATTTCAGTACCTCCATAACACATTATGTGATAATAAATCTTATGGATTATATCACACAAAAACTGATTTAACAAGAGTAAAAGTCAAAAATTGTAAATTCATTGTCTTAAAACAACGTTTTTATCCCCTATTTTGCGTTTTAATTCGCAAAGCATAGGTTCATTGACGCTTGTGAGAAACTCTTTTCCTAAAAATTCGTACTGTTTAAGGTCTTCATAATAAAGGTAAACAGGTGTGCCACCTTCAAAAATGGACACAAGATTCTGAATCTGAGTCAGCAAGGTTTCATCCTTTGTGCTCAACCTTAAAAACAGACCTTTACGTTGTTTGGAATTTTCGTTAACATTTGTTTTCTCTTTAGGTGTAACAGGAATAATATTATCTGCTGTTTTCGGGGCTTCTGATATTTTTTCGGCAAGAATCTTGATTTCATCATCTTTGACGGATATTCTACCTTCAATAAGAACAATTCTCCCCACTGTCAATACAGGTGCAAACTCTGTAAGCACCTTTGGGAAAATTATCATTTCCATATCTCCGTACAAATCTTCAACACCGCAGAACGCCATTATGTCATCGCGCTTCGTGACTTTCTTTTTTACAGAATTAATTATACCGATAAACTGAACCTTACGGTTATCAATTGCACCTTCCCTGCCGCTTTCAAGATAATCATAAAGCTCGGAAGTTTTGGGGCATTTGAGACTTTCCGAAACACTCCTGTATTCTTCAAGGGGATGACCTGAAAAATACAACCCTGCAACATCCTTTTCAAAATTCAGGAGTTCATTTTTCGGAAGCTCATCACACTTTGTGAATACAGGTTCAGATGAATAATCGTCACCACCGAATACCGAGAACATATCAAGCTGACCGCCTGCATACATTGCGCTCTCTTTAGCGGCACTCTCCATTGCCAAATCAAGGTTTCGCAACATTTCACAACGATTCATACCCAAACCGTCAAGAGCGCCTGCTTTAATAAGACATTCAAGGGCGCGTCGGTTAAGCTCCGTACCGCTTATTCTTTTGCAAAAATCCCAATAACTCTTAAAATTACCGCCGTTTTTCCGTTCTGCAACTATTTTATCTATTAACGCTCTGCCGAGATTCTTAATACCCAAAAGCGGAAAAACAATATCTTTACCTTCAACGGAAAATCTGTTACCGCTTCGGTTAACGTGTGGCGAAAGCACGTTTATTGAAAGTCTTGCACACTCATTTATATAGATAACGGTTTTGGAAACATCACCTATAACACTCGTAAGGAGCGCCGCCATAAACGCACAGGGATATTTAACTTTAAGGTACGCCGTCCTGTACGCAACCAAGCCGTACGCAGCAGTATGACTTTTATTGAAGCCGTAAGAAGCGAAGGATATCATATCCGAAAAAACGTCATTGGCTGTTTTTTCATCTATACCTTTACGGACAGCACCCTCAATAATTATATTCCCTTTCTCGTCCGTCAAGCCGTGGATGAAGATATTTCGTTCGCTCTCCATCACATCGCGTTTTTTCTTACTCATAGCGCGCCGTACAACATCTGCCCTGCCGTACGAGTAACCTGCCAAGGTTCTGAAAACCTGCATAACCTGTTCCTGATACACCATACAACCGTTGGTTTCATCAAGGATATCCTTGAGAAGCGGCGTTCTGTAGGTTATGTGGTCTGAATTTTTGCGATTATCGAGATAGGTATCAATAAAGAACATCGGGCCCGGACGGTACAACGCTATCGCCGCCGCAATATCCGAAAACCTTTCAGGCTTCATATTGACGATTAAGTTCGTCATACCTGCAGATTCACACTGAAAAACACCAACGGTATTTCCAGCAGACATCTGTGTAAACACATCTTTATAATCAAGGGGTATGCGTGAAATATCAAAACGGGGCTCTGTTTTGCGCACTTCTTCCACAGTATCGTTAATCACCGTCAACGTACGCAAGCCGAGAAAGTCCATTTTAAGAAGACCTAATTGCTCAATTTCCGTCATCGTAAACTGAGTTACAGTCTGGTCGCCGTTTTTGGCAAGCGGTACATAAGAAGATACTTCTTCACGGGTGATAACCACACCTGCCGCGTGAGTAGAAGCGTGACGTGGCATTCCTTCAAGCCGTGCAGCGGTATCTATAATTTTCTTAATATTCTCGTCGGAATCGTAGAGATTTTTAAGATCATTATTTTTGGCGAGAGCATCGTTTATATCATGGTAATCACGCGAAATCTGCTTCGCTACAATATCACCCGTACTGTACGGTAAGCCCAATGCCCTTGCAACATCCCTTACTGCGGCTTTAGCCTGCAACGTACCAAAGGTAACAATCTGTGCTACCCTGTCTGTGCCGTATTTTTCAGTAACATAATCAATAACTTCGCCCCTGCGTTCATAGCAGAAATCAATATCAATATCGGGCATACTGACCCTTTCAGGGTTAAGAAAACGCTCAAAAAGGAGTTTATTTTCAATTGGGTCGATACCCGTTATTCCCAAAGCGTACGCCGCAAGAGAGCCTGCGGCAGAGCCTCTGCCCGGACCAACGGGAATATCTTTACTTTTTGCGAATCTTATAAAATCGGCAACAATGAGAAAATAGTCATTGAACCCCATCTCATTTATTACCGAAAGCTCATAATCAAGCCTTTTATGATAGCTTTCGGGTATGGTGCCCATAATATCTTCGAGACCTTTGATGCATTCACTTTTGAGATACAACTGATGATTATCAACCGGCGCATCGAAAAGCGGAAGTTTTGTAACACCAAATTCAAAATCAAAATTACATTTATCCGCAATAGTCTGTGTATTGGCTATTGCTTCGGGATAATCGGCGAATGTCTCCGCCATTTCATCGCCGCTTTTAAGATAAAACTCATCATTACTAAATTCGAGTGCATTCTGTTCACCTACGACTTTGTTAGTCTGAATAGCAATAAGAACACGCTGTATATCTGCATCACTTTTATAACAATAGTGAACGTCATTAGTGGCAACGATAGGAATATCGTGTTTACGGCTGATGTCAACCACGCCTTCAAGAACTTCTCTTTCTTCAATCATTCCGTGATTCTGGACTTCAAGGTAATAGTTACCTTCGCCAAAGACCTTGCTGTACCATACAGCTGCGGCTTCTGCTTCATCCGGATTTCTCTGAACAATCTTCTGCGCAACTTCACCGAAAAGGCAACCCGAAAGTGCAACTAACCCTTCATGATATTTTTCAAGAAGCTCTCTGTCAACACGGGGTTTTGTGTAAAAGCCGTCAACCCATGCGGCAGAAACAAGTTTCAGAAGATTTTTGTATCCCGTTTCATTTTTACACAACAGAATAAGGTGATACCTGGCGCTGTCAATACCATGGACTTTATCAAAACGAGAACGCGGAGCAACATAAACCTCGCAGCCTATAATGGGCTTTATGCCCTCGGCTTTACAGGCCTTATAAAATGCCACCGCACCGTATAACACGCCGTGATCGGTTACGGCAATACTTTTCTGACCGAGTTTTTTTGCAAGCGAAACTACCTCCCCGACACGGCAAGCGCCGTCGAGAAGGCTATATTCGGTATGAAGATGCAAATGTGTAAAATCAGTCATAATAATTATTTTTGCCCGTAGTAGGCATCCTTACCATGTTTTCTGAAATAATGCTTATCTGAAAGATATTTATCAATTTCGGGTACATCTTTGCCGATAATTTCGGTTTTGAGAGCCATTTCAGCAACTATCTCAAGCACCGCCGCATTATGTACCGCATCACTTGCGTTTTTACCGAAAGTAAAAGGCGCGTGTGAACGCACAAGCACTGCAGGAGTAGATTCAATATCAAGATTATTTGACACAAAGTGGTCGACTATTACTTTACCTGTATTAAGTTCATACTCACTATCAACTTCATTCTGCGTGAGCGCACGTGTGCAAGGCACCGCAGTATATGAGAAATCCGCGTGAGTTGTACCGTATGCAGGCACACTTCTGCCTGCCTGAGCAAAAGCGGATGCGTTAACGGAATGAGTGTGAACAACAGCATTAAGATTTTCAAACGCCTTATAAAGAATGTAGTGAGTTGGTGTATCAGACGAAGGGTTATAATCCCCGTCCACAACACTGCCATCATTCAAAGAAACAACAACAATCTTTTCGGGAGTTAAATCCGAATAAGGAACGCCCGACGGCTTAATAGCAAAAACGCCTTTATCACGGTCAACCTGCGAAACATTACCCCAGGTAAACGGAGCAAGACCTAAAGCATGAAGCTCAATATTGGCTTTGCAAACCGTATCTTTTAACTTACTGTACATAAAATCACCTCATATACCCAAATTATATATTTACGGTAAAGATTTGTCAATGTTGTTAAATAGTTATTAAATTAGTAAAAATATGGTGACATTTGGTCTTTTGTATGGTATAGTATATAGTGATTAAGGAGTGATTAAATATGAAAAAATACGCAAGACCCATTTCGGCCATTGCGCTTATCCTTGTAATTTTAATGAGTTTTTCGGGTTGCGGGATAGTTGACTTCACAAGGTCAATTTTCCACAAAGAAAATACTGATGTTTCCGCCAATATAGGTAACTCACAGGTACAGGGTGATGTAACAGGCGATAACCAGAATGTTACAGATAGTGCCAATGTTGTCCCCCCTTCAACACAAGCTCAGACTCACACCCCCGTAACAAACAATGCTACATCAAACAACAACGCTACAAAACCCAATAACAACACAACTCAATTCTCTCAGACAACAACTACTACACAGAACACGCCTGTCGTTAATCCTGATGAACCCATTTCGGAGGAAGAACTTAAAGACCTTCCCGTAAAAGAAGTTCAGGATATGCTTTTTGCAACAGAAGACCCCAACACCGCAGGTAAAATTCTTGAAATTGCAGGTTTCGAGTATGACGAGGAGCAAGGTATTTATTACTCACAGATGAATCCCCTTCAGCGAAAATTCGGTTTCAACCTTGTTTACGATATGGCGGCTCCCGTTGCCGGCATGATTTACGATACCAAGAGAATTGAATTTGAATATGACGGACGCGAATGGATGATACAGATATGGAAGGGTCAGTACGGTATAACCTCAGGTGCTGAAATCGGTCTTTATAACAGAGATCCCGAAAGAAACTTCCAATATGACTGCGCAGACGATGAAGACCTCATTGAAATGCAGTTTGATTTTTATAATATGAATGAATTTGTATTCTCAAGAGGCCCTGAAAAGCACTGGTGGCTCACCGGCTTCAAGGTTCTCCACGCAGGTGTACCCACGCTCATTGACCTTGATATGACATTAAAGTTTACAGATAAACAAATGGCACAGGCATTCGTAAAGAGCCTAAAAAAGACTGCGGGCTCTTCACTTGTAGACCCTATGACTTATAAGGTAGAAGGTTCTACCGTACGCATCAAATGGTAATAAGGACAGATACGAATGAGTAAATTTGCAATAATTGCCGATCCGCACTATTATTCTGAAAAATTAGGTTGTTGCGGCAAAGCCTACGAAAGACGTGAAGCATCAGACCAGAAAATGCTTGTTAAAAGCAAAGGTACCGTTTGCGCCGCACTTGAAGAAATCAAAAAATCCGACGCCGAATTTCTTATGATTGCAGGTGACCTTTCCAATGACGGAGAGCGTTGCTCCCACGAAGAAATGCGCGAGATACTTTATGAATTCAAAAAGAGCAAGCCCGTATACGTTATAACCGCCACTCATGACTGGTGCTGTGACGGTAATCCGCGTCGTTTTGAAGGTGACGAGGTTTACAATGACGTTGACACTATCCCGCCTGAGGAGCTTCACGAATTTTACCGTGATTTTGGTTTGAACGAGGCTATCTCGGAATTCCACACACATCAGGACAAGGTATCATATGTCGTAAGACCTTGCGAAGGTTTAACTGTATTCTGTCTTGATGATGACCAGAATGGTGAAGGCGGTTCGGGTTATTCCGATGAGCATTTTGAATGGATTACTGAGCAGACAATTGAAGCAAAAAAACGCGGCGACATTGTTCTCGGTATGCAGCACCATCATCTTCATTTAACCGAATTCGACCGTGTTATTAACGGCAAAGGCTCCGTTGAATACAGGGAAAAGCTCTGCAAAAAATTCGCTGATATTGGTTTTCCATTAATGTTCACAGGTCACTCCCATATGCAACACATAAGAAGAATCGACTCCGACAAGGGCAATCCCTTTTACGAGGTTAACGTAGGTTCAATCAGCGGTTATCCTGCCCCGATTGTTTACTGTGAAGCAACAAAAGACGGGGTTGATTTAAAAACAGACCATCTTAAGTCCTTTACATATAACGGTGAAGTTTATACAAACGATTACCTTAAAGAACACGCTACGGCTATGTTTACGAAGGTTTTTACCGCCGCAAGAGAAAATGAAAAGGAGCGTTTTTCTGCACTTATAGCCTGCTTGGGCATATCCGAGAAAAAGGCAAATAAAATGTGGATAGTTGCAAAACCCTTATTGAAATGGGTTGACAAGCTCACCATTAAAAAAGCGGCGAGAATTTTAAATTTTATCTCCTTCGGCACGGCAATCGACAAGAAAGCCGCTGAAGAAATTGCTGATGTTAAAGTCACTGACTTTATTTTCTCAACCTTCCATTCCATTCTTGACGGCTCTTTAGTCAAACACGAAGAAGGCTCTGCATATTATATTGTTTTCACCCAGGCACTTGCCTTCCCCTTGCGTTTTGTTAAAAAACTGAATATCAAGAACGAAGGGCTTACAGATAAACTCACACATCTCAAAAATGCCGCACCCGAGCTTATGACGGGAGGCCCTCTCGATAACAATAATTACTTTATCACCTTTTAATAAACAAAAATGCCACGTCTGTTTTATGCAAACAAACGTGGCATTTAATTTTAAAAAATTAATTTTACATTTTGATGGGTAATGATAATCTCATTGCTTCTTCGGCGGAATCGGCGTACTCTGCGATAACCAGAGTGCTCTGCCCTTCCGTCAGGAACATCTGATAACTCATTGCATAGGCGCCTATTGTGATAAGTTGCAACTGTTTTGTGCCTGCATCGAGAGCATCAAAACCTTCGCGGTCAACCGAAACGGTAACCGTTCTGAAATCGGCACCGTATTCAACGTCTTTAATAAAGCCACCCTGTGCGATTAAGTTATCATACGCATCATAAACTTCCTGTGCTTTTGCTTTAAGAAGGTCAGCATACGTTTCCTGCGGCATTGTAAGGGTGTAAAACTTTTCGTCAACGGTTGAAGTTAAACCTTCAAATTCACTGACAAACGTCAGAAAAGATGTTTCATCGGCAACGATATCTTTGTTTACGCTTATAACAACGTTCTGAACTTCTGTCTCTGTGACCTCGGTTGTGGTTTCCTGGTCAGTTTCATTGTTACCGCAAGCCGAAAACAAAGATAAAACTAAAACAACAGATAAAACTAATGCGATTTTTTTCATAGTTCTTACCAAAGCTTTTCGGGATATACGCCGTTGTCAACAAGGTCCTGAACAGATTTTACAACATCGGGTTTATCTTCTTTATATGTAACGCCGAACCAACGATCCTTTGTTTCAAGAACATCTACAGTACACTTTTCTTCCTTAAGCAAATCACGAACAAGGAAAGGAAGGAAAAACTCGGATTTAAGGGGATTTGCAGGAACTTCATTATCAAGGAATTTAATAAGATAGCTTTCAATTTCGTCAATAATTTCAGGCGGATAGCACCAGAAGTTCATTGAAGCATATGCATCTTCGGGAAGCTCGTTCCAGCTTTCGCCGTCTTCGGTGTAAGAAATTTTGCCGTCAACGCGCTGAATTTTCGTTCTCTCGATAACGTCAAGAAGCTGATTGTTTTCGTCAACCTCACAAACACCACGTGAAACAGAGCCATTGTCTGTAAGAGTATTTTTAAGAAGATAGCCTGCCATTGCGATTTTGAATTTGTCACCTGAAAAATCAGTTGACTCAATCCAATCTGAAACTGATGCATAAGCACCTCTGCCGTAAAAGTCATCGGAGTTAATAACTGCAAAAGGCTCGTTAACAACGCCCTTACAGCAATAAATAGCGTGAGCTGTACCCCAGGGCTTAACTCTGTCAGCAGGTACTGTATAGCCTTCGGGAAGCTTATCAAGACTCTGGAAAACATACTCTACCTTAATATGTTTTGAAACCTTATCACCGATAACCTCTTTGAAAAGCTGCTCGTTCTCTTTCTTTATAATGAAGACAACTTTGTTGAAGCCGCTTTTTAACGCATCAAAAATTGAATAGTCAATAATAATTGAATTGTCGGGACCAACGGGGTCAATCTGTTTAAGTCCGCCGTAACGGCTACCCATGCCTGCGGCGAGAATAACTAATGTTTTATTCATAATAACCTACCTTTCAAATGTAGACAACAAATTCACATAAATTTGTCTCATAACATAATAGCATATAAAAATTTTTTTGTCTACTCAAAGTTGACTTTTTATTATTTAGCCTTATAATTGAAGGAAAATGTATAAATACTGAAAGGTCTTAAATATATGACAAAGCTTATTATTAAACTGTTTTTGAAAAACAAAAATCCCGAGACATCCGGCGGCAGAGAAAGTTACGGCAAAATTGCAGGTATAGTGGGTATAATTTGCAACTTGCTTTTAAGCGGACTTAAATTTGTTCTGGGTTTCCTGACACACAGCGTTTCCATAACCGCAGATGCTACAAACAATATTGCAGATGCAGGTTCATCAATAATAACACTCATCGGCTTCAGATTGTCCGAAAAGCCCGCGGATGAAGACCACCCTTACGGTCACGCGCGAATTGAATACATAACAGGTCTTATAATTTCTTTTCTTATTCTGCTTATCGGTTTTGAAATCTTTAAAACATCATTAGGTAAAATCATCACTCCCGAAGAAAGCGTCTTCAACTGGGTTACTGCGTTGATACTTTCTGTTTCAATTCTCTTTAAACTGTGGTTAAGCAGATTCAACAAAGCTTTAGGCAAGCTTATTAAATCAACCGCTCTCGACGCTACTGCCGCAGACAGCAGAAACGACTGTATCTCAACAGGCGCAGTTCTCATTGCCGCTATAATCTCGTATTTCACAGGCTTTAACCTTGACGGATATATGGGTGTAGGCGTTGCTGTATTTATATTAATTTCAGGCATAAGCCTTGTTAAAGAAACTGTCGGTCCCCTGCTCGGACAGGCACCATCAAAGGAAATGTATGAGAAAATTGAGCAGAAAATATTATCGTATGAAAACGTTTTAGGTGTTCACGATTTATTGGTACACAGCTACGGTCCCGGCAGTTACTTTGCGTCTGCACATATTGAAATGGATGCAAAAATAGACGTGCTTGTTTGTCATGACATTATGGATAAAATCGAGCGTGATTTTGCAAAACAAATGAATATCCACCTTGTTGTTCATCTTGACCCGACGGTTCTCGATTGTGAAGAAACAAACGAGCTCAAGGAAGTTGTACGTAAGATACTTTATGATATTGACCCCGTTATAACCTTCCATGATTTCAGGGTTGTTGTTGGCGATAAAGCTAAAAACGTTCTTTTTGATATTGTTGTACCCCCGAGTTATAAATACACGGATAAAGAAATTAAGACAATAATAAAAAACCGCGTAAATGAAGCCGGTAACGGCAACCTTTACGCAGTTATAGTAGTTGACAGAAGTTACGGTGTTTTAAAAAGCGAGAACGACTAAAGAATTATACAAATCAGACCGCTGCAACCGTCATTTATAATACGTTCAAGCGTTTCCTGAATTTTGCCGCGAGCATCCACGGGCATATGACACAGCTTACTTCTGAGACCTTCATTTACAAGCTCATTCAAGGATTTACCGAAGATATCAGACTCCCATATTTTATGGGGGTCTTCTTCAAACCCATCGAGAAGGTATTTCAGCAGTTCTTCCGACTGACTTTCGGTACCTACAACAGGTGCTACTTCCGTTTCAATACAGGTTTTCATCATATGTATTGACGGTGCAGATGCAGAAAGCCTTACACCGTATCTGCCGCCTTGTTTTACAATTTCAGGCTCTTTAAGAGTAAGTTCATCAATATCGGGCATCACAATACCGTAGCCTGTTGCTTCAACTTCATCAAGTGCATTTTTGATGCGGTCATATTTCTTTTTAACATCGGCAAGCATCTGAAGATTTTCCATCAGTTCTTCTTCATTTGTTATATTAAGACTTGTTTTTTCTTCAATAATTTTATATATAAGATCTCCCGAGAGAGTTGCTTTGATTTCTGCACAACCCTTGCCTAAGTCGAGATTGGATATTTCTGCATTTAATACGTTATCATTATCGCCGATACCGCTTAACATGCATCCGATATCCCCGATACAGGAAATACCGGTAGCTGATTCTTTGACACTTGCACAGACGGATGCTCTCAACCAATGCTCCCTGTCAAGGCTCATAACCCACTCAGGCAGACTGATGCCGATTTCGCGAACCGGAAAACGGTAAAGAATAGCAGAGAGAACCTCTTTAATAAGATTTTCATCCATATCAAGACAATTAACGGGAATAACAGGCACAGAGTATTTCTCGCTTAGTTTTCCTGATAATTTCACTACATTTTCGCTATGGGGATCGGTAGCATTCAACAACATAACAAATGGCTTATTAATAGCTTTCAGTTCATCAACAACACGCTCTTCCGCTTCTTCATACTCCTCTCGCGGAATATCACTTATAGAACCGTCAGTCGTAACAAGAAGACCTATTGTTGAGTGTTCTGTAATGACCTTCTGTGTGCCTATTTCCGCAGCCATATTAAATGGTATCTCGTGCTCGTACCACGGAGTTTTTACCATTCGCGGCTTTTCTTCTTCAACATAACCTAAAGAGCTTGGTACAATATAGCCTACACAATCAATCAGTCGGACGTTTAAGGATGCGTTATCCGGCAAATCAATTTTAACGGCCTCTTCGGGAATAAATTTAGGCTCGGTCGTCATAATGGTTCTGCCCGCAGCTGATTGCGGTAACTCATCCTGTGCCCTGCCGCGTTTATATTCACTATCGATATTGGGTATAACAAGCGTATCCATAAAACGTTTTATAAACGATGATTTGCCCGTACGCACAGGCCCCACAACACCTATATAAATATCGCCCCCCGTCCTTGCTTGAATATCCTTGTAAATATTTGTTTCTGTCATAAATCTACCTCCAATAAATGCCTTAACACATTCTTTCAACAATAGTTATGTGCTAAAGACGAGTTTTATGACGAAGCATTACAATTTGACATAAAAGTCAACCTATGTTATTATATATAGATATATAAACTACAGATAAGGGAGTCATATTACGTGTTACTAAATGCACCTGTTTACGAATTTTCAGAAGTCTTTAAAACATTTTTGGACACATTCAGATTAGAAAGCTTTCTTCCCTACCTTTGGGTCTTGTCACTGCAGTTATCTGCGGTGCCGCCATCGGTGTTGAGAGAACTCTGCGCCAAAAGGAGGCCGGTATAAGAACACATATTATTGTTGCTCTGGGTTCCGCCCTTATAATGATTGTAAGTAAATACGGATTTTTTGATATCATCGGTCTTGCTGACCACGTTAATCTTGACGGTGCAAGGCTTGCCGCTCAGGTTGTTACAGGTATCAGCTTTTTGGGCGCAGGTATCATTGTTTATAAAGGTACTGTTAAAGGTCTTACTACTGCCGCAGGTGTATGGACAACGGCAGGTATAGGTCTGGCTGCAGGTGCAGGTATGTATGGTATTGCAGTTTATGCAACGCTTATACTTCTCATCGTTCAGATTGTTATCCACAAGCTTCTGCCCGTTGAAAACACAAGCACCGCATCCGTTACAATGAAGCTCATTGACGATGCGGAAGCCGTAGAGATTGTTACAAACATATTTAAAGAAAACGGCTACACAATACTTTCAAACTCCGTTGAAAGAAGAAATGAAAAATATGCTTGTCTTTTCACAATAAGAGCTAAAAGTCACATTAATCCTGACGAAATCACAAACTTATTCAGCGGTAACGAATACGTTATATCTGTATCCGTTTAACAAGCGAGGTTTTAAAATTGAAAAACAAAACTTTATTGGAAAACTCGAAAAAGCCCTTCCCTATTATAATTGCAATACTCGGCATTGCTCTTGCTCTGGCACTCAATATCGCCCGACTTAACCTTCTTTCAGTTGTGAACGTGGCCTTTATGTGCATAGTTTCGGCGTGCATATTTATCGGTGTTATTTTTTGTAAAAAACTCTATAATTGGTTTTTAGTCGGTTACGGTGCATCAGCGATTGGTATATTTATTTATTACCTTATATGGGGTGCAGATGCAGGCTTTGGCGCTTTTTCAAGCGGCAAAGCAGGTTGGACAAGCGCCGACAATCCGTTGTTTGCAGGTGAAGGTAATTTTCTTACACGTCTTGCAGGCGGTCTTCTTTTGCTTTTGCCTTGCATTATCGCAGTTATTTTACTTGTTGTAACTGTCAAGAAGCTTAACGCTAAGGTTGCTTTGCAGCGCATTTTTACATCTCTTTTAAGTATCGCGCTCGCAGGAACTACAGTCCTTTATGTTTTGACAATGAATTTACGCTCAGACCCGAATGTTGTTCGTCTTCAAGAAGGTCACGATGATTATCTTGACGGTGTGGATAAAGCTAAATCATGCAGTCCCAATGTGCTTTTCATACTTATGGATGATATGGGTTACGGTGACACTTCTCTCAACGGTGCAATTTATGACACGCCTAATATGGACAGAATCGGTGAGGAAGGTCTCAATTTTGACAACTTCTATTCCAGCTATTCCGTATGCTCTCCTGCAAGATTTGCATTAATGACGGGCAGATATCCTTTCAGAGGTTATGCTGATAACGTTATTTATCCCACAGTTGACACGCTTTCGCCCTTCGCTCAAACCAGAATTTTCAATTCAATCGAGATGGGTAACAACTGTGACGGTATGCTCGGCGACGAAATTACTGTTGCGGAAGTTTTCAAAAATGCAGGATATAACACGGGTGCTTTCGGTAAATGGCACCTTGGCGACTACGGTGAATATTTACCAACTAATCAAGGCTTCGACTATTTTTATGGTAGCCATCATGTTAACGATATGACACCCTTCTACCACGTTCAGGAAGAAAACGGTGAATACGAGATTGTAAAAGGCACCGATGATTTACACGACGAAAACGGCAAAAAAGACCAGGGCGAAATGACAACGTGGATACACGAAGAAATCACCGATTGGATTACCGAACAAGTTACCGAGAGTAACGAGCCCTTCTTTGCATACTATGCAACTCCCTGGCCTCACGCTCCGCTTTTTGTAGGTGACGAATTTGACGGGAAAACAGGTATGGGTACATATGCCGACTGTATAACCGAATTCGACTATTATTTAGGTGAGTTATTCAACACGCTTGAAGAGCTGGGTGTTATGGATGATACCATTATTGTTTTCACAAGCGATAATGGTCCTGCCCTTGAAGGCTCCGCAGGCGAACTGAGAGGCGGCAAATACACCGCTTACGAAGCAGGTCAGAAGGTACCTTTTATGATACGTTGGGGCAACAACGATAACCTTTGGAAAGCCGGTGAAACAAGGTCACAGAGCGCAACACTTGTTGATATGTTCCCCACTCTGGTTGAGCTTTGTAACATCACAGGTGACAGCGGAAAGACGAACTATCTTCCCTTTGACAGAGAAATTGACGGTGTTTCAATTGTTCCGTTATTGAAAAACGACACTGTTATACACACCGAAGAATATCCCATTCTTCATATGAAACGCGAAAGCTTAAAGGCTATTCAGTACACAGTCCCCACGTCGGAGATTTTAAAGAAAAATGAATACAAAGACTACACCTACCCCGTCCTTACAGAAAACAAGTACATAACCTTTAAATACTTTCAGAATATCCAGAATGACAACTCTGCTTTCTTTGATAAATACAGAAAAAATTGGTTACATATTCTAAGCGACGATGCAGGAGAAAATCTTAATCGTTCATCCGTTTACCCTACTGTTGCGGAAGAGATGAACCAAAAAATGAATGATATTATGAAAGATTTTAAGAATAACCGCAGAGGCGTTAACGACGAATATTACGACAACTGATAATCAAAAATCCCCTCAACGCCGAGTTTTCGATGTTGAGGGTTTTTAAAAAGAGGTGTTATTTTTGCCACCGTTATCTATAATGATAAAGCCTGCATCGAGTCTTTGTAATATGAGATGCAAATATTGCTTTTATCACGATGTTACTGACCACAGGGATGTAAAAAGTTTCGGTATAATGAATGAAGAAACTACACAAAACCTAATAAAAAAAGCCTTGGAGTTTGCTGACGGCGAAGGTATTGCTTTCGCTTTTCAGGGCGGTGAGCCGACAATTGCAGGCATTGATTACTTCCGCTTCTTTTGTAAAACAGTTGACGAACTGAATGTAAAAGGGAGCGTTATTCATTACGGCTTACAGACAAATGGTACTCTTATTGATGAAAGATGGGCAAAATTCTTTAAGCAAAGGAATTTCCTTATAGGCTTAAGTCTTGACGGAGATTTCAATAACAATGCTTTCAGAATTGACGAAAAAGGAAACAACGCTTTTTACAAGATTATAAAAGCGGCGGATATCTTTACGAAACACAACGTTGATTTTAATATTCTTACGGTGTTAACAGGCAAATGTGCTGATAATATCGATGATATATTAAAACACTTTAAAAAGCGCGGCTTCAGATACCTTCAATTTATCCCCTGCCTTAGACCTTTCGGTGATACAAGCGAATGTGAATTATATATGACGCCCGAACAGTACAAGCACTTTTTAATTCATGCTTTTAACTTTTATGTCAAAGAGTACGTTCGCGACAACTATACAAGCATACGATATTTTGACAACATTGTACATTTATATCTGGGCAATCCCACAGAGCAATGCGGCATATGCGGTCATTGCTCTCATCAATTTGTTGCAGAAGGAAACGGCAACATTTATCCTTGCGACTTTTATTGCACGGATGAATGGCTTTTAGGCAATATTAATGACCAAAATGAGAATTTTGATACTCTCGCCCATTCGGAAAAGGCTACAGAATTTTTAAGAGAAAGCCTTGCTATTGACGATAAATGCAAAAACTGCAGATACTATCCGCTCTGCCGCAGCGGCGGTTGCAAACGTTCCAGACAAGACAGAGATTACTGCGAAAGCTACAAAGGCTTCTTTGATGCTTGTTTGCCTTTATTCAGGGCATTCATCGCAGAAAAGAAATAAAACTAAAGCAATCAGGTCATTCTGTATATGACCTGATTGCTTTTATGTTAAACGTCATTTCTTATTAAATCTTCAAGAGTTTCGCCCTTTACGGCAATATAGTCATCATCACCGTTTATCATAACAACGGGAAGCTTGGGAATACGATTATAGTTTGAAGCCATTGAGTAGTTGTAAGCGCCTGTTGTAAGCACCGCAACAAGATCGCCTCTCGCAACTGTTTCGGGGAGTTTTATACGCGGTTGAATTATATCACCACTCTCGCAAAAACGCCCTACAAGGTCACACAGGAAATCACAGGGCTCATCTGCTTTATCTGCCGCAACAACCGTATATTCTGATTCATACAAAGCGTATCTCGGGTTGTCACCCATACCGCCATCAATAGCAACATAGTTTTTATAACCATCAATACGCTTAACGTTGCCCACTTTATAAAGCGTAATTCCTGCATCAGCAACAATACTTCTGCCCGGCTCCATACGGATAGCAGGCTCATTAAGGTTGAGTTCTCTACATAGCTTTTTAACGTATTCTGCAACCTGTCGTATATTATCTTCAATATCAATTTCGGGGTCGTTTTCGGTATATCTTACACCATAACCGCCACCTAAATCAAGTTCACGTGCTTCATACCCTGTTTCTGCTTTAACATCAGCTATAAATTGAAGCATAATCTCTGCTGAGCGTACAAAAACATCGGAATCGAACAACTGTGACCCCACGTGGCAATGAAAGCCTGCCAAATCAATATTATCCATAGCAAGTGCGGTTTTGGTTATTGCCATAGCCGCGCCTGTTTCAATGGGGAAACCGAATTTGGAATCAACTTTACCTGTATTGACCGCTTCGTAAGTATGGGTATCAATACCGGGCGTAACGCGAAAAAGAATTTTTTGTTTTATGCCGCGTTCCCCAGCGAATGCATTAATGGCTTCAAGTTCTTCAATATTATCAACCGCAAAGCAGCCAACGCCGTTATCCATAGCAAAATTGATATCAAAATCATTTTTACTGTTAGAATGGAAGCACACGTTATTCATATTGAACCCTGCGCTTTTAGCTGTATATATTTCACCGGGTGAAACAACATCCGCACAAACACCTTCGGATTCGATAATACTGTATATTTTCTTAAAACAGCATGCTTTGCTTGCATAAAATGCTTTTGCGTTGTCACCGAAGTATTTCTTCATAGCGACAGTGTATTTACGGCAATTTCTGCGGATGGTCTGTTCATCCATTACATATATGGGTGAACCGTACTTCGAAGCAAGCTCAACGGTATTTCTGCCGCCGAAATGTAAAACGCCGTTTATTATTTCAAGGTTACTGCAAATCATACATCAAGACCCTGTTCTCTCATAAGTTCGCGCATTTTAGCCTCGTTTTCAGGCTCCATAGTTGTAAGCGGAAGTCTTACGTAATTTTCACCGAAGCCCATAGCGGCTACTGCGGCTTTGGCAGGGATGGGATTGACTTCACAGAAAAGTGAATTTATCAAGGGAAGAAGTTCAAGCTGTAAATCACGACTACCTTCAACATCCCCTGCGAAGAATTTATCGCAGATTTCAACAGTCTTTTTAGGAAGAATGTTTGAAACAACAGAGATAACACCTTTACCACCCAATGAAAGAAGGGGTACAATCTGGTCATCGTTACCTGAATAAATATCGAAATTACCCTTTGTAAGAGCCGCAATCTCTGCAATCTGTGAAATATTGCCGCTTGCTTCTTTAATACCCACGATATTGGGATGCTCGGCAAGAATTGCGCAGGATGCAGGTGTTAAGTTGCAACCTGTTCTTGAGGGCACATTGTAAAGAATACAAGGCTTTGTTGATGCATCAGCAATAGCTCTGAATGACTCTATAAGACCGCGCTGTGTTGCCTTGTTATAGTAAGGTGTAACAAGAAGCATTGCATCGCAACCGACTTCGCAAGCAAACTCTGTAAGAGCAATAGCGTAAGCTGTATCGTTAGAACCTGTACCTGCTACAACAGGAACTCTGCCGTTAACTTTTTCAACTGCGAAACGGAGAACTTCTTTATGTTCTTCATCAGTAAGTGTTGAACCTTCACCACTTGTGCCGGCAATAACGAGAGCGTTAATGCCCTCTTCAATCTGCCATTCGATGAGTCTTTCAAAAGTTTCGTAATCAACGCCGTTAGCGTTCATTGGTGTTACGAGGGCTGTTCCGACGCCCTGAAATACTGTATTTTTCATAGTAAATCTCCCTGCTTTGCATATTGCAAAAAAATAATAGTTGCCGAAAAGCAACTATCTACACATATAAATACCGCAAAGGAATACACCACCGCGATATTCAAGGTTATGTAAGATAGCTCTCCGCCGTATGGCGACAACAACACAGATATTATTCCCTGTTGCCAGATCGACCCTTTACCGTGAATCGTCTTCGGCACCTGCTCCTTTCACCGTAACAGTTGTGGTAAACCTTCGCATCACGGATACTGATAGCATAATGCACCTCTATCGGTTGTTATAAATATAACATACCCCTTTAACATTGTCAACCATAAAAAGATACAAAGAAACGTATGTATATAAGCATTTTATTATATAAAATACAAATAATTCCTTCCCCGAAACAGGAAAGGAATTAAATCTCAAATATTAAATTACAAACCCACCGTTCACAGACAGAACCTGACCTGTAATAAACCTTGCTTTTTCAGAAGCAAGAAAACTTACGGCAGTTGCAATATCGCTACTGTCACCAAGTTTGCCTAAAGGTGTTTCGTCAGCAAGAATCTGCTTATCTTCATCAGAAAACTGTGCCATCATATCAGTAAGCACTACACCCGGTGAAACCGCATTGACAGTGATACCGGACAAGCCTTCTTCTTTTGCAAGAGCCTTAGTAAGACCTATTAAACCTGCCTTTGCTGCAGAGTAGTGGACTTCCATTGATGCACCAACTTCACCCCACATAGATGCTATGTTGATAATTGAGCCGTGTTTCCGATTTATCATATACGGTAACGCTCTGCGACAGCAATTGAAAGCACCCGTAAGATTTACGCCTATCATTTTCTGCCACATTTCGTCAGTTATATCGGTAAAAAGCACTTGTTGGGCAATACCTGCATTGTTAACAAGCACATCAACACCACCGAAAACCTGCTCAATGTTGCAGAACATAACATTGACTTGAGATGAGTCAGATACATCCGCCTTAAAAATTTCAATATTTGTAATATGTGATAACTCGTTTTGAAGCTTCAACGCTTCCGTTTCAGAAACATTATAGTTTAAAGCGATATTATAGCCATCGCCGGCAAGAGACCGACAAATCGCCGCACCTATCCCCTTTGCGCCGCCTGTTACAAGGGCGGTTTTTTGTTTACTCATGGTCATGGTTATGAGCCGCGGTAGTTTCTATAACATCAACAAACTCGGAAACATTGCTCTCGTTAAGAGTCTGCTTTGTATAGTCTGCAGGCGGTGCAAAAACACTTGAAGGAACAACTGCAGAAACTGTGTCATAATAGAGTACGCCGCCATCAGGAGCTACGGTTTTAATAATGGTATTTCCAAGGAAATAATCCTTCTCGCCTGTTTCGTAAATAACAACGTTATAAAGAACACCGTCTTCAGATTGATTAGTGGTCTGAACAACCTTTGCATTTCTGTCAAGCGTATCACCGTTAATCATAGCGAGCACTTCTTCATCCGTTGCATTCTCTTTAAGAAGTTCCTTGGAAACCTCAAGATACATTTTATCGTCAGCGGAGAGAAGATATATTCTGTCTTCAAGGATAATAACGCCTAACTGCTTGCCCTCAAACTCGGTGTACATAGCTACCTTTTGTCCGCTGCGAGCTACCTTATAGGGAACGGATGAACCGTCACCTGATTCAACTCTGCCGATAATCATATATTGAGAAGATTTGAGAACAAGTGAATCATCCTGAACAACGGGCAAATCATCCTCATCTTTATCAAAAAATCCGTTCTTATCTGATGAATTGTTTTTATCATCTGAAGGTTTTTTATCTGTTGAATCCGTCTGTGCGGCAGTGGTGGCGGTTGATGTGCCGCCATTGTTCAAGCCCTGTTGAATACGATCAGGTGAAACACCGCTTGGCGCAGTAGTTTTGTTGGTATCTTTTGCAAAGAAATTGTCACCCTGTTGAAGCTCTTCATCAGAAATTGTCACCGCTTCGGTAGCAATAATGTTACCTGCGTCATCAGTAACTTCAATGATTGCAGTATGTGACTGCGTTGCCTCGTCGTTGCCACCCTTGGTATTGAAAGAAAGCTCGCAACCGCTGAGAACAAAAACAAGTGAGGCGACAGTTATAGCTGTCATTGATAATATAATCTTTTTCATAAAGCCCTCCGACTATGAAATTTACAATGATTTTATCACATAATTTCAAAAAAAACAACCATATACATCAAACCGTAAATGAATGTTTACAAATAATTAAAAAAACCGCAAAGTGCGGTTTTTTTAATCCATATTTTTATCTTCTTTTAAAAGGTTTCTTATGTGTGCGAAGGTGTAGTCCTCCCCTTTTTCGGCAAGCTCCGTCAGCAAGCTTTCAAGTAAATCCGACGTTTCGGGATGAATGACTCTCCGGCCTTTAGCTCTCATAAAATACTCAAGGGGAAATTGGTCTGTATATTTCTCTTTATTATAAATTTTACTGGCTGCAACTCTGTCACAGAACATTTCAGCAACATATCTCATAGGCATTTTTACAGGCTCAACAACTTTTGTTTTTATGTTGTAGTCTGTCCAGTATTCAAAATGATGTTTATTTCTCCCTTTATGGTGAATCCAGGCAAGAGAATAGCCGTTTTCTTCCCTTTCGCCTTCGTTAGGACTGCGCGTGCCGATATAATAATGAGCACCGGGGAAAAATTCCGTGGGTGAATATTTTGACAAATCGTGCCTTAAGCCCTGCCAGAAAATGCCTGCCTTACGGCAATGCTTAATAACTGCGTGACGATGTTTGGTTATTGTTATAAAATGTTTTACGGGATGTGCCATATCACTTGATTCTGAACACGTAAAGATGCTCGCAATTCACATCTTCGGGTGAACATATATCGGCTCTGAGTGCAAGTTTACCGTCACGGTTGATAAGCTCAACATCCGCATCGCTGCCCAACAACGTCACGTTATAACCGTCCGAATACTCAATTTCGGTAAACACGGTTTCCTTTGACGGGAAACGGTTTGTAATAGCGTATATATTACCGTCACGCTGAGTATAATACACGCCATCAGATGATTTTTTAGTATAAACTTCGCTTTCATAAATAGCTTCGCCGTTGACTTCAAGCCATTTACCCATACCAAGAAGACGTTCTTCCATAATTGGCGGAATAGTGCCGTCTGCATCAGGCCCTATATTGAGAAGGAAGTTGCCGCCTTTTGAAACAAGACTGCAAAGAGTATTGAGCAATTCTTTAACGGAAAGATAGTTTTCACAACCTTCTTCCTTATTAATACCGAAAGAACAACCTATGCCGCGACACTCCTCAAAGGGTCGGTCGAGCTCAACATCTTCAATACGTCTTTCTGTACCGAGATAAACGTCAATAATACCATATTCGGTTGTAAAGTTTCCGCCTTTTCTGCCGCGGGTTTCTTTACCCCAACGGTCATTGGGCACAATGAAATCTTTAACAGATGATTCGTTATAGAGCCACTGTAAAAATTCTGTTGAATGCCACACGTCACTTGTCTGTTCCCACTCGCCGTCTGTAAAAAGTGTGCTTGGCTGATATTTTTCAACAAGCTCCTTTAACATAGGATGAAGATGCTCGAGAGCATACTTTTCGGGGTCTTCAAGATAGTAGGGATGCCACCACTCGTAAACAGAATGATATACGCCGAAACGAACACCCGTGCCTTCCAAAGCGTTTTTCAGTTCCATAAGGAAGTCGCGTTTCGGAGCACACTCCACAGAATTAAGACCCGGAGCATATTTTGTTTCGTAAAGGCAATAGCCGTCGTGATGTTTGGAAACGAAATTCACATATTTAGCACCGGCTCTTTTAAAAAGAGTTGCCCATTTTTCAGCATCAAAACGATGACCCGTAAAATCATTAATAAAATCATAATAAGGTCTTGAATTATAATGCTCTTTATGGAATGCCTTATATTTTTCCTGAGCTTCAGTTTCACATACTTCCTTGTTACAAGAGTAGCCATACCATTCTGCATAATCCCTTAGTGGAGCATATGCAGGAACGCTGTAAAGACCCCAATGGATAAAGATACCGAATTTTGCTTTTCCGAACCACTCGGGTACTTTTCGTGAATTTAACGATTCCCAATTATTTTCAAACATAATTTTACCTCTTTTCATATATTTCAACCCCGAAATGAACTGTTGTTTCAAGTTCATTCAGTTCAAGCAATTTCTGCGTTTCTTTACGTCCCGTTTTATAATAATACGGTGTCATCCTGAAAAGATTCATTATATCATCATTGCTTTGTAGTTTTATTTTATATTTCAATTCATCAACGCTAACGAGATTAAATAATTCGTCATCCCTTATTTCAGGTTTGTTCTTATAAGGCTCGTCGTAAATTGCACATTTAAGCTCCCAAAGATGTTCCGAAAGCGGAACTGCTTTTATAAGAACACCGTCATCCTTCAATACTCTCGAAAACTCCTCGTAAGCCGATGGAGCAAAAACGTTGAGAATACAATCAACACTTCTGTCGCCATATGGCAAAGAGAATGCACTTGCCACGGCAAATCGGCAGTTTTTAAGGCTTTTAGCTGCGTATTTCAAGGCATCTTTTGAAATATCAACACCCGACACAGAATAATCTGCACAAGTGCTGACAGCGGCGGTATAATATCCTTCACCGCAACCGATATCAGCAATCAGAGCCCCATATCCTATATTGCTTTTCACCGCATTACATAAAGCGTTTTGCAGTTTGCCGTAAAAGCCTTTTTCAAGAAACTCACGACGCGAACGAACCATAAGCTTATCATCGCCGTGGCGTTTGACAGATGACTGCTGTGACATTAATAAATTTACATACCCATCCTTTGAAATATCAAACGAATGATTGTTCTCACAACGGTAAGCCCTGCCGTCGATATTCAAAAGACTTCTGCAAACGGGACAAATAAAACAAGACATATTATAAACCATTAAAGGCTGCACAAGGCAGCCTTATATTATTCCTCTATAAGAAGTTTTTTAAGTTCACTCATAAATGTATTTATATCCTTAAACTGTCTGTAAACAGAGGCAAAACGGACATAGGCAACTTCATCAATATCTTTAAGTTTGTCCATAACATACTCACCGATTTTAACAGACGTCACTTCGCGGTCGAGAGAATTCTGGAGCTCGGCCTCGATTTCATCAATTGCTTTTTCAATAACATCAACGGAAACGGGGCGTTTTTCACAAGCACGCATCATACCGTTAAAGAGCTTATCTCTGTCAAAAACCTCGCGTGACTTATCTTTTTTTACAACAACAATAGGCACACTTTCAATGATTTCATATGTAGTAAAGCGTTTACCGCAACTCATACACTCCCTGCGGCGGCGTATGCGCTCGCCTTCATCGGTGGGTCTAGAGTCAATAACTTTACTTTCTTCGAAACTGCAAAAAGGACATTTCATAAAAAGCACCCCAAACATTAAAATTGCGCCTTCATTATAACAAACATATCCATTCAATTCAAGAGATTTGCAATATTTTGTATGGCTTCAATTACCATTGATAAAATGTTGTGTTTACGCTAATATGTACTCGGTGATTATATGATTAAAGACATAAAAAATATCCGTGCGTTTTACAGAACTCTGGGTTCAAACACACGGCTTGTTATAAGGATATCTTTTATAACGGTAATCTGTACCATTCTGACGGCGATTTATACCTACACAGCAACAGATAACTCGAACTATTACACCCTTCTGACTATAAGTGATGATTTATTAGAGTTAGCAAGAAGCTTTACTTTTGTAGGTTTTATAAGCACGCTTGCAGTCGGATATATAGAAAAAACGAAAATGAATAACGAATGTGAATAATACACAGACAAAAAAGAACAACCACACAAAAGCGTGGTTGTTCTTTTGGTGAGTTATCGGGGATTCGATGGGCGCTGCCCATCGTTGCTACGCAACACCCGATTATGTTCGCCTTCGGCGAGTGGGGTTCGAATCCCCGCCAATAATATTCAGGCAAAAAAAGAACAACCACACAAAAGCATGGTTGTTCTTTTGGTGAGTTATCGGGGATTCGAACCCCGGACACCCTGCTTAAAAGGCAGGTGCTCTGCCTACTGAGCTAATAACTCATATAAAACCCTGAATCAGGGTTTATTTTATAAATGCAAAGAGAATAACTGAACCAAGAGCTACTACAAAGAAAATAATAGCAACAATCTTTGTGATCAAAGCAATTTTTGATTCAATTGTGCGGCCTTTGTTTTTATCAAAGAATGTATCGGAGCCACCGGCAATCGCACCGGAAAGACCCTGTTGCTGACTCTGCTGAAGCATAACAGTAACTACGATAATTATTGCTGATAAAATAAGTACGCCGCCGATAACATAATGAAACCATTCCATATATATTACTTTCCTTTCGTTCGGGAAGTGTTACATTCACAACGCCCGACTATAATAACACAAGGTTACACAAAATGCAAGTCTTTTTTTCATTTTTTTAAAAAATTTTTTAAAAAGTTTATTTACCTGATTTTTGGGTATTATATAAACAGCGAATAAACTTGAAATCGCGTTTGCATAAGTATCGTGAATATGTGTTAAACAGCCCCTATGGCCTTTTCAGATACTTTGTTTATTCGTTACGCCTGTTCATTTCTGAACAGGCGTTTATTATTATTCAAGAGTAAGTTGTTCCGCAGTATCATCCGCACTCAGTAGTGCTCCCGCAGCCGGAAGGGTTTTTGTCCTGTAACGATGTGGCTTCACGAACTCCCCTTCTTTATAAAGCCTTACACTCTGAAGCTTATGATACTTCTTAAGTGTTAAAACATTTACGCCTGCAGTATCTTTGGTAGTCTTAGCAGATATCGCACCTGTATTGACAAGTAGATTTCTGCCTGCAGTTGACGTTATAACAATCTCAGTTTCATCTTCAATATAAAGTGCAGCAACCAAAGGTGATTTGTCACTATACGCTTTAATCAGCTTTTTCCGATTGGTTTTGGTGGCATAAGAACTCATACTTACCTTTGCAACCTTGCCGTTTTCAAAGAAGAACAGCATATAACCCTTGTAATCACTTGTGACCGCCATATAAACGGGTTTTTCATCCTTATCAAATCCTAGTTTTGCAGGAACAAAGTCTCCCAGTGCGCTGGCTTTTGTATCATCGAACTCCCCGGCTTTGGATTTATAAACCTGACAACTGTCAGTGAAGAAAAGAAGCTCTGCTGTATTCCTTGAATTAACAGATGATACAAGAGTATCGCCTTCTTTAAGCTTTTGCTCACCGCCCATTCGCAATGACAAAGGTGTTATCTTTTTAAAGTAGCCGTCACGTGTAAAGAACAGGTTAACCTCATAATCAGGAATTTCTTCTACAACAATCTCATCTTCGTCGATGTCATAGATGATTTCGCTCCTTCTGTCTTTACCGTATTTATCGGATATTTTGGTAAGCTCATCAACGATAATCTTCTTAATTCGTGATTTACTACTGAGAATATCTTCCATATCTTCGATATTTTTCTTTAAATCGTCAACATCGGAAAGTCTCTTGAGAATATATTCACGGTTAAGGTGTCTCAGTTTAATCTCGGCAACGTATTCCGCCTGGATTTCATCGATACCGAAGCCAATCATCAAGTTGGGAACAACTTCTGATTCTTCTTCAGTTTCACGGACAATCTTGATAGCCTTATCAATATCAAGAAGTATCTTCTTAAGACCTAAGAGAAGATGAAGCTTTTCTTTCGCTTTACTTAAATCAAAATACACTCTTCTTCTTACGCATTCGGTACGGAAAGCGATCCATTCATTAAGAATTTCCGCCACACCCATAACCTTCGGTACACCTGCAACAAGAATATTGAAGTTAGCGCTGAAGGAATCTTCAAGGGGTGTCATTTTATAAAGGCGCTTCATTAATTTATCCGCATCGGTACCGCGTTTAAGATCAATTGTAATTTTAAGACCTGACTTATCGGTTTCGTCACGGATATCGCTGATTTCTTTAAGTGAACCTGCTTTGACTTTTTCAATAATTTTTTCGATAATCGCTTCACAGGTAGTAGTTGCAGGAATCTCGGTAATATCAATACAGTTATTTGATTTATCATAACTGTATTTTGCTCTTATTTTAATTGAACCCCTACCTGTGTTATAAACCTCTTCAAGAGCCTGACGGTCATAAACTATCTGACCGCCACCGATAAAATCAGGTGCTTTGAGTGTTTCAAAAACATCGTAATCGGGATTTTTAATAAGACCGATAGTTGTTTCACAAAGCTCGCGAAGATTAAAAGAGCATATATTACTCGCCATACCAACGGCAATACCGCTGTTCATATTAACAAGCACACTCGGGAAAGACACGGGAAGGAGTGTAGGCTCCTTCATTGTGCTGTCATAGTTATCAACAAAATCGACCGTATCCTTATCAATATCCGAAAAAAGCTCAGAACAGATACTCTCAAGCTTTGCTTCTGTATAACGGGCAGCGGCATAAACCATATTTTTAGAATAGGCTTTACCGAAGTTACCCTTACTGTCTACATACGGATGCAAAAGTGTTTCGTTACCTTTAGAAAGACGAACCATTGTTTCATAAATAGCGGCATCACCGTGTGGGTTAAGCTGCATTGTTCTGCCCACAATGTTCGCAGATTTAATTCTGCCTGAGTTAATAAGGCCCATTTTATACATAGTATAAAGCAATTTTCTGTGGGACGGCTTAAATCCGTCAATTTCAGGAATTGCTCGGGAAACAATAACGCTCATGGCATAGGGCATAAAGTTGGTTTCAAGTGTACCCGTTATCTGTTGGGTTACAACTTCACCTGCGCCTATAATATTGGCTTTTACTTCGTCTTCTTTAATTATTGCAGGATTTTCTTTTTTCTTTCTTGCCATAATTATCTCCTATTATGAAATATCCGCAAGGTCAAGATATAAATGACCGTTTTCTGCGATATATTCTTTTCTGTCCTGAAGGTTGTCACCCAAGAACAGTTCAAATTTTTCTGCGATAATATCTTCCATATCATCAGGTTCAACTTTAATAAGACGGCGTGTTTTCGGATTCATGGTGGTTAACCACATCATATCCGCATCGTTTTCACCAAGACCTTTGGAACGTTGGATAGTATATTTCGCATTACCGATTTCTTCCAGGGCATCCAGTTTTTCTTTTTCGGTGTATGCAAACCAGGTCTGCCCTTTTGACGTAATCTCATAAAGCGGTGATTCTGCAATAAAGACCTTACCCTCGTGAATAAGTGTGGGCATAAGTCTGTAAATCATAGTAAGAATAAGTGTTCTTATATGGAAACCGTCAACGTCCGCGTCGGTACAGATAATAACCTTGTTCCAACGAAGGTTATCGAGATTGAACAATGATAATTCTTTATTCGACTTCGACGAAACCTCAACACCGCAACCGAGAACCTTTATAAGGTCAACGAGAATATCGCGTTTAAAAATACGGTTATAATCACATTTAAGACAGTTGAGAATTTTACCTCTTACGGGGATAACCGCCTGAAAAGCCGAGTCTCTCGCCTGTTTACAGGCGCCAAGAGCTGAATCGCCCTCAACAATGAATATTTCGCGTTCGTTTTTATCTTTACTGCGGCAGTCAACGAATTTTTCAACTCTGCTTGTCATATCATTAGATGTAGCCAGAGTCTTTTTAAGGTTGAGTCTTGTAGTTTCTGCCTTAACACGCGAACGCATATTTATAAGTACCTGTTCGCAGAGTTTATCCGCATCAAGCTTATTCTCGATAAAGTAAATCTCCAACTGATGTTTGATAAAATCAGTCATTGCTTCCTGAATAAACTTATTGGTAATCGCCTTTTTAGTCTGATTCTCGTAGGAGGTCTGTGTTGAAAACGAAGACACAACAAGAACAAGACAATCTTCAACATCCTGGAAACTGATTTTAGAATCGGTTTTAAGATACTTACTGTTTTGTTTAAGGTACGCATCTATCTGTGCAACAAAAGCACTTTTTGCCGCTTTTTCTGGCGCACCGCCGTGTTCAAGGAAGCTTGAGTTATGATAATACTCTTTAAGCTGCTTTTTATTTGAAAAGCAAAGAGCCATATTCATTTTCAGCTTATACTCAGGTTTATCTTCGCGGTCACGACCTTTGCGGTCAGCCTGCCAGAACTGAACACTTGTCAAGCCATCTTCGCCTACAAATTCATTCACATAGTCAACTATACCGTTTTCGTACATATACTCAAAGGTTTCAAACTTTGTTTCGGTAAGTTGATTTTTAAGAATAAACTTAATACCCGAGTTAACCACAGACTGACGTTTAAGAATATCCTGATAGAACTCAAGAGGTATGTTGATATCAGTGAAAACCTTCATATCGGGACGCCACTTGATACGCGAACCGGTATCCTTTTTCTCGTAAGGTGTTTTTTTCATTTCACCGTTTATTTTACCGGCTTTAAAATTCAACTCATAGCAGAATCCTCCTGTATGGATTTCCGCTTCCATATACTCCGATGCATACTGAGTAGCACACAAACCAAGACCGTTGAGACCTAATGAATACTCATAACTGCCGCCGTCATTTGTATCATATTTGCCGCCTGCGTACAAATCACAGAAAACAAGCTCCCAGTTGTAGCATTTTTCACGGTTGTTATAGTCAACGGGGATACCCCTGCCGAAGTCCTGAACCTCAACAGATTTATCAAGAAAGCGTGTGACTATGATTTTTTTACCGTGACCTTCACGGGCTTCGTCAATTGAGTTGGAAATAATCTCAAAAACAGAATGTTCGCAACCTTCAAGACCGTCCGAACCGAAAATAACCGCGGGACGTTTACGGACTCTATCGGCACCCTTTAATTTTTTAATACTGTCATTGCCGTATTCTTTGGAAGTCTGTGCTTTTGCCATTTAATTACCTATCCTTTCGGAAAAATACCAAGTTTAGGGATTTTATCTAATATATTATACAATATCTTGTGATTTAGTCAAGTAAAATCTTGACATCAAAGGCTTTTTGGGGTGATTCAAGGGACTATGATGAACTATATTTGGCCCTTAATGATAATCTTTTCGTTTATATGTGCAATTTTCAGCGGGAACATGGATGCAATGTCAAACGCTGTTATTGAAAGCGGAACAAATGCAGTAGCTTTAGCCATAAAGCTTTTAGGTATTATTTGTCTTTGGAACGGACTCATAAAAGTTGCAGAGAAAAGCGGTTTAACCGCGTCTCTCGCCAAACTGCTCTCACCCGTGCTTAAGCTTTTATTCCCTGAATTAAAGGACCAAGAAGCAAAACAGGCAATCTCCATGAACATAACCGCAAACATTCTGGGTCTTGACAATGCAGCTACACCTTTGGGTTTAAAAGCAATGAAAAGATTAAACGAAATAAGTGACGACAAACAAAAAGCCGATGATAATATGGTGCGTTTTGTTGTTATAAACACTGCATCAATTCACATTTTATCCACAACCGTAGCAATTCTGCGCAGTGAGCATTTAAGCAAAGCCCCTGCCGAAATTATAATCCCGTCGCTGTTGACATCAGGCATAAGTCTATGTTGCGGTCTTCTGATGACAACAGTTC
This sequence comes from Clostridia bacterium, assembly GCA_017461235.1. Lineage (GTDB taxonomy): Bacteria > Bacillota > Clostridia > Oscillospirales > Acutalibacteraceae > DTU089. The sequence goes on along the minus strand of JAFTYU010000034.1, from coordinate 6,236 downwards.
TAAAAAAGGTGTTCAAATGACTCAAATCAGCAACTATATAATCCCCTGTATTGTGATTATTATGATAGTTCACGGGCTATTTAAAGGTGTTAATGTTTTTTCCGAATTCACAGACGGTGCAAAGGATGGTTTTAAAATTGTGCTTAATATTCTACCTTCCCTTGTTGCATTGATTTTTTCAATAGAGCTTCTCAAAGTATCGGGTGCTCTTGAAACAGTTTGCTCTTTATTGTCCCCGGTGAGCAGTTTTTTAGGTATCCCCGAAGAAGTTACGCCACTTACAATATTATCGCCGATATCGGGAAGCGGTTCATTGGGTATGTTTGAAAGCATATTAAAAGACCACGGACCCGACAGCTTTATAGGCAGATGCGCTTCGGTTATGATGGGGTCCACGGAAACCACATTTTATACAATGACTGTTTACTATGGCTCTGTAGGCGTAAAAAAAACACGGCACACGTTGCCGAGCGCATTGTGTGCCGATTTTGCGAGTTTTATATTTTCGCCTAAAATTGTTAAATTGTTTTTTTATCAATAAAACATCTGTGTAAACATAGGGTCACTTCTCATAGAATATGTCCCGCCGTCACTACCTACTATAATATGGTCAATAAGACTGAACCCGAGTTTTCTGAACATAACGCACAGCGCACGGGTTGAGTCAACATCGCTGGCAGAAGGCTCACAAGTACTTTCAGGGTGATTGTGGGCTATAAACGCAGATACCGCATCACAATCCATAGCCGCCTGCACTGCCCTGCGAACGTCAATAAATGACTCGTTCTGTGTACCTTCACAGACTACAACGCTCTTTTTGAGCCTATGCGCACCATCAAGACAGAAAAGCATTACTTTTTCCTTCGTCTCACCTTTGAAACCGGAAGCAACCATCTCCATAAGAGAATCCGAGCTTTTCAGAGAACGCCTTTTATCAACAGCTTTCTTCGATGTGCGTTTTAACGTTTCTCCTATTGCACCTATAAGGATTGCAGTATTTTCACCAACACCCTTGACCCTGCAAAGTCTTGATACATCGGCTTTAAAAACATCCTGCAATGAGCCGAACTCGTTTATGAGATTGTGAGCAATTTCGTTTGTATCCGCTTGCGGAATAGAATAAAACAAAAGCAATTCAAGAAGTCTGTGGTCTTCAAGATGATAATACCCGTATTCAGCCACCTTTGCCTTAACGCGCTTGCGATGGCCCGAATGAATATTATTTTTATCTGATTTTTCTGCCATTAAAAGTTAACTGCTGCTTCTTTAAGAATATCAGCCATATCAGTTTTTTCCCAAGCAACATCCAAGTCAATTCTACCCATATGACCATACGCGGCAAGGGCTTTATATTGGGGTTTTCTCAACTGAAGTTTTTCAATAATAGCAGCAGGACGAAGGTCAAAGAATTTATCAACAAGAGCATCGAGCTTTGCATCTGAAATTTTACCTGTTCCAAAAGTATCAACACGTACGGAAAGCGGACGCGCAACGCCGATGGCATATGCAAGCTGAACCTCGCATTTATCGGCAAGACCTGCGGCAACGATATTCTTTGCAACATATCGGCCGGCATAAGCAGCACTTCTGTCAACCTTTGTGGGGTCTTTACCGGAGAAAGCACCGCCACCGTGACGAGAATAACCGCCGTATGTATCAACAATGATTTTACGACCTGTAAGACCGCTGTCACCTACGGGACCGCCAACAACAAAGTTGCCTGTGGGGTTAACGTAGAACTTTGTGTTTTCATCAAGATATTTTTCGGGAATTACGGGTTTGATAACGTAATCAATAATATCTTTTCTCAAAACTTCCATATCCATTGGGTCATGCTGTGTTGAAACAACAACTGCATCAACTCTGACGGGTTTATCATTTTCATCATATTCAATAGTAACCTGACTTTTACCGTCGGGACGAAGATATGTAAGAGTACCGTCTTTTCTGACCTGAGAAAGCTTATAAGAAAGCTTGTGAGCGAGTGAAATGGGCAAGGGCATAAGCTCCTCTGTATCGTTACAGGCGAAGCCAAACATCATACCCTGGTCACCTGCACCGTGAAGGTTGTATGCATCATCTTCGCCACCTTTGAGCTCAAATGATTTATCAACACCCATTGCTATATCCGGTGACTGTTTGTCAAGGGTAGTGAAAACAGCGCAGCTGTTGCCGTCAAAACCACATTCGGGATTATCAAAACCGATATCGCAAACAGTTTTACGGATAATAGCGGGAATATCAACCTGTGCTTTTGTGGTGATCTCGCCCATTACCATAACCATACCTGTTGTACAAGCAGTTTCACATGCAACACGTGACATAGGGTCCTGCTCAAGCATAGCATCAAGAACTGCATCAGAAACCTGGTCACAGACTTTATCGGGATGACCCTCTGTTACAGATTCTGATGTAAAAAATCTTTTCAACATAAAAACATCCTCCGTGAAGACATAAAATTACATTGTTATATTACACCAGAAACTGTCCATTGTCAAGTTATGTCGACACCGAAAAAAGAACGAAAGCTCTATAAAAACAATGTTTAACATAACACAAACCAAACGCTAACAAAACATTAACAACTTGACAAAAAAAAGAGGCTCGACCCGTCATCGGTCAAGCCCCATACTTACTGAAAGTGCGCTGTTAATTCTGTCCATATCCGTTTCGGGAAGATTCCCCATCTTTTCACGTAGTCTTTTTTTATCAAGTGTGCGTATCTGTTCAAGCAAAACAACAGAATCTTTTGATAGTCCGCACACGGCTGCATCAACCTTTATATGTGTAGGCATTTTAGTTTTGAACTGTTGACTTGTAATAGCTGCAGCTATTACCGTGGGACTGTATTTATTACCCACATCGTTTTGAACTATAAGTACAGGTCGTATTCCACCTTGCTCCGAACCTACAACAGGACTCAGATCGGCATAATATATATCCCCTCGTCTTATATTCACGAAATCACTCTCCCGTATGAAATTTACATCCTTATTTTTGCCGCCTTAAAGCAAAAATAATCACACGGTCCTGTATTTTTTATACGCCTGTCATATAAATCACAGAAAACCCTTATTAAAAAGTTATCTGTCTAATTTCAGTATATTCACAATTTGTCCGTCTGTTAAAAGAAAAAGCGTTTTACCCTTGAACAAGGATAAAACGCCCTAACATTTCATAATCAACCTGTAATCGGTGATGTATTCAAACCGTAATTCTTTAAGGTAAACTCAACATTTGAATCAAGAACACAGTAAACAATGAGCTCATCATTGTGATCCTGGAAAGTGGTGACACCGTTAAACACAGTTTCTTCATCACGTATTGTAATCTTGGTCAGAGCTGTGCAGAAAGCGAAACAGTACTGACCGATATTTTTGGTACCTGCTTTAATATCAATTTCCTTCAAGGATGAACAACTCTCGAAAGCGGACATACCGATACTGCTTGTAACGGGAAGGTTGATTTTCTTCAGACTTGAACAGCCCTTGAATGCAGAGTTACCGATTTCAACATTTACGGACTGGTCGGCAAAAATGACGTTAACAAGGTTTTTGCAATCCTTGAAAGCCGCCGCACCGATGGATTTAACTGTAGCAGGAATCTGAACAGAAGTGATTTTCTTGGAAGCGAAGCAGTTAGCGCCGATGCCTGTAACCGTGACGCCCTGAATTCTTGAAGGAATCATAACAACCTTGCTACTGCCGAGATAGTTTGTTATAACACCCGATGAATTGATTTCATACTCGCTGAAAGCACTGTCCTCATCCGTAGTGGCTACGGTATCATCAAAAGCGATGTCATTATCAATCTGCGTAGTTGTTTTGTTGTTATTAATGTTGTTTAAATCTACGATATTACCGTTCTGGTCTATGTAAATAATAGTAGTAAGCATCTGGTTATTGGTGTCGGTGCCTATAACTATGGGTGCTAAAGTCTCAGAAGACGGTTCGGTTGAGTCTGTTGCTGTGGCAAGGTCACCCGCTATCATATTGATGTCAACCCAGGACTGTGTATCCTCGGGAATTACAGGAGTCGTTGTCGGTTGCAGATAATACGACACACTATATGTAGTATCCTCGCCTTTTAAAAGCTCCTGAACCTTAGGACCAACAAGACCCACAACCAAAACTACTGCGGTCAGAACTATGGCGACCGCCAGAGCTATGATAATTATTGCTGTTTTTTTCATTATTATACCTCACGTAACGTGACTTATTTTCACTTAATTATACAATACAAATATTAAAAAGTACATACTAAATTTTAACTAATTCGTGAATTTTTGGCATTATTACGCTATTTTTGTTGAGAATGATTATTAAATATTGTTTTTTCATTAACTTTATGTTAAACTTACTGCAAAGTAAAAATAAGAGAGGTTTTTAAAATGCAAAAATCCTGGTACAAAGAAATGTCCGTCTATCAAGTTTGGCCCCGTTCCTTCTGTGACGGCAACGGCGACGGTATAGGCGACCTTAAGGGTGTTTTATCAAAGCTTGACTACATCAAAAGCCTTGGCGTTGATGCGATCTGGTTCTCTCCCCTTTACAAATCACCCCAGAAGGACTATGGCTACGATATAGCCGACTACCGCAGCATTCAACCTGAATACGGCACTATGGAAGATTTCAAGCTTGTTCTTGACGGTGCTCACGAACGCGGTCTCAAAGTTATTATGGATCTTGTTGTAAACCACACATCAGACCAGCACGAATGGTTCAAAAAGAGTATCGAAGACCCTACAAGCAAATATCACAGCTACTACCATTGGTACAAAGGTAAGGGCAAACGCCGTCCCAATAACTGGATGTCAACCTTTGCCGGTCCCGCATGGGAATACAATGAAAAGCTTGATGAATACTATCTTCATCTTTTTGCAATCGAGCAGCCTGACCTTAATATGGACAATCCCGAAGTACGTCGGGAAGTTAAAGACATTATGAAGTTCTGGCTTGATATGGGTGTTGACGGCTTCCGTGAAGACGTTATCACATTCATATCCAAAAAAGAAGGCTTGCCTTCGAGCCCCTACTGGTTCCCCGTTGCAACCGGTATTGAAAAATACATGCATGGACCTCACCTTGATGAATATCTTCTTGAATTCAAAAATGATGTTCTTTCAAAATATGACTGTATGACAGTTGGTGAAGCACCTATGATGACTACAAAGAACGCTTTGAAGCACATCACAGAGGGTCCCAACCAGCACCTTAATATGATGTTCCATTTTGAACACATGGCGGCAGACTGTCTTTTCTACAGCTGGTTTAAAACAAAATTCAATCTCAAAAAGCTTAAAAAAGTTTTCACAAGATGGCAGAACGATTTATACGGTAAGGCATGGAATGCCCTTTATATGGAAAACCACGATCAGCCCCGTGTAATCAACCGTTACGGCAGTACCAAGTACAGAGTAGAAAGCGCAAAAATGCTTGCAGTTACATATATCTGTCAGAGCGGTACACCCTTTATTTATCAGGGTCAGGAAATCGGTATGGTAAACTATCCCTTTGAGAGCATAGACCAATACACCGACGTTTCCACAATCAACAACTACGGCGTCGCAAAGAAGCTGCTTGGTGCAGAAAAGGCTCTCAACCTTGCCAACTACGCTTCACGTGATAACGCAAGAACCTGCGTACAATGGAATGCCGAAAAGAATGCAGGTTTCACAACCGCAGACGAACCCTGGTTCTTTGTTAACCCCAACTACAAAGAAATCAACGTTGAAGCTGCAGAAAAAGATCCCGACAGTATTCTCAATTTCTACCGTGCTCTTCTTAAATTCAGAAAAGAAAACGAAATCGTTATTTACGGTGATTATAAGGAGCATTACAAAAACAGCAAAGACCTTTACGTATATGAAAGAAATTACGAAGGCAAACGATTACTGGTAATCAACTCTTACACCGAAAACGGCGTTAATTTCAAGGCACCTAATGGATTTGATTTAGAAAAAGGAAAATGTGTTCTTTCAAACTACAAGGACACTCCCGTTATCGACAACGGCTTTACAACAAAGCCTTACGAAACACGCGTTTATCTTTTTGATTAAGCAAAAAAGCAACCGACCTCAATGGTTGGTTGCTTTCATTGTATAGTAAAACCACGCGTTAGACGCGTGGTTCAATTAAATTATATAGCTGAAACAATTCCAAAAAGAAAACTCCTTCGTGATATAATGAAGTTGCGGTCTGCCAACTGCAACAAAAAAGTACGAAGGAGTGTACATT
>JAFTYU010000001.1 GCA_017461235.1 Clostridia bacterium | reverse complement strand
TTTCACTCTCATATTGTTGAGAAGCGGCATTACAATCGCATTGAAAAGAATGATTACCGCAAGAAAAATGCCGTAATAGAACATCATCGGCTTTTTCGGTGTTTTAACTTCGTTCATAAAATACCCCTTTATCACTTTATGCCGTAATTATAAAACACTTTCTTCAACCAAACTTCAACTGAAGTTCAACAATTGTTGAAGTAACAAACCATACTCTTCGATTTTGCGTTTTACTATTGAGAAAACAGTTTCGGTAATGTATAATGAAAACTCAAACAGCAAGAAATATATATTCGGGGTGTTGTAATGAAAAATAACGATATAAATATCCGTGACCCGTTTGTTCTGTATGAGAACGGAAAATATTATATGTACGGTACAAGAGCAAATAACTTTGGCAAAAAGACCGGTGGCTTTGATGTCTATATTTCCGAAGATCTTGAAAACTGGAGCGAGCCCGCTGAGTGTTTCAATTCTGAAGAACACAATCTGAATTATCAGGTTAATTGGGCACCCGAGGTGCATAAGTATAAAGATGCATACTATATGTTTGCTACGTTCACAAGAGAAAACAATGGTTTAAGAGGCACTTTTATTCTCAAAGCAGACAGCCCGCTTGGACCGTTTATTCCGCACAGCAACGGTGCCGTAACTCCCGAAGATTGGGAGTGTCTTGACGGCACGCTTTACCTAAACCGTGACGGCAAGCCTTATATCGTTTTCTGCCATGAACACACTCAGATTATTGACGGCACAATATGTTATGCTCCATTAAGTGAAGATCTGAAAGAAATAACAGGCGAAGCGGTAACTCTGTTCAAAGCTTCAGAGCCGTATTGGGCAGATAAAAGCAAAGATGAAAATGAACACAGAATAACCGACGGTCCTTTTATGTACCGAACAAAAGCCGATGAGCTTCTGATGTTATGGTCAACCTTTATCAAAGGCAAATATGCCGAATGTCTGGTGAGATTTGACGGCGGAGAATTCGGCACAGACTTCACCCATCTCGAACCTCTTATCGACGACGACGGCGGACACGGTATGATTTTTGCCGATGAAGATAAACTTTATCTTACATTTCATTCCCCGAATAAGTCAGGCTTTGAAAAACCTCGTTTTATTGAGATAGAAGACAAGGGATATACCGTTTCGCTTAAATAGTTAATTTAATAAACAGCATAAGAAAAGCAGGCGACATCTTTGTGTGATGTTGCCTGCTCACTTTTATCTGATATAGTCTATTTATAAGTAGTAAAAACTAAAACAAAAGAGTGTGAAAAGTAGAAAAATAGGCGTTCTGAAACCGTTGATGTCTAAGGGATTTAAATTACGGCAATTGAAGAGTGCGTATAGTTTGACCTATAACCCTGTTTTTGTTTTTTATGCGTTACAAGGCGAGATTTTGGGATATAAACTTTATGTTCCAACAAAAAGCCGACAACACCAAAATGATGTTGTCGGCAGAAATTTTATCTCATATCGGATAGCGAGGTGTAGTCTGTGTTGTTTCTTAAATAGTCTACCAATTTGCCGCTTAACAGTAATTTGACATAGCTTATAGGTTCGTTGTAGATGAGATAATCGAGTTCTGAGGTTTCGTACATATTGTTTGCATATTCATTTTCAACTGCGATACAGTCGATTGATATCATAGAACCATCGGTGAGTTTTACTTCAACACAAGCTGTGTCAATGTTGAATTCGCAAGATAAAATATTGTTTTTCATAATTTGCAATTCCTTTCAGTTATTAATGATAGCATGAAACAATGTGTGTTTAACTGCCGTTAACAATTTGTTCATTGAATCCGTTATGAACACTCGTACCAAGCTTCAAATCGTTGTATATCAACGGTTTGGAGCTTTTTCTTTACCCTGCATTAAGCTCCGAAAACGGGGCAAAAACGGGCATTTGTACACTATTTGTACACCAAGCCCCTGAAAATCGGCATTTTTGAGCAATAAAAAAGAGCGTTTCACTTTATAGGTGATTCGCTCCTTTTGCTTTTTATGCGTTTTTTGCTTTTCTTTTGTTGAATATATCTGTCAGAGTGTTTGAGGCTCTTTCATCGGCTGTTTTTATTGCGTGAGTGTAGATATTGCCCGTTGTGGTAACGTCAGCGTGTCCGAGCCTGTGCGATACGGTTTTTATATCTGCGCCGTTGAATATCAGCAAGGTTGCATTTGTGTGTCGCAGGCTGTGAACGTGAACAGGCGGAAGATTATGCCTTATGACAAATTTGTGAAACCATCCGCTGACGGTGTCGGGGTGTATCGGTTTTCCGTTCCAAGCTGTAAAGACCTTTTTGCTATCGTGCCATTGGTCACCAAGCTTTAAACGTTCTTGTGCCTGATAAGCTCTTAACTCTTTAAGTGAAGCAACGGCAGGGGCAGGGATGCGAATAACTCTGCGTGACGTTGTATTCTTTGTGTCATCGTCATATATGCCCTTTTTCGGCAGATATAAGCTTGATTTATTTATATCTACAATGCCGTTTTCAAGGTCAATATCAGACCATTCCAAGCCGCAAGCTTCGCCCCTGCGCATACCCGAATAAAGAATAAGGGTGAACAGCGTTTTATATATAAGCGGTTCGTTTTCAAGTGCAAGAAGCATTTCAACAGCTTGTGTTTCGTCAAGATATTCCGCTTCTTTGCGTTCAGCCTTCGGCGGTTTTACTCGTTCACACGGGTTTGTGGCTATTACTTGCCATTGAACGGCGGTACTCATTATTGAAGAAATAAGGCGGTGATAATGCTGTAACGTTTTGCCCGAGAGTGTTTTTTCTTCTTCTGATGCAGTAAACAGTTTGTCAAGCTTAACGCCAAGTGCGGAGCTTATAGCCGTTGCTGTTTTCTTCGATACGTTGTTACCCTTTGCAACAGATGTTAAGCTCTGCTCTGATATGCCGCCCTTTTTGGCTATTTTCTCAAAGGTTTGCTTTTTTTCTTTATAAGCTCTTTTAAATCAACGGTACAAACATACTTTGTATCGTTCCTGATTCCCTTTTCTGAAAGGTTATTATAAAAAGACAGTAAATGATGCGGCTGTATTCTTTCAAGTTTAGATGTGTTGAGCGCATAAAAAACAGGCTATAAGCTCCTGCTTGGAACTCATAGCCGTAATTAAATATTGACAAAATTCTTCACACCTATTATAATTTCGTTCGTAAGGCATGGCCTGAACGGTAGGCGGTTACAATCTCGCCCTCAAAAATGGGGGTGATGTGGATGCAGTATGTAACATATTCGGATTTATTTCAATTCGCACTTGTTATTGTCGGCATAATCGGACTTGTTATATCAGCAGTCCGTGAGCATAAAAAGAAATAACCGCCCCAAGCCGGCAAGCGAGAGCGGTTAATTTCTAACTGATTTCCTTGAGGGCGTAACCGTCTATCGGCTATGCCTTGCACTTTTATTATATGCCCCTTGGGGGATATTGTCAAGAGTTTTGCACTAAAATAAGTGTATGCGGTTATTCGGCTTTAAATGGCTGCTTAACCGCTTTTTGTTTTTAATGACCGTTTACACCAAAACCACGGCAAAAGGCGAGCTTTGGGCATACAGAGCAAAAAGAGCTTATTAGTTGCCTTTACTGCAATAAGGACAGTCTATAACCGTAAATCCAACTTTTTGGTAAGCTAAATTTTCGGCTATTTCATAATTAACCATATATGCTTTTTCCATTTCCCTATCTATTATTTCTTCAAATTTTTGGGGGTCATTGGGTTGCTTATATTTACCTGTATCGTTACAATGTCTACATTTCATTTTTGTTTACCTCTCATTCAATTTATTCCTCATTGTCGGGGATATACTCAATCGGATATTCTTTACCTTTTGAATCCTTATAAACGAGCTTAACGCCCAAGGCTTCACCGATGGCACACAATTCTTTTGATGAAAAATTATCCCTTGTCATTTTGTTTGCAAAGTTTTGCCGGGTAGTTCCAACGGCTTCAGCAAGCTCGGTTTGTGTCATATTAAGCTCTGAAAGCCTAACTGCGATAATCTATTCTTTCTGCAAGTTGTTTTTCTTCAAACTTTTCGTTGCACATTCTTGCCCATTCCGAACGCCAATGTTCAAGGGTTTCGGGTTTGCCCCAGTCGGTTGTCGGTACGGCAGAGAAGATGTAATTCCCGTTATGGTCGGTTACTCTGTTACCGTTTCGGTCAAGCTCATAAACACGTTTTTGTTTGTTGCCCCATTCACCGTTTTTCTCAATCGGTCTTATCGGACACAACACATGAACGTGGGGATTTGCAATGCCGTTTGTTTCAGGAGAATGAATTGCATAGTCGGCAATCATTCATCTTTCAACAAACTGCTTACGTATGAATTCCTTTGCGAGAGAAATATTTTCTTCCATTGTAAATTCATTCTGTAAAGCAAAATCAAAGCTGTATGCAAGCTGAGCCTTTTTGCCTTTTTCAATTTTCTCAACTTCGTTCCATAGTGTTTCTCTGTCGGAAAGATTTTTCGGAACATAATCAGGCAACATAATTCCCGATTCAACGACTCCACCTTTACGGGTATAGTCGCTGACTTCACCGTAATATTCACTCCTCAATTTTTCGCCTGCACGATAAGCAGCACATGCAACTGCACTTTGTCCAGCACTCCGTTTTATCTGCGTAACGTGAAAATGAAAAAGTGACATTACAACTTAAACCTTTCCATATACTTTTTCACTTCGGGCAGATCGAAAATGAATTCGGCAAGCTGATAAAAATCCGCAGAAGTCATATCCTTTGTTTCGGGACAAACACTTTCAATCGCACCACCTTTTTCACAAAGACGGTGCGTACGTTTTGCTCTGTCGCCTTTGGTGAGATATTCGATGCGATTCTCAAGTCGCTGTTTCTGATGTTCAAGAATTTCAAGCTCCTTTTGTTTTTTATTTTTTCTTCAATTAATTCTTCTTTTGATTTACTCATAAAATCTCCTTTTCTGTTTTTGGATACAAAAATCCTGTTGCTTCAGATGAAACAACGGGATAATTTATTGGGATAGCTGCAATGCGGCGCAAGGGTAAAACCCTTGTTTAAAATCTTTGATTTTTCATTAGCGGAGCTACGCACATATACATTCCGCAAGGATATGTATAGAAGTGCGCCCTTCAGGTTTATCCGCTTGTTCTCGACGTTATAATTTTGTGTTTACGCCGTGTTTTTATCATATTTCATTTTGGGACTCCTTTATTTTG
>JAFTYU010000033.1 GCA_017461235.1 Clostridia bacterium | reverse complement strand
TGGATACGGCCCGTTTACGGGTAGCAAGTAACAATCTTACGCAACTGGCAGACCGTACTTATGCGTTTACGCATACGCGAAGAGCATAGGGCTATGCCCGCATATGAAAAACCACCCGCTTGGCGGGTGGATGTTTATTGTATAGTAATGCGATGTCAAACTTCTGTGCCGACTTTTAGTCAGAAAGCCGGTAGGGGCCCTTATAGGGCCTGTGCAAATCACCGGTTCAACCGGTGGTTATGATTTAAATATAAGATTGAACCATCTTTTAAGATTGTCTATCCATACAGAGTTGTACTCAACAACGTCCGTTACATCGTCAACCGTGTGCTTGTCACTTGTTGAAAGACCATGTCCGCCGTGGGGGTATATATGTAATTCAAATGGTATATTTTTATCAGCAAGAGCGTTGGCGTATAAAAGACTGTTAACAACAGGCACTGCGCCGTCTTCTGCCGTGTGCCATATAAATGCGGGCGGTGTACTTTCTTTAACTTGCTTGTTGCAGGAAAAATAATCCGTTTCTTCTTGATTTTCGGGTTTATGTCCTAAAAGGTTAATAATGCTTCCTTGGTGAGTACAGGCGAAATCTGCTGTTATAACAGGGTAACAGAGAACAGATGCATTCGGACATTTACTGCTTTTAAAAGTTTCACGGACTTCGCTACAATCAAACATAGTCGAGTAGTGTGCCGCAAGGTGACCACCTGCGGAGAAACCCATAATTGCAATCTTATTTGTATCACAATTCCAGTTATCGGTATTTTCGTAAATCAGCTCCATTACAGCTGCAACTTCACAAAGCTGTGTGGGAAATCTGTTTGGTGCAACGGAATACCATAAAACGAAAACGTTAAAACCTTCAGGCAAAAAATGCAGAGCAATCGGCTCAGCTTCACGTTCTGAACAAAAACCGTAACCGCCGCCGGGACAGATTAAAAGACAAGGCCTTTTTTGGTTCTGTCTGTTCATTTCCTTCATATTGTACGGTAAATATATGTCAAGAACAGGATTTTTGCCGTTATTACCTAAAAAGTCGAAGCGGCTTTTAAGTTCAATTCTTTCGTGTACCAATATAACACCTCATTTGAATGTCGTTATGTTAATTATATCGTGATAACGAGTTAATATCAAGAACGAATTGTGTTAAATGATAATTGATTTTTCGGAAATATGATGTTATATTACATACATAAGCTTTTGGGTGTGATTTTATGAAAGTAATGACGTTTAATATTCAACATTGCCTTGATTATAAAAATAATAGAATTAATATTTCTTTATTTTCTGATACTATTAAAAAATATGGTGCGGATATCTGCGGTCTTAACGAAGTCAGGGGAAAGGGACCGTTGCTCGGTTACAGCGACCAGACGAGAGCGTTAGGCGATAGCTTGAAGTTTAACAGCTATTTTGCTGAAGCTATTAAGGTTAAGGGCAAGAGTCCCTACGGAAATGCCCTTGTTACAAGGTATGAAATAATCTCATGTGTTACAATCCCGGTTCCCGACCCTACCGACAAAAGCGATAAAGGCAGCTTTGAAACACGTTGTATATTAAATGCACTTCTTAATGTTGATAACCAAAAACTACGTGTTCTTGTTTGCCATATGGGGCTCGAAGCGAGCGAAAGAGTAAATGCCGTTAAAATAATCTGTAATTTGCTTGATGAAATTACAGACCCTGTAATCCTTATGGGTGATTTTAACTCAACACCCGATGATACTGTTTATGCGCCTTTATATGACAGATTAAGTGATGCTGACGTTCTTTCCGTTAACAAAGGAATGGCGACGTATCCTTCATACGCACCCGATAAAAAGATTGATTATATTTTTTACAGGGGACTTAAGTGCAAAGACGTTGAAACAATTTGCGAGATTATTTCTGACCATTATCCTATAATTGCTGAGTTTGAGTTCTTAAAAAACACGGATTGATTAATTTCAATCCGTGTTTTTCAGATATATGTGTTGTGGCAGACCATTTATAAAAATCGGTGTCAGTTCGGCTTGTATAAGCGGTCTTAAATATTGATGAAAAACGGGAGTTACATCGGTACAGTCGCTATTCAACCATTCAAGCGGTATCTTTTTTTCAAAGTTAGCCACCTTGTGAATATCGTGTGTCTGTGTTGTGCATTGATAGGGGTCGTTCGATAATCTTTTTAATGCTACCATTTCACCTGAATGACCTTCAAAAGCAGCTTTTGCAGCAGCGCCGCCTACCTGATATGCTTCTGTGATATCGGTTCGGCTCGTCAGGTGACCTGCACAACGTTGTAAAGTTGAGAGTTCTATTGAACGGGATTTAATTCCTATTTTTTTCATAACCTGGTTGCTGAGATATCTTGCAGTACCTGTAAGATTTTTATGTCCGAATGCATCTGTAAATCGTGCATCATCCGAAAGCTCACAGACATATCTGCCGTCAGTCAATTTAAGACCCTCCGAGACTGCAATCACAATATCCTTCTTTTCCTTCAACAATCTTTCGGTTTTGACTAAAAATTTGTCACTTTCAAACGGCACTTCAGGAAGACATATCATATCAACACCTTCGCAATCATCTGATTTGGAAAGTGATGTAGCTGCAGTAAGCCAACCTGAATTGCGCCCCATTATCTCGACAACCGTTACGTAAGGCGTATCGTAAACTGTTGCGTCACGTACAATTTCCTTCATAACAACACCTATATATTTTGCTGCCGAGCCATAACCCGGGGTGTGGTCGGTTACCATTAAGTCATTATCAATGGTTTTGGGTACACCCATAAATTTTATATCACTTTTTATCTCTTTTGCATAATCGGACAGCTTGCAGATTGTATCCATACTGTCGTTTCCGCCGATATAAAAAAAGTATTCTATTTCAAGCTCTTTTAGAATTTTAAATATCTTTTCATACACGGATATATCATCTTTGAAATGTGGCAATTTATAACGACATGAACCGAGATATGCAGACGGAGTTCTTTTAAGAAGTTCAATTTCAAGATTTGATATTAAATAATCTGACAGGTTTACTATTCGGTTATTTAAAAGCCCTTGTATGCCGTTCACCATACCGAATACGTTGTCTGCTCCACGACTCACAGAGCCTTGATAAACACCAGCAAGACTTGAGTTAATAACCGAAGTCGGTCCGCCGCTTTGACCTACAATTGCATTTTTTGCCATAACAACACCGCTTTAAAATTATTTGTATTTATTATGTGGCTAAAATCGGAATATATTTGTTGTTTTAAATAAATCTTTATGTTATTATGATGGCGAAAGCGGTGATTTTGTGAACCACAATGATTTTTTTATTGCTGACCGTGCAGATCCTTTTATAACTAAGGGTGATGACGGATATTATTATTTTACTGCGTCATACCCGATGTATGGCCGCAACGATGTTAACGGATATGACAGGATAATTCTTCGCAGAGCAAAGACAATTGACGGTCTTATGAGCGCAGAAGAAAAGTGCATCTGGAGTGTTAAAGAATCTGATAATGCTTTCAGATTCATATGGGCTCCCGAAATACACAAAATAAACGGGAAATGGTACGTGCTTTTTGCCGCAAGCGGCAGTAAGGACAATGTATGGGACATCGATTGTCACATTATTATCTGCGACGGTAATGACCCGTATAACGATATGTGGAGAGACCTTGGCAAGTTTATTTCCTGCGACGAAGATAGCTTTTCGTTCCGTGGTTTTTCACTTGATATGACGTATTTTGAGTGTATGGGTAAACACTACGTTGCTTGGGCACAAAATGGCGGTAATTCAAATGTTTACCTTGCTACGGTTGACCCTGATATGCCTTGGAAAACAACCTGTTCTGCAATGCTTTTAACAAAACCTGAATATGAATGGGAAAGGGTAAATATACCTGTCAATGAAGGTCCCGCGGTTTTAATACATAATAATAAAGTTTTTCTTTCCTTTTCTGCATCAGCAACAGGGCCTGAGTATTGTATCGGTTTAATGTACGCAGATGTAAATGCAGACCTTATGGATATTGATAACTGGAATAAGCTTTCGTTACCGGTTCTTTCGTCTGAAGACCTTTGCTGTGAATACGGCCCCGGTCATAATTCCTTTGTTAAAGACGATAACGGTGATTGGTACTGCGTTTATCATACTCGCAGCAAAAAATGTTATGATAAATTATGCGGATACGGTCACGAAGATCCGTTGTATGACCCATGCAGGAGTGCCCGTCTGTTAAAAGTAAAGTGGAATGAACAGGGATTGCCTGTTCTTAAATGAAGAAAGATACTGCCTGAATTTCAGACAGTATCTTTTTGATTTATTCGAGAATTAAGTATCCGCAAACAGGAAGTGTAACCGAACCGCTTATAACATTATCATTCACGATATCCTTATATTCGCGGTCAAGGTTGATTTTCTTTTCTTCGTCAGCGAAATTCATTACAAATATGGTGTCCGCACGTTTTCGTATCACAACACCTGCTGCAGCTTTTATATTGCAATCTGACTTAATGTTGATTGTGGCAATTAGCTCACTACAGAAATCTTTAGTGAAATCATCATCGTTTCTGAAAGCAACGTAATACGCCTTACCTTTACCGTAATTGTTGAGCGTTACAGCAGGGGAGTATGCGTAAAAATCAGAAATATAAGTTCCCTTTATCTCTGCACCTTCGGCGTGCAATATATCGCACACGTGAACCACATCATACTCTTTTCCGTTGTATATAACCTTGTTTTTCATACCTTCAGGTATGGAATCGGTTTCTTCACACCGAATACCGAAAACATTTTTCAGTTCTTCACCGGGAAAACCGCCGAGATAACAAAGGTCATCTTTGTCAACAAGACCTGAAAGATATGTGAAAACAAAGTTTCCGCCTTTTTTGATATAGGCTTCAATGTGTTCCTTTGTACCGTCTTTGAGCATATAAAGGAAGGGTGCAATGACTAAATCATATTTATTGAAATCATCATCCATCGCAATTACGTCAACAGGAATACCTTTTTCCCAGAAGGGCTTGTACCATTTTGCACATTCCGAGAAATATTCGCGGTGATTATTGTTGTAACCGCAGAAATATTCCGTTGCCCAGCTGTTTTCCCAGTCGGCGATAACTGCAACTTTACTGTTTGTTCTGCCGCCGACGACTGAGTTGAGTTTCTCAAGCACTTCGCCCAGATGGGAGACTTCGCTGAAAACCCGTGTGTTTTCGTGCCCGCAATGGTCAACAACAGCTCCGTGATATTTTTCGTGACCGCCGCGACTTTTGCGCCATTGGAAATACTGAACACTGTCTGCTCCGTGTGCTACCGCCTGAATTGATGAAAGTTCTTGCCGGCGGGGACGGGGTAGTTTGTTAACGGGATGCCAGTTAACAAGGGAAGGGGTACTCTCCATCATAAAGAAAGGCTTACCGTCACCCATAGTACGGAAAGCGTCATGAACAAATGCCACGTCGCAGGCCTCCTGTATGTTGAATCCTCTGTCCCAAGCGGGATAGTTATCCCAGGAAACAAGATCCAGCTTTTTAGCAAATTTCTGGTAATCTATTCCGTTATATAATCTCATAAAATTGGTTGTTATCGGAATATCGGGGGTAATCTCTCTTAAAGGCTCAATTTCATTTTCATAGAATGAAATTGTACTGTCTGTTACAAATCTTCTCCAAGCGAGCTTCATTGCCGAAACGTGATTTTCGCCTCGGAATTTAGGTGAATTGATTTGAGACCAATCAGTTATCTGATGGCTCCAGAAACCGTTCCACCACTTGAAGTTTAATTCGTCAAGGCTGTAGTTGTATTCCTTCTTTAACCATTCTCTGAATGCTTCCTGACAAAGCTCACAATGACATTCTCCGCAATATTCGTTAGAAATATGCCACATTTTAACGGCAGGGTGGTCTTTGTATCTTTCGGCAAGTAATCGGTTTATATTGCGCACCTTTTCTCTGTAAACAGGGGAAGTAAGGCAATGGTTATGTCGAACACCGTATTCGTTACGGATTCCGCTTTCTTCAACGCGCAGAACCTCGGGATACTTTTGTGAGAGCCACACGGGTCTTGCACCTGATGGTGTGGCAAGTATAACGTCCTTACCGTTTTCGTAGAGTTTATCAAGGATTTTATCAAGAAATTCGAAATTATATACACCCTCTTCAGGCTCAAGCATTGCCCAGGAGAAAATGCCTACAGTTGCGCTGTTAACGTGGGCAAGGTTCATAAGGCGCATATCTTCATCCCAGATTTCCGGCGTATTTATCCATTGATCAGGGTTGTAATCACCACCGTGAATAATGTGGTCAAAAATTTTGTCTTTCATAATTACCTCATATAAGCTTCATAAACATCTCAAGAATTCTCTTTGTGCAAAGCTCCAGATCGGCACGTGTAATTTCGCCGTTATCAAGACCGGTTTTAAGGTCTTCGGGATAACCGCAATGCATCTTCATATCGTTACCGGCTTTTACTTCTTTTACAGGGTCGTTTTTAACGCCCCAATCGGTAACAACCATACCTTTATATCCCCATTCGTCACGGAGAATACCCGTAAGGAGCTCATAGCTTTCTGATGTGTGTTGACCGTTGATAAGATTATATGATGACATAACTGTCCAAGGGTCGCCTTCTTTAACAGCAATCTCAAAGCCCTTAAGATAAATTTCACGGAGCGCTCTTTCGGAAATTCTTGAATCACTTCCGAAACGGTTGGCTTCCTTGTTATTACAAGCGAAGTGCTTTATTGAAACAGCAACCTTCTGTGACTGAACGCCGCGCGTAACGGCAGATGCAAATTTACCGGCGATAACAGGATCTTCGGAGTAATACTCAAAGTTTCTTCCGCAAAGTGGGTCACGATGAATATTAAGCGCAGGGGAAAGCCATACGCCGAGATTGTTTTCTCTTATTTCAGCACCGCCGCCTTTACCGACTTCATATGCAATATCGGGGTTCCAGGAGCAAGCAAGGAGTGTTGCGCAGGGCCATGCGGTCGTGGGGATACCTGTCTCAACATCGAGTCTTAAGCCGGCAGGACCGTCTGCTGTCGGAACTGCAGGAACAGCAAGTCTTTCAATTCCGCCGAAGCAACCCGTGTTACATACACCTGTGGGAGCCTGACCGCCTACTATGTACATAAGCTCATCAAGAGTGAATTGTGCTACAAATTCGTCCAAGGTGATTTCTTCACCGACCTTGTCAAATTTAACAAGATTTTCGGGTGCTTTTGCACCTGTGGGCTCATTTATGCCATAAAGGTAAGATTCTTCTCCTTGGGGGAGCTTCTCATAAGTACCGTCGGAAACCATGCGCTTTGCGAGCTTAAAGGGTTTACACCAATCCGAGAGTTGTTCTGTGACAGTATCTTCGATTACATTATATTCGAAATCCAACTTTTCGGTATCCCGGACAGATGTACCAAGATAGAACGTATAAGTACCTTTTTCTAATATGTAAGCAGATTTCTGTATTTTGCCAAGGTCATCAAAGCTTGCCATATCCTTGACTTCGAAGTTTAAAACAACAGCTTCGCTTTCGCCTGGTGCAAGGAGCTTCGTTTTTTTGAATGCAGCAAGCTCTCTTGATGGTTTACCGAGTTTGCCTTGAGGAGCACTGTAATAAAGCTGAACAATTTCTTTACCTGCAACGTCACCGATATTTTTAACATTAACAACTGCAACAATATTGCCTTCGCTTTCGCAACAGACTTTACCGGACATAGAGAATTGTGTGTAAGAAAGACCGTAACCAAAGGGATAACGCACGTTCTCTTTTGCACCGGGTATTGTTTCGAAATAACGGTAACCGACGTATATGTCATCAGAATAGTCAACGTGGTCAAAGCATTCCCAAAAATCATCCTTGCAAGGATAACAATCGTAAGATTTAGCGATTGTATCAACAAGCTTGCCTGACGGTGTAACGTCACCACAGAGAAGGTCTGCAATAGCAGAGCCGCCCTCCATACCGCCTTGCCAACCGAATAAAACGCCCTTTACTTTTTTGTTGTCGGCAAAGTACTCACAATCTATTGTAGCACCGGAGTTGATTACAATAATAACCTTATCAAAGAGCGCAGTTGCTTTGTCAATAAGGTTTTTTTCGAGCTCTGAAAGGTAATAGTCTCCGCCTTGAGGTCTGCGGTCAACACCTTCGGCAGAGAAACGACTCAGGGTAATGATTGCCGTCTCTGCCCAGTCAGCGGCGGATTTGATGAGTTCTTCGGGGACTTCTGCTTCCGTAACGTGCATTCTTGCGAAGGTATCGTAAGTCATATCGTCGCGCTTTGTGCACAATTCCATTGCGTTAACCACGTCCCATATAGCGTTGATCTGCTCCTGGTTAAGGACGTTTACGCTTTCCTTTTCAACGTAATCCTTATAAAAATCAACAAGCGGCATATATACCTGAACCTTGCCGTCGAGTTCTTTTGCCTTAAAGCCTTCGAATATATTGCGAATATAGGGGCAGTTCACGTCACCGCTACCGCCGCCGCCCTTTATGTATTCAATAGTAGCCTTACCGAAAAGTGCAATTTTTTCACCTTTTTTTAGGGGAAGCGCGTTGTTTTCATTTTTTAGAAGAACCATACCCTCTGTTGCTGCTTCTCTTGAAAGCGCAATGTGTTTGGAAGATGCTGTAACACATCTTCCGTCTTCACCCAACGGTATGCAGGGCTGGTATCTGAATCTTGCGTATTTGTCCATAAAAAACACCTGTCTTTGCTATTTTTTATGATTATATATTAAATGAATTTATTTTTCAATAAACAGAACGTTATATTGTTGCGTTTATTTCTTCTTTCTGCATTTCAAACTGTTTTTCTTGTGTTTCGTTACTTGGATGAAATTTGTTTACCAAATGTAAAATTGAATTAGAACAAAAACAGTGCAAGTAAAAGATGGTTCTCATATGTAAACTTTTTTCAGAACGACAAACCATCCGATTTTGCATTCTGCATTTTGAATTTTATATTTAAAAAAGTCGCTTACCGAGGTAAGCGACTTTTTGTCATCTGCATCTTGCCAAGCATTTTACAAGGCAAGCGGTTGTCGTGATTATAAGTGCAAAGAAAAGAAAAAGTAATCCTGTTATTATTGCACCGAGTATGCTTGCGGCTGCAATATCAACGGTTATGAGTATTAAGGAAAAAAGTATTGTTCCTAAAATACCGGCAATGACAAATACAAGAGTGGAGCAAACGCAATCGTATGTGTTTTCTCCGCGTAATCTGTTGAAAACTCCGAGAAGCACTGCAAGAAAAGCAACAGCTATACCAAAGAATGCCCAAAGTAAGGGTGTTGATACAGCTATACCCGATGTGAGTGTCAGAAGTGCGACGGCAACACCGATTATCACACTTGCTATTACTGCAAGAGTAGTACAGTTGCATCGGCATTGACAATTAGATAATGACATTAATATCACCTCCCTTATCATTTTATTCGTGCTATTAAGAGTAGGTGAGTTTTTTTATAAAAAATACTTGTTGTGTTTCTATGTGGATGTTATTATATATTTGTAATTAATCAGATTGTGGGGGATATTATGAAAAAATATGATGTTTTAATTGTCGGTGCATCTACCACAGGTTGCTGGTTTGCAGAAAAAATGGCGGCACAGGGCTTTGAGGTGCTTGTTATTGAAAAACAACTGCCGGAAAAGGTTTCAAGAGAATATGATATTTTTCATATGAGTGAAAATGAAATGAATCAGTTTGGTTTACCTGTTCCTGATGAGAGCAGTTCTTTGCGTGAATTCAGTTTTTGCGGTTCTCCGATGGGTTCTCCTTACGGTAACCATAAAAAGAAAGCAGGCACTGCAAAAATTATCGGTCTTCATAAACACGATTACATAATGTTTATGGCAGAAAATGCTAAAGCTAAGGGTGCTGAAATTATTTACGGAGCACAATTCACCGACCTGTTGTTTGATGAAAAAGGCGGAGTTGCAGGTATCAAATACATAACCGAAGACGGTGAGAAAGAAGCTTACGCAAAAATCGTTGCCGATTGCTCAGGTATTCCTTCTGTTGCAAGGCGTAAACTTCCTGATGCATCTGTTGTTGAGAATTTTGCTCTTGAGCCTGTTGATATACTCTATGTTATACTTTATTATTTTGAGCTTCAGGATAAGTCAATTAATTCCCGTGATATTGACTGTTTCTATATGCAGTATAAGTCCTGGTGTGCTCCTGCCGGTAAAGATTATGACGGCCTTTTTGGTATAGGCGGTTGTTTCTCCTATAAATACGCAGAGGAAGTTTATAACACACAGTTTATGAAAAATATTACATTCCCCGAGCATACTGTTAAAAAGGTCGAAAAGGGTATGACACCATATCATCGCTCCGTTTATTCTTTTGTTGAAGACGGTTTTATTGTTATGGGTGATGCGGCGTTCCTTACCAAGCCTACTTGCGGTGAAGGTTGTACTTCTTCACTGGTTCAGGGGGAGATTGCAGTTGACGTGATTTCAAAACTTCTCAATAATGGAGAAAAACTAACAAGAAAAAATATGTGGAGCATTAATAAACGCTATATGGATGCTCAGGGTAAGGATTTTGACTCGATGAGACCGTTGCTTATGGGTCTTATTAAAATGAATTTTGATGAGGCAGAATATTTATTTGCCAATGACGTAATTTTCAGTGATAAAATTCTCGGCGGTATGGATGATGGGCTCAATCTTTCGACAGCGGATGTACTTGATATTGTTAAGGGTATTTTAAGCGGTGTTGTAAAGAAAAAAATCAGACCGTCATCGGTTGCAGCACTTCTCAAGGGACTCAAGCAAAGCGATGCTGTTGCAAAGCTTTACGAAAACTATCCTGAAAGCATTTCCGGATATTATGATTGGAAAGAAAAGGCAGATGCTCTGTGGAGTGAAATCGGAACACTTGCGTCAACTTGTGACCCTGTTATTATGAATAAATTGGGGATTTCTGAATAATACAAAACAACCCACCTGTAAGTGAAGCTTACAGGTGGGTTATGCTTTTTATTGGTCTTCGCCAAAATCTTTTATGTATTCTGCAATGAGCTTTTCGGGCCAGTCCGAAACAGGTTCAAGTCTGCCTGTGAAGAAACGCAAGGTTTTAGGCTCGTGTACAAATCTCAAGCCACCGATAAGATGTCTGTGGTCGTAAAGCCATTTCACGCGGTCAATAACATACTCTGTCTGAGAGAGTGTGAAGACACGTCTCGGGAATGCGAGACGAACCATTTCAACAGAAGCGATGTGCTCGGTGCCGTCGGGGTTACGTTCTTCGGAAAGTGTACCTCTTTCCATACCGCGGATACCGCCGCAAAGATAAAGTGCGGCAACGAGTGAGCCGGCAGGATATTGTTCGGCGGGAATATGGTCAACAACCT
Organism: Clostridia bacterium; assembly: GCA_017461235.1. Classification (GTDB taxonomy): domain Bacteria; phylum Bacillota; class Clostridia; order Oscillospirales; family Acutalibacteraceae; genus DTU089. Next base: position 10,540 of record JAFTYU010000033.1, on the reverse strand, counting down.
GTCTTGCATCAATATGGGCGCCAAGACCGCCGCCCGGTGTTACCATAGGTACACCTAACTTATCGAGCTCTTTAACGCAGTGGTTAATAAATTGGGGTCCTTGAGAAATAATGTCAAGATCCATTGTTTCTTCAAAGCCGACGATAAGTGCTTCCATTTCTTTTACGGACATGCCGCCGTAGGTAAGAAATCCTTCAAACATTGTTATGTAGTCTTCCATAGCGTGGAACATTTCTTCGTCTCTTACCATAATTCCGCCGCCTCTGCCAAATCCGAACTTTCTGGCTGAGAAGTAAACTATGTCGAAAAGGTCAGCTATCATACGTGCGATTTCGCGGATGGATTTATCTTTAAGACCTTCTTCACGAGTTTTATTAAAGTAAAGGTTATCCTGCAAAAGGGAAGCATCAAGAACGGTAACTATTCCGTATTCTTTTGCGAGTTCTGTTGCTGCTTTCATATTCTCGTATGAAATAGGCTGTCCGCCGATAAGGTTGGTGCCTGCCTCAAGACGCATATAAGCGATGTTATCTGCACCTTCTTTTGCAATGCATGCCTTTACTTTGTCAAGGTCAATATTTCCTTTGAAAGGAAGGTCACTTTTAACAACAAGACCTTCGTCCTTGACAAGCTCTTCAACTCTGCCGCCGAGACGTGTAACGTGTGCTTTTGATGTTGTGAAGTGGTAATTCATAATTACACAACTTCCGGGCTTTACGAAGTGCTGTGCGATTATGTGCTCACAAGCACGACCCTGATGAGTAGGTAAAAGGTGTTTAATACCGAAAATTTCAGTTAATTTATCGTTCATACGGTAGAAGGTTTCGCTGCCTGCGTATGCATCGTCAGCGTGCAACATTGCCGCTTGCATATTGTCACTCATAGCATTAACGCCTGAGTCGGTGAGCATATCCATAAATATATCACCGTTGTGAAGCATAAAGGTATTGAAGCCGGCATTTTTCATCTTCTCAAGACGCTCCTTTGCGGGCAAAAGAGAAAGCTTCTGTACGATTTTAACCTTGTGCATTTCAACGGGTACAGGTTCGCGATTGTAGAATTTGATTTGTGACATTTGAAAATCCTCCGTGGGTATTGTTTTTTTATGAGCATTAGTATATAATACATTTCGCAATAAATAAAACAAATAGTTTTGATAATCATAATCGAAAAAATCGATAACAAGGAGTATTTATGGAAATTCGTAATCTTACCTCATTTATTCAAGTTGCTGAATTGAATAATTTCACAAAGGCGGCTGAAGTGCTTGGCTACTCACAATCAACTATTTCCTTCCAGATAAAGCAGTTGGAAGAAGAACTCGGTTGCCAATTATTTGACAGAATTAATCACACGATATCCTTGACCGAAAGGGGAAAGGAGCTGCTTGTATACGCTCATAAAATCAATCACCTGACAGAAGAGTTTAAACAGAATATTGATGAAGAAAAGAAGCTTGATGGTTTTATACATATTGTCACTCCCGATTCTGTTTGCGAGGATATGCTTTTGACAAACTACAGAGATTTTCATAAAAAATATCCTGATGTTTCTCTTAAGTTCACTACAGCGGATACCGGTGATATGTTTGATATGCTTGATCGTAATGAGGTTGACGTTGTAATAACTCTTGATAACCATATTTACAAGAACGATTATGTAATTGCAAAAGAGACGCACGTTGATATGCACTTTGTTACGAGCGCTGAATCTCCCTTCGCTGATAAGAGGAATCTTTCTGTCAAAGATATTGCCGACCAGCCTTTCATACTTACAGAGCACGAAATGGGTTACAGGCGCGTATTTGATAAGATGCTTGCTAAAAAATCCATTGAAATATCGCCTGTTCTCGAAGTCGGACGAACGGATATAATCGCAAAACTTCTTCAGAAGGGGGAAGGTATATCATATCTTCCTGACTTCGTAACTGATAAAAAGGTTAGAGAAGGCAAGCTTGTTTATCTTGACGTCTGCGATGTTGATACTGATATTTGGAAACAGCTTATATACCATAAAAATAAATGGATATCCAACAGTATGTACGCTTTTATTGAATACGTAAAAAGAATTGAGTTTAAATAATATTGTAAAATGTATCCACTTGTGATATTATATCTCTCGTTTTAAATTTTTATTTGAAAGAAGTTATTTTTGATGTCTAAACTTGTTAATAAAAAAGATATAAACTTTTTGACTTTACTTTGTGCGGCTGTTTACTTTGTAAGTTATGTTTCGCGTATCAACCTTGCGGCTGTTCTTGTTGAAATTGTCAGTAGCGGTTTTGCACCTAAAGAGATTGCCGCCTTGGCTTTAACTGTTTGTTCCGTTACATATGGTGCCGGTCAGTTAATCAGCGGATATCTCGGTGATAAATTCAAACCGCAGAATGTTATTTTCGTCGGTTTCTTTATAACTGCTGCTATGAATATTTGTGTCGGTACAATAGGTAGCGGATATTTGCTGGTTGTTTTGTGGGCTGTGAACGGTTTTGCTCAGGCTCTTATGTGGCCGCCCTTAGTCAAGATACTTTCTTCAAAACTTAATGACGATGACTATAAAAAGGCATGTGTAAAAGTCAGTTGGGGTAGTTCCTTCGGCACTATTGCAGTATATCTTTTGGCGCCTGTGATTATTAAGCTTATTAATGTACGTATTGTATTTGTTGCAAGCGGTGTTCTGGCAATTCTGACGGCAGTTGTCTGGAAGCTTATATTTGAAAAAAACAGTTCATTCAGTATCAAGAGCCTTTCTGACACGAAGGTTGTTATAAAGAAAGGGAATACAGAATCTAAACCTGTTGCAAAATTCAATGCATTTTCCGTTGTGTTGCTTATGAGCATAATGTTGGCGATTGTTTTTCAGGGTGCCCTGCGCGACGGCGTTACAAACTGGACACCGTCCTATATTTCCGAAATATTCAAGCTTGACAGTTCGATATCTATACTGACAGGTGTTGTTTTACCTGTTTTCAGTATATTAAGCTTTAGTGTAACATCTTTTATTAACCGTAAAATTATTAAAAATGAAATTATCTGTGCAGGCTCGGTTTTCGGCATTGGTGCAGTTTCCGCAATTCTGCTTGTTCTCTTCGGAAGTAAAAACGTAGTATTTTCATTGTTGCTTCTGGCAATTCTCGTGGGTTGTATGCACGGTGTCAATCTGATACTCGTATGTATGATTCCTGCAAGTTTTGCAAGGTTTGGCAAAGTTTCGTTTATATCGGGTCTTATTAATTCCTCCACTTACATTGGTGCGGCTATTTCTACGTATGGTATAGCTGTATTTACGGAGTCCTTTGGTTGGAACAAAACTATTGTTCTCTGGTCAGTCATTGCATTTTTAGGTGCGGTTATATGTGTTGTTTTGGGTAAAAGCTGGACTAAATTTAAAAGGGCTGTTTAACTGTCAGATTGATATTTTTTTAACTTGACATTTTTTTGTATATGAATTATTATAAATTTGTATATTTATGTATTAAAAGGATGTGTTTTTTGTGGATCAAAAATACGAAGCATTGTTTACTCCTTGGAAGATTGGCGATGTTGAAATCAAAAACCGTATAGTTATGTGTCCTATGGGTGGTACATCTCTTTTCGGTTGGTTTGAACTCGGCGGTTGCCATTTTGACAAGGAAGCTGCAAAACTTTTTTTGGAAAGAGCAAACAACAATGTAGGTCTTATCATTCCCGGTATTGCACCTTTGCGTGATACATTCTGGGGCAAATGGCTCTGGCAGAACCCCAAGATGTTTGAAGAGCTTAAAGAGTTTATGGATGAAATTCATAAAACAGGCGCAAAGTTATTTGTTCAGCTTACTGCAGGTATGGGTCGTTCATGGGCTATTACCGAGCTTGTTGCACCTCTTCACAAAAATAAATTCACCCGTGCACTTGTTAAACCTATTCTTGATACTTCGCACGAATTAGCTTCTCCCAGCCCTCAACCTTCACGTTGGGCTCACGATATTATCTGTCCTGAAATGACTGTTGAGCAGATTCACGAAATTATTGAAGCTTTTGCAAAAACCGCAAAGCTTTGCCGTGATGCAGGTGTTGATGGTGTTGAAGTTCACGCAGTTCACGAAGGTTATCTTTTAGACCAGTTTGCTATTGAGTATTTCAATAAACGTACTGACGAATACGGCGGAAGCTTTGAGAACAGATACCGCTTTGCAGTTGACGTTGTTAAGGCAATTAAAGCGGCTTGCGGTGACAATTATCCTGTTTCACTCCGTTATTCCGTTGAGTCAAAAATGAAGGACTTCTGCTACGGCGCAATGCCCGGCGAAGAATATACCGAGGTTGGTCGTGCTATGCCTGAATCCGAAAAGGCTGCAAAATACCTTCAGGATGCAGGTTATGATATGCTTAACGCTGATAATGGTACATATGACTCATGGTATTGGGCACATCCGCCTATGTATATGCCACAGAACTGTAACCTTGATGACGTTGCTCATATCAAGAAATTTGTTGATATTCCCGTTGTTTGTGCAGGTAGAATGGAACCCGACGTTGGTGCTCAGGCTGTTGCAGACGGCAAAATCGACGGTGTTGGCGTTGCTCGTCAGTTCCTTGTTGACCCCGAATGGATTACCAAACTTATTGAAGACAGAGTAGAGGATATTAAACCCTGTATCTGCTGTCACGCAGGTTGCTTTAACTTCTCATCCTCCAAGGGTCACGCTAATACACAGGATCTTAAGGATACAATGGGTCTTTCACGTTGTGCCCTTAACCCCAAAACAATGCAGTCCAAGAAATATAAAATCGAACCCGCTAAAAAGAGCAAGAAGATTGCTGTTATCGGTGGCGGTATTGGTGGTATGGAATCTGCTATTGTTTGCGCACAGCGTGGTCACAAGGTTGACCTTTATGAAAAGAGCGACAAGCTTGGTGGTGTGTTCATCGCTGCGGCAGCTCCTTCGTATAAAGAAAAGGACCGTGACCTTATTGCGTGGTATAACCGCGAAGTTAAGAAATACGATGCAATTACGGTTCATATGAACACAGAAGTAAAAGATATCGCATCCCTTAACGCAGATGAAGTTATCGTTGCTACAGGTTCTGTTGCTAACAGAATCCCGATTCCCGGTGCTGATAAGGCTGTTCAGGCTGTTGACTTCCTTCTTGATAACAGCATCGTTGGTGACAACGTTACAATTATCGGTGGCGGTCTTACAGGTTGTGAAATCGCTTATGAGCTTTACCTTCAGGGCAAGAACCCCACAATTGTTGAAATGCAGGATGATCTTATTACGACTCCCGGTGTTGCTCTTGCTAACACAAGCTTCCTTCGTGATTTCTTCAAGACAAATAAGGTTCCTGTTTATCTTGAAACAAAAACAACTGAAATCACAGATACAAGTGTAACTGTTATGACAAAAGACGGTAAAACAGCAACAATTCCCGCAGATAGCGTAATTCTTTCTGTTGGTTATAAACCTGCTCCCATTGCGGAAAAAGCCAAACACGTTCACATCGTTGGTGACGCTTCAAAAGTTGGTAATCTCCGTACTGTTATCTGGCAGGCTTGGGACGTTGCAATGAAATTATAATTGCCAATAAATTAAGGTTGTTGTAAATCAACTGATTTACAACAACCTTAATTGTTATTTCAATTTCAAAATTGCTTTATAATCGTCAATGCCGTAATTTCCTGCACTATGTTTTAATATTTCAAACAAATCAACTTTTTCTCCGTCAATGTTTTTAACGTTTACACGTTTTAAAATAAAATTGAAACGACTTAAAAAATTGAGAAAAACATCACCTTCGGGAGTACCTTCCTTGAAGGTTTGATTTCCGGAGAAAAGATTTCTGACAAGCTTGGTTATGTAATTCTTAAGGAGTAGCTTTTTGATGGATTTATCGCATTTGATACAGAAAATTCTGCAGGTTGTGCCTACGGTCAGGGTGTCAAATCTTTTACCGATGAATTTTATAACCGGTTTTATTTTATCGTTCTTGATGCTGAATTTTCTCATTATTCTTTCTGGATTGTCTTTCATATCTTCCAGCATATTTAAAATCATGCCGTCAAATAAATCAGAAAGATATTGTTCACAGGTTCTTCCGTTAGTGTCCCATTCAAAGTCAGGGGCTGTTTCTGTAGTTATTTCAACTGTATCTTTGTCAATTATATTAACAAATCGCATACTGGCAGGGGCGGCAATGACAGCACCTGTGCAAACATCGTAGAATTTGTTGCCCTCTGATGTTATCTTTTCGTTTATGCTCTGGTTATGCATATGACCTGTGAATACAAGGTGTATGCCTTCATTTGCTAAAACATCGGTTATATAGGTTGCATTTTTCTGAACTGCTGATGGAATAATTGAAAAAATCGGTTGACCGGGTAAAAGCGGATAGTGATTCATTGCGAACATCATCTGACCGTCTTCACGCGCTTTTCTTGCTTGTTCTTTTATCCAATCCAGCTGTTCGTCATCAAAAGTTTTGTGAGCTGTTGGTGAACCGTCATTGTTAAGTGCCAAAAGGCGCACGCCGTCGGCTAATTGAGCAACATATGATAAATGCTGTTTATCAACTGCAATTGCGTTTTTAAAACCAAATTCATAGTAGAGCTCAAAGAGTTCGTCTCTGCTTGTTGACTCAACTTCAAATTTACCGCCTTCTGTTGTGTATCCGTAGCATTTACCATCCGCGTTTTTAAAATCGTGGTCCGCGGTAACGACGTAAACGTTTTTACCATTGCTTTTGAGCTCGTTAAGAAGTTTTATAAAAGCAATGTGACTTTCCTTTTCACCGTTAAAGGATAAATCGCCGGCAATGAGAATGTTGTCGGTTTTTTCTGTGTTTTTCAGAAAATCAAAAACAGCGTTGTTAATCGCTTCTGTTTCCGCAAAGCATTTTTGTTCGAAACGCATAAAATTCTCGTATTCTTCACCATATGCGCCTAAATCGTTTTTGAAAAAATGTGTATCTGTAATAAGATAAAAGTCAGTTAAACTCATATGTCGCTCCTTAATATAATTTTATTTATTTTAACACAGAGCCTTTTAATGTGCAACAACATTAACGGATATTGATTAATAATTTTTGTTTATTTGATTGTATTTTAAATAAGTTTATGCTATATTTAAAATGTTGAATTTTGTATTCGGGGGATTGTTTTTATGGATTTCAGAAAAGATTTAGTCGAAAATATTTTGCCCTTCTGGCTTAAAAACTCAATTGATTATGAAAATGGCGGAATTTATACCTGTGTTGACCGTGAAGGTAATATTTACGGTACAGACAAAAGTGTGTGGTTTCAAGGCAGGGCTTTGTGGGTTTTCTCAAAGGCGTACAATTTAATTGATAAAAATGATGAGTATCTCAAGGCTGCTAAAAATATTTATTCATTCCTTTCTAAATGTACAGACACGGACGGCAGAATGTATTTTACCGTAACTGCAGATGGCAGAGAACTTCAGAAAAGAAGATATTATTTCTCCGAAACTTTTGCTGCTATTGGTTGTGCAGAGCTCTATAAGGCTACAGGCGACAAGGAAGTTCTCGAATCTGCTGAAAATTATTTTAAAGTTGCTTATGAGTGCTTTACCGGTGTTCGTAAGAATCTACCGAAAATCAATCCTGACAATATTGATTCAAAGGCTCTTTCTCCCGTTATGATAATGCTTGCAACATCTCAGGTTATGCGCAGTATCGACGGCCTTTGGGATAAATATAATAAAATTGCTGAAGAATGTCTTGATGAAATACTTAATGGTGGCTATCTTACCGAAAGGGCACTTCTGGAAAGTGTTACCAAAGCCGGCGAGTTTGTTGACAGTCCTAACGGTAGGATTGTTAACCCGGGTCATTCTCTTGAAGCGGCATGGTTTATTATGGCTGAAGGAATAGTTACCAATAATACCGATGCAATCAATGCTGCGAAAAATATTATTGATATCACTTTACCTTTAGGTGTTGACAAAAAGTATGGCGGTATTATTGCGTTTACCGACATCGACGGCAAACCACCCGTACAGCTTGAGTGGGATATGAAACTCTGGTGGCCACAGTGTGAAGCAATGATTGCTTTACGTCTCGCTTACCTTAAACTCGGCGACGAGAAATATAATAATATGTATAATGAGTTGAAGGATTATACCGAAAAGTATTTTTGTGATTATGAATACGGTGAGTGGTATGGTTATCTTCATTATGACAATACTCCTTCAACAACTCTTAAAGGCAATATATTTAAGGGACCCTTCCACATTCCGCGTTTTTATATGATTATGGCAACAATGGACGAAACCGAAGATATACTTGCTTTTATGCAATGATGTGAATTATGGAATTAAAAATATATAATAAACTCTGTTTTTATGACGATTATAACGATTTTGATAAAGCCTGTTTTCATCGCTTGAAGTCCTTTCATTGGGAGAGTGACCCACCGTACAGACCGGCTACATATTTTAAAATGGGTGTTGTCGGCGATGATTTGGTAGCTGTTCTTGAATGTTACGAGAAGAATCCGAGAACAGTTTGTGTCAATCGTGATGAGCCGATATATACTGACAGTTGCCTTGAATTTTTTGTTGCGCCCGTAGAAGGTCGAGATGAATATATAAATGTTGAAATGAATTCAAAAGGCGTGTTCCTGTGTGAGTTCGGCAAGGGCAAATTTGACAGGGGGTTTATCTCTTCTTTAACAAGCAAATCACCGCTGGTTGAGCCATTTGACGGCGAGGATTCTAATGGCTCGTATTGGGGTGTTAAAGTGACGTTGAAGAAGGATTTCCTTTGCGAGATTTATAATATAGAAAATTTTAGTTATACAACCGTAAAAGCCAATTTCTACAAATGCGGAGATGAATGCGAAATACCACACTATATTGCATTTTCTCCTGTTACAACTTTACCACCGGGTTTTCATAATCCCGGATGTTTTTCAACTTTTAAAAAATGAGGTAGTTAAAAATGAGCATTACAAACAACACAAATTTGATTGAAATTATTAAAGCTTTCCCGGAATTTGGTACTTATGTTGGTTATAAACCTGTAACCGAAGGACATATAAATGATACATATGTGGTTGAATACGTAACTGAGAACGGTACTCATGTTCGTTATCTTTTACAGAGAATTAATGTTAATGTGTTTAAAAAGCCCGTTGAAGTTATGGAAAACGTATGTGGCGTTACAAGTTATTTGAGAGAGATAATTGCAAAAAACGGCGGTGACCCCACAAGAGAAACTCTTACCGTTTATCCCGCAAAAGACGGAAAGAATTATTATATTGCAGAAGATGGCGGTTGTTGGAGAATGTATAACTTTGTGGAAGATACATATTCCATTAACGAGTTAACTTCACCTGAAGATTTCAGGAGTGCGGCATTGAGTTTCGGTAATTTCCAGAATCAACTTGCGGATTATCCCATAGAAACACTTTATGAAACAATTCCCAATTTCCATAATACACCGTCCAGATTCAGGGATTTTCTTGAAGCTCTTGATAAAAACGCATCTGGCAGAAAAAATGCCGCAAAGCCTGAAATTGAGTTTGTGTTAGCCAGAGAAAATGATTGCTCTGTTATTACCGATTTGCTTGATAGCGGTGATTTACCGGTAAGAGTCACTCATAATGATACAAAATTAAATAATGTTCTTTTTGATAAGAAAACTAATAAAGGCATTTGTGTAGTTGACCTTGATACCGTTATGCCCGGTTCATCGTTGTACGATTTTGGTGACAGTATCCGTTTCGGTGCGAATACTGCCGCAGAGGACGAAACTGATTTAAGTAAGGTTTCGCTTAATCTTGAATATTTTAAGGCATATGTTGAAGGATATCTTCAGACGGCCGGTGCAAGTCTTACTGAAAATGAAATTAAATATCTTCCCTTTGCCGCAAAACTTCTGACCTTTGAGTGTGGTATAAGGTTCCTTGGTGACTTTATAAACGGTGATGTCTATTTTAAGATTGATTATCCTGAACACAATCTTGTAAGAGCACGCACACAGTTTAAGCTTGTTGAGGATATTGAGTCAAAATACAATGAAATGGTTGCAATTGTTGATGAAGCTAAAGCCAGAATTTTAGCTTAAAAAATTTTTTCAAAAAAAATAAAAAAAGTTGAAAAAAAGTGTTGACAAATTCATTTCAATAGTGTATAGTATCTATCGTTGTCGGTAAACAAAACGCCACGACAACGAAGCACGGGAGCATAGCTCAGCTGGGAGAGCATCTGCCTTACAAGCAGAGGGTCATAGGTTCGAGCCCTATTGTTCCCACCACCAGGTGGCCCGGTAGTTCAGTTGGTTAGAACGCTAGCCTGTCACGCTAGAGGTCGACGGTTCGAGCCCGTTCCGGGTCGCCATTTTTTGCCTCTGTAGCTCAGTTGGTAGAGCAGGGGACTGAAAATCCCCGTGTCATTGGTTCGATTCCGATCGGAGGCACCAATTGTATGCGGATGTAGCTCATCTGGTAGAGCGCCACCTTGCCAAGGTGGAGGTAGCGAGTTCGAGCCTCGTCAGCCGCTCCATTTTTTTATATGGCGACATAGCCAAGTGGTAAGGCGTGG
>JAFTYU010000032.1 GCA_017461235.1 Clostridia bacterium | reverse complement strand
CGTATAACTGTACGTTTTGTAAACAATAGATGTAAGTAATTTTTTCCAGCCTGCTTTACTGTCATCCGTGTACTGATAATCAATACCGGTTTCGGGATTACTTACCGCACCTGTTGTATAGTCATAAATCAACTTGGATTCAATATTACCGAGAACATCGTAATTCCAGACGTAGGTTTTGTTATCAACTACGTTATTCTCCCTGACAAGCTGACCTAAAGCGTCATATACGTATGAACAGACTTCAGTATAATTTCCTGCACCGACATCGGAAGAGTTCTGTGTAGTTCTTGAACCCTTTTCTATTTTGGTTATGTTACCGACATTGTCGTAGGTATATCTGTATGCAGTATTGTCGATTATTTCATATTTAAGTTGATTGGTTCTGTAAACCTGACTACCATCCGCATTCCTTTCAGAAGGATAATATATATAGTTGTTATACAACTTCCTGTCGGTTGAGAACGTACGCAACGACAGGCGGTTCAAAGAGTCATACGTATAGTCTGCGTAACGGGTTGACGATATTTTGTACCTTGTGGGCAAACCGTCCTTGCCGTTGTTAAGGGAGTTATTCAGAACATTGCCATCTTCATCGAGAATCTGGGAATAACTGTAGTACTGCGCCTGAAGACGTCCGCCGATTTCATTTTTTATTGAAGTCATATGACCGCGGCTGTTGTAACCGAATTCCGTTGAGCCGACGGCAGCGTTATTTGACTCGTCCTGTATATCGGTGCGAATGAGCCTGCCTATGGAGTCATAGCTGTAACTGTATTTCAAGTCATTCTCGTTGTCCGTATGGGTTCGGGGTGTGCCATCAACGGAATATGACCAAAGGTAGGCTTTTCCTAAAATAGTAACCGAACTCTTACTATCTGTTTTGATTTCTTTAATTACACGACCCGAATTATCATACTCGTAGGCTACAATATCATTATTGGCATATTCGCTTTGCTGAAGTGCACCGTTACGAGTAACATAGGTATTGGTGGAAAGAGGAACGTCACCAACCTTTGTTTCCGTTACATTACCGTAGGCATCGTAAGTAAAACTGTAGGTTTCGGCATTTGCACCTGTACCAAAGGTTATTGTATCTATACGGTTACCGTCATAGGTATAACTGACTTTACTGCCACCTGTTGATACTGATGCAAGTTTGGCGTATTTATCCGTATAGGCGTATGTTGTGGTTGTTTCATTTGCATCGGTTACGGTTATCGGTGTACCCGTAGCCATATCGTAGGTGTAGGTTGTTCTGTTGCCGTGTTCGTCAGAAGTATAGCTGACGTAGGCACCGGCGGCAATTCCGGATGTTGCATCAGCAGCCGTATAGCCCGTTTCGGTTTTTATTTTAAGTGTGTTTGATGGGTTTTGTGTTTCTGAAGAAGTCACCTGACCCTTGCTGTTATATGTATATGCGCTTTTAACACCCTTGGGCGTTTTAACGCTCAACAGGTTGTGGGTATTTTCCTGATAAGTAAAGGTTGTTGTGCATCCTATGGCATCCTTGTATTCAACAAGGTTATCCTCACCGTCATAGGTCATATTGTTTTTCTGCTCGGCGTTTGCCGTAACAGAAACGAGGTTACCTTCACTGTCATATATATAACTTTGCGCTACATCCTTTATTAACTGAATGTGGTCAAAATACGCACAGTTTGCCTGTTTGTTGTATCGCGGAATAACACAAATATGGGTCGGTGTATATGTATAGCCTTCATCACCGTCGGTATATTTAAGGCAGACGGGTGTAGCGGCATATTGCCAACCGGATACGGTGGTATTGAATTCAGCCGCTTCTTTGTATTGGGTTACGTTTGTTGAAACTCCCTGTGTATCGGTTTTCTTGTATTTAACCGCAACGGCAATTTCAAACTTGGTATCTGAAACCAATTCTACGGTTTCATCGTCTTCCTTGTTTGTATTTGTAAAAATTTCGTTGGCGGCTTCGTCCGTAATGGTTTCGCCGTTCTTTTCATAATGACTGTGGAAAGTAGAATTAACCGCATCAGCCATTGCCCAACCACTGACGATATATGTGTCATTCTCGTTTGGTTGAACGGGAATTAACTGCTTATAGCCGCTTGATAAAGAGGCTACACCATTAATCACGAGTGACCTTGAGCCGTCCTTGTGTTCTGCGGTTGTTACCTTATCTGTCAATATATCACAATCTCCGGCAGTTGTCCAGTCAGTCGGTGTAGCGTTAGTGTTTTGGTTTTCAAAGCTTGAATTCTGAAGCAGATTAACACTTGTAGGTACATCGCCCTTTTCTAACTGCATGCAGTCAAAATATACTTCGCCCGTGGCATTACGAAGACAAAGGTACGCTGTAAGTTTTGTTGTACCTGCAGGTATTTTGATACTTGCACTTAATCTTCGCCAACTGTTATTTATGCCTGTTTCCGTAGTGGAAGCAAGAAGTTGTGATTTTTGGTCTATAAGGCTTGTATTGTCACTATCGTAAGCTGCAATCTGGATATATGCACCCTGATAGCCACTTGTGCCCGCCTGAACAAGATTATTTGTTTTTACAAAAGCAGAGAAGGTGTATGAATCACCTGATGTATATGTTCCCGTTACACTTTGACGATAATAGCTGCTTGCACCGTTTGTTTCAATAGCGGTATTAGATATTTTCAGACTGTTTTCACCTGTGTATTGGTAAGTTGAATCAAGTGTTTTCTGAGTTGTGAGTGTTCCGCTTGTAACCTGAGTCCAGCCATCAAGACTTTCTGCATTGGGGTTGGTTAAAAGGTTGTGGGTGTTTTTACCCAAAGTAGCAGAATCAGTAACTCTGTTTTTGTTTCCTGAGCCGTTGCCGTAGTCGTACGCACCGGCACCAACCTCGCTACCATCACCGTAGGAAACCTGTTGAGAAACAGTTTTACCCGAGTTATCGAACTGCAAGGTAGTTACTACGTCATCCTTCTTATATTTCTCTGTAGCCGTTTTGTTTTCCGTTGTACTTGGGTCATAGGTTATACCATCCATACCGCCTGAACGAATAACTGTAGTATTGTACAAGCTTCTGTCAAAGGTAACAACCTGACCTGCAGTAAAACTTCCGGTCTCAGTTGTGCCGAATTCTTTGATTTTTTTAACTCTTCTGCCCGTGGCTTTTGAGGTATAGTCGAAGTTGAAACCGTCACCGTCGCTAGAGACAACATAATTTATCAATCCTTCAAAATCTTCGTCTGTAAGGTTGACACCATCCTCACCCTCATTCTCGTAAACAACTGAGATAGTTGAGGAATCGAAATACGTAACCTTTCTGACAAAACCGCCTTTATATCCCAACACAGTTTTTCTGGTTGCGTTGTCGGTTATTATCTGTAAATAATCGGTTTCAGTGCCACCTTCAGGAGTATAATATGTAAAATTAAAGGTGTGACCGGTTCCGTCGGTAACTTTTACTATTTTAGTTCCGGCATCATTAAAATGAATTTTAATTTTATTACCATTGGCATCCTGAATGATACCTAAGTTACCTTTACCGTTAAACAGATATTGAGTATCGTTTTTATCTGTTATTTTATACTTATATGTGCTTGTTGCAACGTCATCGAGAGTAAGACCAAGGTTGTCCTCATCCTCTAAAACTGTAATGTCATTACCGTTATCGTCCTTTTTGGTGACCTTTTCGAAATAATGCTCCGTTCCGTCACCGTCCATATATACGTAAGGATAACGCTCTGCTTCATCACCCGTTAAGCCATATTGGGTTGAAGGTAAAAGGGTTTCCTGCACATTAAGCTTCAACCCCTTGCCGGCTGTGGTAAGGAATGAAGAATTTTTACCGCTGACATGCTTCTGACCTGCGCTGTATGTATTATACACAAGACTTAAGGACACGGGCATTATTTCACTTACTGATGATGCAAGAGGTATTTCTACAACTGCGTTACCCGTGTAATCGTTCACGCTGCCAACTGCTCCACCTGCAGAAAAACTTGTATAAGTCCAATAATCCTCATAACCTTTGTTATTGCGATATGCAACAGTAATAGTAGGGTATACAACTTCAGTAATGTCATATTCTGCAGATATTATCTGTGCTCTGCCTACCTTTGATTCATCCAGTCCCTTAAGTACCACACCATAGTTATTGCCGTTTTCAAACCAACTCTTAGCGGCTCTGGTTATGTCGAATCGGTATAAATCACCATAACCATAGGTTAATTCCGCATAATCGAGAGCGGTTGTTGCAAATTCGGGTTGGTCATTCCACGTTGGTGACAGGGTTGTATTGTTCCAGTTCTCGGTTACCGTGTGAACGGATATGAAGCGTTTTTCACTACCCGCGTCAACACTTTTCTGATAAATGTTAAGGGCTACGTTCTGAATAACACAACATTCATCAGGTAATTCGGGTAAATTGAATTTAACAAATGTACGTGTTTTACCCAAGGTGCTGTGACCAGCATAAAGATAATAGTCATAGGGATAACTTATATTAGGCGAACTTGCATCAACATAGCAATCTATTGTGTTCTGCCTGTTTATATCCAACAATATTGTAGGGTCAATGACGACAGGGTAGGCTCTTTGTTTATTATTTAGCCAGTTTTTATCCGCTGTTATGGTTAATGTGTATTTGTCACCATCGGGTATCAAGTCCATTGAAACCGCATCAGAATATACACCACTCGAATCCACCATATATGGTGGTGCAATAACAGACTGAGCATTGGCATACCCACTGTCGGTATACAGTACAATTGAGCCGTCCTGTTCTTTTTTAGGATAAAGATCGCCCAAATCCATAGTGAACTCAAAAACATTTTTATCCTGTTTCTTTTCTAAAACTATGCTTTCTTTGATTACATTGCTTGAAATTTCATATTCAAGGTTAACATCTTCAAATACGTTTTCGTATTTAACGGCACCCTTGCGTTTATCTACACCAAGTTTATTTTCATATTCGCTTTTTTCGGTGTTGTCACTCTTAAGTGAATATGTGCTTGATGCATCATCTGTAATTTTTTTGCTTACAAGTTCAGTTTCATCCGCAATATCGCCTGAAGCATTTTTCAAGCCATTCTGAGAAATTTTGGGAACAAAGCTGATTGTTGTATCGGCAATGTCAATTTTAATTTCATTACTGCCGTCTTTTGAAATCTTTGTGGGGAATTTAATAGCTACATCCGAAGAAACAGGTTCAAAAACAGAATCTGTTGAAAAAATCTTCCCTGAATTATTTTCTTCGATAGTAAAATCGTATTCCACCCATTTTCCGTTTTCTTGATAATGAACGGGTGATGAATATTTAGCTGCAATATATGAACCGTCGGACTGACGAAAATGCTTGGTATATTCATCGCGCAAATCGGCGATTTCATTTAATACTTCTATCTCCGTTTCCGTATCATCTGTATTTTCGGAATTGTCCGTGGTTAGCATTTCTTCGCTCATTTCCGTTTTCTGAATCTCTGCCGCTATGGCAGGGTTCGCCGCAGAAAAAACACCTAAAAACATTATGACCGACATTATGAGTGACATGGTTTTTATAAAAGTTTTCATAATTTACCTCCTATAAAATTTTCAAATTATCACGCATCGTTTTTCACCCAAACCATCGGTATCATCTCCTGTTTTTTATGGGGTTCACTTATATATGACAAAAAACGCATAAAATTTCACGTTTTTTCAAAATTTTTTTAAGTTTGTGAGAAATGACAAAAAAGCCCCGTCTGTTTTGTGCAAACAGACGGGGCTTTTTACGCAAATATTAAGTTTATTTCATTAAACCGTTAGCTACGCACCAATCGTGGAATGATTTGATTGAGCGAAGTCTTGCACCGCTAAGGTTATGTGAGCCTCTGGTGTACCAATTGAAAGTATCAATGCCCTGAAGTCTTATAAGTTCTTTTGCGCTGGCGCAGAAGCCGCTGTCAATGGCATTGTCAAGAAGTATAATTTCGTTATATCTCTGTTCTGCAAGAGTCATATCACCTGCGACAAAAGCCTCGTGGAATCTCTGGAAGAAGGCACCGCCGCATGAAGTGGGTGTAGCCATAACGCCGCGAGCACCTGCTACGTATGCATCAAAAAGGAAGGGCATATTTGCCTGAATGATTGTAGAATCGCCCTTGTTGTCAATTTTTGATTGGATACCTTCCATAGTGCAGGTTGTATCCTTAATACCCCAGATAAGACCGTCCTTTGTCAGCTCGCCGTAGGCTTTACCTGACATTACGTGAGGCTGAAAACCGGGGAACTCATAAAGGAAAACAGGAACACTTGCAGTTGATGCAAGCTCGCTGATGTATTCAACAAGTTTGTTATCGTCATCGCCCATACCTTTGGTTGTAAGCACGATTCCGTCAACACCCGTTGCTTCCATTTTTTTGATTTCTTCAAGGTTTTCTTCCTTTGTGGGTTCGATATTTGCTGTGGCAACAACTGTTGTGTTACCTTTATGTTTAACTGTCAGTTCCGCAAGCTTAAGTCTTTCTTCAAGAGTGAGTTCTTTCATTTCTGAACTGCCGCAAACTGCAAAAAGGTGGTCTACACCCTGTGAAACCTGCCAGTCAGCGTATTTCTCGTATGTATTGTAGTCAATGCTTCTGTCCTCAAAGAAGGGGGTGAGCATAAGTGAATAAATACCGTCTTTGTTATCTCTTGTGAGCTTTGACATAAAAATTACTTCTTTCTGAAATATATTTTTTAATAGAGTTTAAGGGCTGTGCTATGCACAACCCTTATTTAATATTTTATTGAACGTTCTTTTTGAGTGTCTCAAGTTCTGCAGCAAGTACAGGGGGAATCTTATCGCCGAATTTAGCGTAGAATTCTTCAATACCTTTTGCATCTTCCTGCCAGAGTTCTTTTTCAACCTCAAGAATGCTCTTAAGTGAGTCAAGTGTAACTTCACCTTCAAGACCTTCAATGTTGATATCTTCAGCATAGGGGATATAACCGATTTCTGTTTCTTTGGCATCTACCTTGCCTTCGCAACGGTCGATAATCCAATCAAGAACGCGAAGGTTGTCACCAAAGCCGGGCCACATAAAGTTGCCGTCATCGTCCTTACGGAACCAGTTAACGTTAAAGATTTTGGGAGCCTTTTCGGGATCAAGAGTTTCACCGATATCAATCCAATGCTGCCAATAATCAGCCATATTGTAACCGCAGAAGGGAAGCATAGCCATGGGATCACGGCGAACAACACCTACTGCACCGGCAGCGGCTGCAGTTGTTTCAGAAGCCATAATTGAACCAACGAATACACCGTGATTCCAGTCACGTGACTGATAAACAAGGGGAGCAAGTTTTGCACGTCTGCCGCCGAATACAATAGCAGAAATCGGAACACCATTGGGATTCTCGAATTCAGAGCTGAGACAGGGGCAGTTAACTGCGGGAGCAGTGAAACGGCTGTTGGGATGAGCACCTTTTTCATCACTTTCCTGACCGTTCCAGGGATTGCCCTTCCATTCAACAGCGTTTGCAGGAGGATTCTTGTCGAGACCTTCCCACCATACAGTGTTGTTGTCAAGGTTGTGTGCAACGTTTGTGAAAATTGTGCCCTGTTTTGTTGTTGCAAGAGCGTTGGGGTTAGATTTTTCGTTAGTGCCGGGAGCAACTCCGAAGAAACCGTTTTCGGGGTTAATAGCGTAAAGTCTTCCGTCGGGACCTTTACGAATCCAGGAAATATCGTCACCTACGCACCATACCTTGTAGCCCTTTTCTTTATAAATTTCAGGGGGAATAAGCATAGCAAGGTTTGTTTTACCGCAAGCTGAGGGGAAAGCAGCACAGATGTACTTAACTTCGCCCTGAGGATTTTCGATACCGAGAATGAGCATATGCTCAGCCTGCCAGCCTTCTTTCCAACCCTGGTAAGAAGCAATACGGAGTGCAAAGCATTTTTTGCCGAGAAGAACGTTTCCGCCGTAACCGGAGTTAACGGAGATAATTGTGTTGTCCTGAGGGAACTGACAGATATATCTCTTTTCTTCGTCAATGTCGCAACGGCAGTGGAGACCGCGAACCCAGTCATTGCTGTCGCCGAGAACTTCAAGAACGTCTTTGCCGACTCTTGTCATAATAACCATGTTAAGAACAACATAGATTGAGTCAGTAAGCTCGATACCTACTTTTGCAAAAGGTGAGCCAACGGGACCCATTGAGTAGGGGATAACATACATAGTTCTGCCTTTGTAGCTGTCGCGTGCAATATCATAAAGCATTGTGTATGCTTCTGCAGGATCCATCCAGTTATTTGTGGGGCCTGCTTCTTCTTTTGTTGTTGCGCAAATAAAGGTTCTGCCTTCAACACGGGCAACGTCGTTAACCGCTGTTCTGTGAAGGTAGCAATCGGGGAGAAGCTCCTGATTAAGTTTGATGAGCTCGCCTGTTGAACATGCGGTAGCTCTGAGTTCTTCGATTTGTTCATTTGAACCGTCAATCCAAACGATTTTGTCGGGCTTTACAAGCTCAACTTTTTCGTCAATCCAGGAAAGTACGCTTTTGTTGGATGTTAATGCTGACATTATACATGACCTCCTGTAATAAAATATCCAAAAATTACCGATTATGTAATCATATACATAATACAACAGATTACGAGTAAATTCAAGCAATTTTTTAAAATATTATTGCTCCTGACATAAATAATATACAACATCAAAAGATTTTTCATAAAAATTTATTGCGTGTTAACTATAATATGAAAAAACACCCTGAATATTCAGGGCGTTTAACATATCATACTGTTACGGGTTCTATGTATTTATCAATAAACTCGAAGGTTTTCGGCCAGTAAATTTCAGGATGCACAAGGTGTGAGTTAGCGTGCTCCGCATCAGGTATGGAGAGCTTCTCTTTCTCGCAGGCGGCGGCATTGTAGTTAAGGTCCATCATTCTGTAGGGAACAAAATTGTCCTTTTCGCCGTGTATAAAGAGAGTAGGGGTCTTTGATTTTTCCAGCTGTTTAATTGAAGATGCTTCCATAAATGTGTAACCGTTAACAGCCTTGCTTACGATTGACGTCGGTGCAAGAACGGCACTTGGAGTATGGACGTTCAGTTCTTCCTTGAGCTCGTGTTTGAACTCATCCCAGACGGAACTGAAACCGCAGTCCGCTATACAACATTTAACGTTTTCCGGCAAGTCTTCACCCGTTGTCATCATAACTGTTGCTGCGCCCATTGAAACACCGTGGAGAATGATTGAAATATCACCATAAACTGTATTGAGATAGTCAATCCAGTCAAGCATATCAAGACGGTCCAACCAACCCATTGTAATATGCTTGTGGTCGCTTATATTGTGACCGCGAAGAACGGGTAAAAGGATATTGTAACCTCTGTTGTGGTGATGTAACGCGTAACTACCCATTCTTTTGGGCTCGCTTGTGTAACCGTGAATACAGATTGCCCATTTGTCAGACGGTTCCTTTGATTTTACGATATATCCGTGCAAAGGTCTGTTTTTATTGTTTTTGATAACAACGTGTTCGTAATCCTGATTACCTAACCAAGCTTCCCCCTCTTCGTCAAGTTTAACAACCTGCGGGTCCGGGACAACGGGATTATTTTTGTTTTTCAGTTCGTTGATTTTTTCAAAAATCGGTTTGGATGATCTGGTTAAAACCAATTTGTTGCTTAAAAGACTGAAGCCCAATACGGGAGCCAAAGCACCTGTTACACCCAATATAACTTTTGTTGATTTTTTCATTGTCATTCGACCTTTCCGTTGGTTTTTTGCTATTATACAATATTTGTTATTAAAAATAAATATAAAAAAGGAAAATTTTTGTTGTTTTATATATTTCGTTCTGCTATAATTAATTCAATATAGTGGTGCTTTATGCGCAACACGGAGGTAATTTTAGTGAATGATATAGTTTTTAAAACAAAAGCATTCGGCGGATACAACAAGAAGGATGTTATGGATTACGTTAACGCTATCCTTGCAGAAAAAAGCGAGCTTAATAAAAAAACAGCCGCTTTAACTGAGCGTAATTCAAAGCTTGAGACTGAGCTTAATGAGTGTAAGGCGAAATGCGATGAAATCGGCGAACTCAGAAGTGAGCTTGTATCTGTTACTGCGTTAAATACAGAGTTACGTTCACAGATAGATTTTAAGGAAACCGAGATTAAAAATCTTTTGGCGGAAGTTTCTGACAGGGATGAAAAGATAATCAAACTTGAAAATACCGTCAGTGAAAATATTATGAGTGAAGCCGCTGAAGAAGAAATTAAATTCCTTCGTTCCGAGGTTCAAAGACTTCAGGCAGAGTGCGAAAAGAAAAAGGACCTTGAGCGTCAGGTTGGTGCGGCAATGCTCGATGCAAGAGTTCATTCTGAGGAGCTTGTGGAAGCCGCTCGCGAACGCGCAAATAACGTTACTAAAGCCGTCTATGCCGCTATAGGTGATACCGCTGTTAAAATTGATGATTTATCCGAAGGTATCGGTGAAATTGCCCGTTCTTTTACAAAATCTGTTGAAGAAGTTGAGTTGCGTATTAAAGCTCTCACCGGGGATATGAGTAAAACTGCTCAGCTTCTTATTTCTGAGACGGGAGTTATTTCCGAAAATGTTGCGGAAACCGAATATGACTTTTTAAAAGAATCAAACAGTGAAGACAATATATGAGCGAATATAATTTAAACACAGATAATATAAATGAATGGGTCGGTATCCTGAAAGCAGGGGACCGTGTGAATCTTTCGGGTACGGTTTATACTGCCAGAGATGCTGCCCATAAAAAAATAGTTTCTTTAATAAACTC
Organism: Clostridia bacterium; assembly: GCA_017461235.1. Lineage (GTDB taxonomy): Bacteria > Bacillota > Clostridia > Oscillospirales > Acutalibacteraceae > DTU089. The sequence goes on along the minus strand of JAFTYU010000032.1, from coordinate 31,493 downwards.
GGGTAAAGAATTACCTTTTGAATTACAGGATACAGTTATATATTATGCAGGACCGACTCCTGCCAAGAACGACCTTGCCACAGGCAGCATCGGACCTACAACTTCATCACGTATGGATGTTTTTGCCCCGTGTCTGATTTCCTTGGGGCAGAAGGCTATGATCGGCAAAGGGAACAGGTCGAAGGCTGTTGTCGATGCTATGGTTGAATATGGTGCGGTTTATTTTGCGGCTGTCGGCGGTGCAGGGGCATTGTATGCAGAATGTATTGAAAATTGTCAGGTTATTGCATTTGACGAGCTAGGGTGCGAATCTGTTAAACGCCTGACGGTGAAAAATTTCCCACTTATTACTGCTATCGATTCACGGGGTAATTCTTTATACAAATAGCTTGATTGAGGTGCGCTTGAAAAAATCTTACGATTATTTTAAGACGTTGAAAGATTTGTCAGCCTGTGTCAGCGAATCATACTTTTCTGCACTTGATGGTAAGGATTTTAAAAAATATTTAATCAGGTTTTCCGGTATAAGAACTGAGTTGTCCGGATATTTAATTGATGATTTTGTCACTCCGTTTGAACGCGGTGATATTTACAATTTATCTTATTGTTTATACAAGGAACTGTGGCAGGTTGATGAGTTGTATAACTACAGCTCTCTTGCAGATATCGGTTCCTTTTTGTATGCAAGCCGGATTGGTGAGCTGTTTAATAAGCAAGACACGGTGATCGAGTTACTTTTTATTTCTAAAAACAATGATAAAATTACAAAGGCAATTGATGATGGTCTTATTTTTTGCAACAGCATAAGGACAAAAATTATAAGCAACATTAAATTCACATTGAAAAATTCGGAACAACCGTTACTTGCTTATGCGGTTAACTGTGCTTACTTAACGCTGACGGAAAGCGTTGAAAATACCTTTAGTGAAATTGAAAGAATACTTATAGTTAAGAGTTAAACATTGAGGATGTTATTATGGAGTTTGTAAAATTAAGAAAGCAACTTATTGAAAAAGAGTTTTCAAGAATGAACGATATGCAGAAGCGCGCCGTTTTTAATGTTAACGGTGCTGTTCTTATTCTTGCAGGAGCAGGTTCAGGTAAAACAACAGTACTTGTTAACAGAATTGCATATCTTATAAAATACGGTAATGCATACAATTCTGAATTTACATATCGTGCAACAAATGAAAATGATTGTGCGTTGTTGAAAGAATATATTAATAAACCTGATGAGATGCCCGCAGAACTGCAACGGCTTATGAGTGTTGATGCTCCTGCACCGTGGCAGATTCTTGCCATAACTTTTACTAACAAAGCCGCCAATGAGCTTAAATCAAGGCTTGAATCAATGTTGGGTGAGAAAGGTAACGATGTCTGGGCGAGCACCTTCCACTCCTGCTGTGTGCGTATATTACGACGTGATTCTGAAAGAATCGGTTTTTCAAAGCATTTCACGATATACGATACCGATGATTCCAAGCGTGTTATGAAAGAAGTTCTTCGTGTACTTGATATTGATGAAAAACGTCTTCCTGTTAAATACGTATTGTCGGAAATAAGTAAGGCAAAAGATAACCTTATGACTCCCGATATGTATTCTGATTCCGTAGGGTATGATATTAATAAAAAAATGATTGCACAAGCTTACGGCAAATATGAGGAAATGCTGAAAAAAGCGGATGCAATGGATTTTGATGATATTATAGTCAATACCGTTAAACTCCTTAAAGAGAATTCGGATGTTCTCAATTATTATCAGCGACGTTTCAGATATGTGATGGTTGACGAGTATCAGGATACAAACCACGCACAGTATGTTCTTACTTCGTTGCTTGCAAGTGGTTATCGTAATATCTGCGTTGTTGGTGATGACGACCAGAGTATTTATAAATTCCGTGGGGCAACTATAGAAAATATTCTTGATTTTGAAAATCAGTATGACGAAAGTATCGTTATCCGCCTTGAACAGAATTACCGTTCGACTTCCGTTATTCTTGATGCGGCGAACGCCGTTATTAAAAATAATCAGGGCAGAAAAGGCAAAACTCTCTGGACTGAAAAAGACGGCGGTGACAAAATTTGTGTACGCCTTCTTACGGATGAGCGTGATGAGGGCAGGTTTGTTGCTGATGAAATCCTTAACGGTGTTGCGATGGGACGCAAGCTTTCTGATTTTGCAGTGCTGTACAGAACCAACGCACAGTCAAGCAGTATTGAACGCGCCCTTGTTTATAATGCGGTACCTTACAAGATTTTCGGCGGTCACAAATTCTATGACCGTAAAGAAGTAAAAGATGTACTTGCTTATCTTTCGGTCATTGCAAACCCGTCCGATACCGTGCGTATGAGACGTATTATCAATGAACCCAAAAGGGGAATAGGCGAAACAACAATTAATAACGCGGCATCTATTGCGGATGGTCTCGGAACTACGTTCTATGATGTTATATCCCACGCCAATGACTATCCCATGCTCTCAAGAGCGGCCGGAAAACTTGGCGAATTTACAAATCTTATTAATAAACTCGCAGAATCTCTCGAAGAAAAAGAAATTCAGGATTTTTTTGAAGATGTAATAACTTTAACCGGCTATATGCAGTATCTTGACCTTGATAAAGAAACTGCAGAAGAACGCAAAGCCAATGTTATGGAGCTTCTTGCAAACCTTTTAAGATATATGGAAGAAAATGAAGGCGGCACTCTCACGGGCTTCCTTGAAGAAGTAGCGTTGATGACTGATATTGATAATTACAATGCAGATGCTGACTCTGCGGTAATGATGACTCTGCACTCTGCAAAAGGTCTTGAGTTTCCGGTTGTTTTCATCGTGGGGATGGAGGAAGGTCTTTTCCCGGGAAATCAGGTTATGTATGATCCGTCCGAGGTTGAAGAAGAAAGACGCTTATGCTATGTTGGTATAACCAGAGCAAAGGAAAAATTATATATTACCAATGCCCGTACAAGGATGATATATGGTAATACGTCGGTGACGAGACCGTCACGCTTCCTGTCGGAGATACCCGATGAACTTTTTGACTCAAACCTTAATTCGCCAAAACAGAGCTTTTACGGCGGTTATTCCGCGGTTAACTCGTTCGGCTCATCTTTTGGTTCTGATTACAACAAAGAAAGAACAGCTTCCGTTGAAAAAAGAAGCTTTTATAATGACCGCAAGCCTGCGGCATCTGCCCGCGGATTTTCACGTGGCGGTTTCAGTAATGCACCTAAGACTGAAAAGGCAAGTACATCCGCACTTGAATACAAAGTCGGTGATACTGTTGAACATAAAACCTTTGGTCAGGGACTTATAGTCAGTGCTGCCAGCGTGGGCGGTGATATGGTTCTTGAAATTGCTTTTGATAACTGCGGCACAAAAAAAATAATGGCAAAAATGGCTAAACTGAAAAAATTATAAAATTTTACTGCTGTTAACCGAAACTCATATAAGCTATGAGTTTCGGTTTTTTCTTTTATATGTTGACTTAACATTAAAAATTAGTTATTATTGATATAAACGATAGTTAAGGGAGTGGTTTTTTGGCTGATTGTCCTAAATGTGGTGAACATTTAAAAGTAACTGACTGGAAACAGCATTGTCCTCATTGCGGCGGTAATATCGTAATTTACGATATTCAGGAGCGTTTAATGAAGGATGCTGATATTGCCGAAGTGCAGTATTATCATTTTCAGAAGAAAATTGACAGGCTTAAGGCATCATTTGTAGGCTCACGTCTTGCAGTAGTAAGGATTTTTACGAGTCTTATTCCGGTTTTAGCCATTGTGGTACCGTTTTTTAAATGCAATTTTAACGAGCCTTTTGTGCCGTTTAGTGGTTATTTTAGCTTGTTTTCTCTTTTAGATATACTTGATAAGTTTAACGTTGATAATATTTTGTCGTTGCTTGATACGAGTGATGGTAGGTTACCGTTGGTTCTATTTTTAATATCCGTTGGTTTGATTCTTTTAACGGTTGTTCTTCTTCTGGTAAGATTTTTCTGTCTTACTATGAGTTGTTCAAAAAGAGGTAAATCAATGTGCTACGGATTTGACTTATCACTTCTTGTTTTGGGAGTTTTATCAAGTGTATTGCTTTTTATCGTTCCCGAAAACCCTTATTTTTCAATTGATTTTGTTATAGCACCTATCGTTTATCTGATTTTGCTTATTGTCAATTTTATAGTTGATATAGCAATTTTCAAAAAGGGTATAAGTGTTAAACATGCACCGTGTTTTGTCGGTGGCATTCCTATTGAAGAGTATTTTCAAATGGTTGAAAACGGTGTTGCGCAAGATGAAATACGAGCAGAAATGTATCGTCGTCTTGCAAAGCTTCAGGAAGAAAAAGAAGCTGAATTAAAAAAAGAGGAGGCGAAAAAATGAGCGTTGATAACCAGAATACAGCTGTTACCGAACGTGAATACGTTTTTGAGCCCGATAATAATTTTGCTTATATGAACAGAATGTTCTGTTCAACCAAAGAACGCGTGGCTTATATTATAAAATGTGCTGCAGCAGAATTATCGATGGGTAAGTATGATACGGGTTCTGAACTTTTTATGTATAAAATTTTAGGACTTGATGCAGAAGCTCATGGTAATGCGGCGGTGGGTTTAGGCATCTACGATTTAATTAATGACCCTCTTTCGGCTGTTATTATTGACAAAATGCGTACCCGTTGGGGTAAATTCAAGCCTTTTCAGTATTTATCGTTATTGCCCAGTCTTGTGGTTGGTTTTGTTACTTGTATTTTACCGCTTATTTGTGATGGCTATGATTTAAATGCCGCACAACGTCTTGTTTTATATATGATTCTCTCTTATGTAGGTGAAACGGTTGGTGCGTTTTTCGGAGGCGGCGGATATATAGATAATGTTTTCACACCGAACCCAAATGAAAGAACCTCATTGCTTGTTTCTTCACGCTTTGCAGGCGACTTGTTCAGGCGAGTGCCCGAGCAATTGGCAGGTGTCATTTTCGACCTTGTTGCAAACGGTAAAATCAAGCTTAACCTTGCAAAGGTTTTCTCGGGAATGAAAATCTGGTGGTGGGCGGTAGCTACAATTCCTGCGGTAATATGGATTTTTGTCAGTAAAGAACGTGTGCCGCAGTCTGAAAAACCGCCACAGGTTATGAAGGGTATGTTTTCGGTATTTAAAAACAAACCGCTGTTAATTTATACTCTTTCGGGCTTTATAGATGGTATCGATATACAAACATCCGAATCCCTTTACTATGACAGCGTTTTGAAATTTAATATGATTTCAACTATTGCAGGCATACCGGGAATGCCCATTTCTTACGCAAGCTACCCGTGGGCTACTAAATTCAGAAAAAGATTTTCAACTAAATTTTTGTGGATTACCCAACGAAGCTCCATTATCTTCTCAGAAGGCTTTTTCTTCCTTGTCGGTTTAATCGGCGGTAAAGGAAAAGGTTTTTACAAAAAGAAGTTGCCGATGACAATTGCAATGGCAATCGGTAACAGTGTTGAAATGGTTTTCTATGCAACAAAGAAAATTGTTGACGCAGAAATTAACTATGAGGTTCTTGATTATTGTGAGTGGCAGAATGGTTACAGAGTTGAAGCAACAGTCAATCTCTTGACGGGTTACATAAATAAAGTCAGGGGAATTGCTCTGACAAAAATCAACTCAATGTTGCTTGCAAGATGGGCAGGCTTTCAGTCAGGTATTACGGCGGTTCAGACAGAGGATACAATGTGGAAGATGTTTATAGCGGCTTTTGGCCCAAGGCTTATTATGGATTTAGTAAGTCTTATACCGATGTTCTTCTATAATGTTGACCAGAAAACAAGAGACAGAATGTATCTTGACTTGGAGCGTACTCGTGCCGAAACAGCAGCAAAAGAAAAAATGAATAATAATTGAGAAAAGCATAATTTTAGGGACTGTAAACAACTTGGTTTACAGTCCCTTGAACATATATATTATTAAATTTCAGAGAATGGTGAAGCGATTTTAGAAAGTCTGAAGTTTACTGCTTCACGTGAACGGTTAAATCGGTAAATGCTGAAAACAAGTCCTACACCGATATATAAACAGAGTGTGCTTGTACCACCTGCACTGAAGAAGGGGAGAGTAATACCGATAACCGGTAATAACATAAGGCACATACCTATGTTAATTACAACCTGAGCTGCAATCATGGATGCAATTCCGTAGCAAGCAAGCTGTGATGAGAAATCTCTTGAGTTTTTTCCTGTTTTAATCATCATAAAACATATAAGGAAAAGTAAACCTAAGGAGATTATACAACCTAAAAATCCCGTTTCTTCACCAATTGCAGTGAAAATAAAGTCATTTTCACTTTCAGGAACTATTCCACCTTGTGTATATGCACCGTTAAAAAGACCCTGGCCAAAAAAGCCGCCTGAACCAAGGGCATTAAGACCCTTTAATTGCTGATAGCTTTCTGCTTCAAAGTCTTCGGGGCGTAAAAGTGCGAGAAATCTATTGCGCTGATAGTCGTCGAAAATGTACATCCATATAAGTGGTGAAGCCGCCACACCCAATAGTCCGCCACCGGCAAAGAAACCGATGTGTAACCCTGCAAAATAAAGCATTGCAATTGTCATAAATACGAAAACGAGCGCCGAGCCCATATCACCCGTAAGCACAACCAAACCGATGGGCACAAGTGCGTGAACACCTAAAAGTAAAACGGAAAGCGGTTTGTTGATAGTATCTCTACAAAGTTCAAGATGCATTGAAAAGGTTATAACGTAACCGATCTTCACTAGCTCTGAAGTCTGGAAATAGATTGAACCGAATTTTAACCATGAACGGGCATCTGGACGGGATTCCGGTGCGACACCGAAAAGCAGTGTTATTACCATCAGAAGAATACAGACTATGCCGATAATCGGCCATAGCTTCATAATCAGTTCATAGTCGATAGCAGAGATTATAAGAGTTAATATAAGACCTGCTACCGCCGCAATAATCATAACAGTTGCATCACGGGATATAAACTGACCGTCTTCCAGATTGCACATTGTAGCACTGTGAACCATAAGAATACCGAAAACGGAAGCTGCCATTATCAGAAAGAAAAGTGTTTTATTTGTTTCGGATATAAACCGTTTTGAAAGCGAAAAAAATTTTTTCAAGGCATTGCCCCCTTGATTTTAACAAGTAATATTGTTATTATACATATATTAGATTTTTATTTCAAGTGTTTTACTTTTTTTGAGGTGGTTATGGTAGAGGTTGTTTCAATTTCACCTGAGCAGACCGAGCGCTTCGGCGAGCTTCTCGGCGCGGCTCTTACAGGCGGTGAAACCGTAGCCTATTTTGGCGGTCTGGGTATGGGCAAAACACGGTTTACAGCCGGTCTTGCCAAAGGTATGGGTATCAGTGCGGACGTTTCAAGTCCCACGTTTTCTCTTGTTCACGAGTATCGTGGAGAAAAGACGCTGTATCATTTTGATATGTACAGAATTTCAACCTTTGAGGATTTGTGCTCAACAGGCTTTTATGATTATCTTGATTGGGGCGGTGTTCTCGCTGTGGAATGGAGCGAGAATATTGAAAACGCACTCCCTGAGGAAAAATTAATAAGAATTGAAATTTCTCGCGGTGAAAATGACGATAGCCGTATTTTAAGAATGAGTGGTGACAGTATTTATGAAAATTCTTGGCGTTGACAGCTCCGCTACTGCCGCAAGTGCCGCGGTTTTGTGTGACGGTAAAGTGCTTTCTCTTAGTTTTTCAAATACGGGTCTTACTCATAGCCAGACACTTTTACCTATGATTGAAAGTACACTTAAAATAGCAGGTGTTTCTGTTAACGATATTGACTTGCTCGCAATATCTAACGGTCCCGGCTCTTTTACAGGTGTTCGTATAGGTGTAGCCGCAGTAAAAGGCATCGCTCAGCCTTTAGATAAAAAGTGTGCGGCAATATCAACCCTTGAGGTTATTGCTAAACCTTTGGAAAATACGGGTTGTTGTGCAGTTGCAGTTATGGATGCCCGTTGTAATCAGGTTTATACGGCTCGTTTCGATTGTACTGACGGATTAAATAGGATGACACCTGATGAGGCAATTACAATTGATGAGTTGTATGAAAAACTTAAAGATGTTAATAAACCCATTGTGCTTATCGGTGACGGTGCAAGGGTTACGTATAATAAAATTACCGATAAATTAAAGTGTGTCTCAATGGCTCCTGCATCTATTTGTTATCAAAGCGCGGCAGATGTTGCGTTGTTAGCTTACGAGAAAAGTGAAAACGGCTCTTTGGAGATTCTTGGTGCCAATGATGTTTTGCCTAATTATCTTCGCCTTTCACAGGCGGAGCGTGAATTAAAAAAGAAAAATAATAATTGAAAGGTTGTTTAATATGTTAGTTTTAGCGTCAGACCACGCAGGTTTCCCGCTTAAAGAAGAAATCAAAGCTTTTCTTGATGAAAAAGGAATTGAATACATAGATTGCGGTACTGATTCAACTGCTTCTGTAGATTATGCAAAATTTGCACAGGTAGCCTGCCTTAAGGTTACAAACGGTGAGGCTGATAAGGCGATTTTGTGCTGCGGTACAGGTATCGGTATCTCTATGGCGGCAAATAAGGTCAAGGGTATCAGAGCCGCTTGTTGTTCTGATTACTTCAGCGCAAAGTTCACAAGAATGCACAATGATGCAAACGTGCTCTGTATGGGCGCGCGTGTTATTGGTGCAGGTCTTGCGTGTGAACTTGCAGAAGTATTTATAAACACAGAATTTGAAGGTGGAAGACATCAGCGCCGTGTTGATCAGATAACTGCAATCGAAAACGGTGAAATACTTTAATGAAAAAGTTATTTAATAAAAAAGCAATATTGACGGTAATTTCAGTAGTGCTGATTATTAGTATAATATCTCTGTTTTATGGTAATTTTTCCGTAGACGTTCAGGAAATTCATGTGTTTTCAGAAAAGCTTCCCGAAAGTTTTCATAACTACCTGATAGCTCATATTTCAGATTATCATAACAGAACATCTGCAATTGTTGATAAGCAGATTATTGACAGTCTCAACGAAGAAAAGCCTGATATCATAGTTATAACAGGCGATCTGATTGACTCTGATCATCCGGAAGTTGATGTTTCATTACAGTTCACTGAAAAACTTTGTGAGATAGCGCCTGTATATTATGTTACGGGCAACCATGAGTCCAATGTTAACAACGATGATGTGGAGTTGTTTAACCGATTTATTGAAGGTTTAACGGAGCTCGGCGTTAATGTTCTGCGCAATGATAAAATGACTATTCAAAATTCTGCGGGTGATTCAATCAATATATGCGGAATTGAAGACCCGTATTTTTACGGACGTTATGATCAGGTTTTCCAAAGGACCGAGATTTTGTGTAATGGGCTTGATTTAGATGAAAGCGAATTCAATGTTTTGCTTGCACATCATCCTGAAACATTGTCGGTATATTATAAATTTAATATTGATCTTGTTCTTTCGGGTCATGCTCACGGTGGTCAGGTGACTTTTTTCGGAAGGGCTATTATGGCACCTGATCAGGTGACTTTTCCGCCATATACAAGCGGTTTGTATAAAATGGGAGATACCCAACTTGTTCTAAGCAGGGGTATCGGTTACAGCCTGTTTCCCATAAGAGTTTTTTGCAGACCACATCTGGTATATGCAGAATTGAAAGTTCCTGATTATGATAAATAAAAATACTCACTCTCAAAGAAATTGAGAGTGAGTTACTTTTTATTCTGCTTTTAATGCTCTCTGAAGCCAGATTGATGCAATATCAATTGCGGCATACATACCGTTTTTCTCGGTTCTTTTAACGATTGCTTCAAGCGGATTGATATTCGGGTCGGTATTAAGAAGCTGTACAATAACTTTGTCAGCAATTTTAACACCGTGAACTTCGTGGGATGAAGCAACTGAAAGCATTATTACGAAGGGTTCGCTCATATTACCGTAGTAAATTGTGTTACCCTTGCGAACGAGGGGTTTACCTTTATAGGTAAGAAAACTTGCCTGAGTATCAGCCAAACTAAACACTCCTTAAATTAAACTGCCTTAATTAAGATATGATTTGAGAAGAACCTGAAGAAGTTCATCGCGGTCAATCTTTCTGATAAGGCTTCTCGCATTGTTGTGAGTTGTGATGTAGGTGGGGTCTTCAGACAGTATATAACCTACAAGCTGACTGGTAGGATTATAACCCTTTTCAACTAAAGCGTTATATACTGAAACAAGTATCTCACGCATCTCTTTTTCATGGTCATCACTAATTGTGAATTGGATTGTTTTATCTGTCATAAATACACCTCCTGTAACTATATTTAACATTATACACCATTGTTGTGAAAATTACAACAACAAATTATTAAGATTTAGTTAATTAAGCTCTTAACTCAATACCGATAGCCTTGAGATTTTTAAGAATTTCATCGATCCAAGACTGAACCTCATCCATTTCAAGTGTTCTTTCTTTGGATGAGAAAACAAGACGGACTGTGATACTCTTGATTTCACCGTTATCGTATGTGTCAATAACTTTAACGTAATCAAGCTCGGTAAGACCAAGTTTGTTCCAACACTCGGCAAGCTCTGCAAAGGTCTTGCCCTCCTTCATTATAAGCGAAAGGTCATAGTAAGTTGACTGCTGTGTTGAAGGTTCTGCAAAACTGATATTTGCGCCATTAACTGAAATGAAATCATCAACATCAATTTCAATGCAAACAATTTTAGCCACTTTATCAACTTTCTGTGCGTTTGTGGGGTGGAGAGTGTTGATTGTACCCATCTCAATACCGTCACAGGTAATAAGTGCGGTGTTCTTGGGGTGCTGCCAAGCGTGAAGCGGAGCAACCTTTTTGAGAACAGGAGCTTTGTGTTTAATCTGTGTAAAGATATTGTTCACCATTGTAAGAGCTTTGAAGAAAAGGTCTTTTTCGGTTGTATTCTTATCATAGAGAACAACACCTAAACTACGGCGTTCATTCGCAGTTCCGTCTGCCTTGATTCCTTTAACAACTCTGCCGATTTCAAAAATTCCGTAGCTTTCAGAAAAATCCTTGTTTTCTGATGCGGCGAGAAGGAGCGTGGGAATCATAGAATTACGGATTGTGCCGTTGTCAGAGCTTTCAATATTAAGCACCTTGACATTTTCTTCAACCTCAATACCGAGCTTCTTGTATTTTCTCACGTCACCCCAGATGTACGAGTGAACCTCGTGAAGGTTGTAGTGCTTAACAAGAATATCCTTGATTTCGTTGCTTTCTGCACGTACGGGAGCACTCTTAACGGGTTTAAGAGGGCTCTTTGTTGTTATGATACTGAAGTTATCATAGCCGTAAATTCTTGTGATTTCTTCAATAATGTCAGCTTTGATTGTAACGTCTTTCGTTGCCCTGTATGAAGGAACTTTAACTTTAAACTTGTCGCCGTCTTTTTCAACGCCGAAACCGAGAGCGGTAAGGGTTTTGATAATTCTTTCTTCAGTAATATCAATACCGGTATATTTATCAACGTAAGCCTTGTCGAATGTAATTGAAATATCGGGATATTTTCTTACGTATTCATCAGTAAGCTGTGATGCAATTTTTGCGCCATCATCGATTGATTTAAGAAGGTATGCAAAACGCTGTGCTGCAGTTACGGTCATTTCAGGGTCGAGCATTTTTTCGTATCTTGCAGAAGCATCTGTACGAAGACCGAGCCTTGAAGATGATTTTCTTACGCTGACGCCGTCAAAGTTCGCACATTCAAGCACAACAGCATCAGTGTCACCAACGATTTCAGAATCAAGTCCGCCCATAATACCTGCAATTGCGACGGGTGTTGAGCCGTTCTGAATAAGCAATGTGTCAGTTGTGATATCACGCTCTGTATTATCAAGTGTTGTAAATTTGCAATCAGCCTTGGGAGTGTCAACAACAATTTCATCGATTTTATTAGCATCGAAAGCGTGTGTAGGTTGACCCATTTCAAGCATAATGTAGTTTGTAAGGTCTGCAAGAAGATTGATACCACGCATACCGCAGTAGTAGAGTCTTATCTGCATCGACATAGGGCTGACATTTTTTGTTATGTTATCCATTTTTATGCAAGAATAACGGTAAACAAGGTCGGGTCTGCCGACTGTAACCTTAATCTTTTCATCGCCGTCATATGCAAGGTCCGAAAGGGGAAGGGGTTTTATTTCTCTGTCAGTAAGGGCCGCGAATTCACGTGCAATACCGTAGTGACCCCAGAGATCAGGTCTGTTTGTAAGTGATTTATTATCTACTTCAAAGATAATGTCTTCAATGGGGTAGATATCCTTAAGATCAGTGCCGTTAGGGGCATCAACGTCGATTTCCATAAGACCTGATTTATCATCAGAAAGGCCGAGTTCAAATGCTGAACAACACATACCTTCGGATTCATAACCTGCAACGTTGGCTTTTGTTATTTCGCCTGCAGGAACTCTGCCGCCTGCTTTAACGAAGGCAATTTTCATATTTTCACGGACATTGGGTGCGCCACAAACAACGTCGTAAATTCTGTCACCACCATCAACTTTGAGAAGGTGGAGCTTCTTTGAGTTGGGGTGATTATCGATAGAGAGAATTTCACCCACAACAACATCACGTAAATCCTGTCCCTTAACAATAATGTCTTCAACTTCCGCAGTGGCAAGAGTGAAGCTGTTAATAAGGTTTTTGATATCAAGACCCTCAAGGTCAACGTATTCTTTTATCCAATTAATTGAAACAAACATTTATTTGACCTCCTTTTCGGGCTGTGTGAAAGTAGCGTTTTCAAACTGTGAAAGAGATTTTAAATTGCAGGAGTTGAAAACACGGATATCTTTGATACCGTAACGCATCATAGCAAGTCTTGTAAGACCGAGACCAAACGCAAAACCGGTGTATTGTTCAGGGTCAAGACCGCCTGCAATAAGAACGTTGGGGTGAATCATACCGCAGGGGCAGAGCTCAAGCCAACCGGAATCCTTGCAGGAAGGGCAACCCTTACCGCCGCAGATTGTGCATTGAATATCAAGCTCGAAACCGGGTTCAACGAAGGGGAAGAAACCGGGACGAAGTCTTACGGTGATATCCTGTTGGAAAACTTCTGAAAGCATTGTTTTCATAAAATAAATAAGGTTGGAAATTGAGATATCTTTATCAACCATAACGCCCTCCATCTGGAAGAAGGTGTTTTCGTGACAAGCATCGATTTTTTCGTTTCTGAAGCACCTGCCGGGGAAGATTACACGGATAGGGCGATCTGCCTCGAGCTCGGAAGTGTATTTTTTAAGAATAGCATTCTGTGCGGCAGAAGTGTGAGTTTTAAGCAACTGATTCGTGCTTAAATAATAAGTATCCTGCATATCACGGGCAGGGTGATGTTTGGGAATATTGAGAGCTTCAAAGCAATGATAGTCATCAACAATTTCATCATAATCTTCAATTGAAAAGCCCATACCTGCGAATATATCTTCAAGCTCACGTTGAACGAGAGTTATGGGGTGATAAGAACCTTTTTCTTCTGAAATGGGAAAAGTTACGTCGTAATCTTCTGCGGCGTTGATAAGGCGTTCTTCTTCGAGTTTAGCGATTTCAACACCCTTTTCTGCAATGTTCTTTTCGATAAACTGTTTAACCTCGTTAATAATCTGACCAGCTTCTTTTTTCTTGTCATTGGGTACGTTTCTCAATTCACTCATAAGTGAAGCAACGGAACCCTTTTTGCCGAGAAATTCGATTCTTAACTGTTCAAGCTCGGCAGGGGAAGTTGCTGTTGAAACTTTTTCAGCGAACTGCTGTTTCAACTGTTGTGCTTTTTCGAGCATTACTTTCAGTCCTTTCAATTTATGTTGAATAATTAAAAACATTTTGCGGGGAAGACCACTGATTGAAGTGATAGATAAACAAAAAAGCCTTCATCCCAAAAGGGACGAAGACAAACTCCGCGGTACCACCCTAATTTTTGCTCCAGAGCAAACACTCTTTTGTAATGTAACGGTTACACCCGTCGCGACCTACTGTTGTTCAGCCGCGCTGCTAACAAGTGAACTTCAAAGGAACCTTTGTAATGTGCTTACAGCCTTGGACACATCTCTCTGTGACATCGGTAAACTTCTACTCTCTTGCTCAAACGCATTTGTAACATAATACCATAATAAAAATTAAAATTCAAGTGTTTTATATATAAAAAATCCCTGCGATTTGCAGGGATTTTTGTATCATCCTTTAATTGTGCCGCCCTTCATTTTAATAAGCTCGCGGTAACTGATGAGTTCAACACCGTTATCCTTAAGATACTGATGAACATAGGGGTCTTTCATAAGCTGGTACTCCCAGACACGGTCTTGCCATCTGCCGGTAATTCCTTTGAGTTCATCACATTCAACTGAAGGATGGACAAAGGTTTCAGTTACACCGTTTTCGGGGATGTCAGTCCAGATTTTAAGGATAGTATCGCGATATACCTCATAGCTTACGCGCATATCGTCATTCCAATCCGGGAAAAGGAGATAATCGGGAATAATAACATTGAACTTTTTACCCCAATGTTTTGAAAGAAGCGTAACTGCCGCATAAGCAATATACGGAGTACCGTTGGGGCAGATTCTCTTATCGTGCTTTGTATAAAGACGGTAAGCGTAGCCGTAAGAACCGCAAATTTTGAGAGCAAGCTTTGAAAGACCGAGTCTTCCTGTGTAGTGACCGTAAAGAGAACCCATATGGTTATCCACGTGCGAAGGCTTCATCCCCATGCTGTGAGCAAGGTCAATCTGAGCGCGGACTTCCTTTTCGATATCTTCGTATGAAGCGTTCTTTTCAACCTGGTCACTTTCGTGCCACATAAAACCTTCTTCATCAATAAGAGTTTTGCCGTCAGTAAGGGGCTTCCAACGATATTTTCCCCATTCACTTGTAAGAGTGGTATGTACACCGATTGCGTATTCGGGATGCGCTTTTGAGAACTCAACTGCATCTGCAGCAGTGGGACAAGGCATCATAATTGTTGCCGATTTGAGCCAACCGCCGAGAAATAATTCGTTGACTGCTTCGTTAGCGGCGTTACACATACCGTAATCATCTGCGTTAACAATAAGATATTTAGCCATAATATTCCTTTCATACCCGTGGGTAGTAAAATAATTTCTTAACAATATTATAATACTTGTAAAAAATAAATCAAGTATGTAGAAAAAATTTGTTGACTATATTCATTTAAGTCTTTACTTTGGAAAATTGTGTGATAAAATATATTCATAAAAACGGAGGTGTTTTTTATGTCAGATATAAAACTTGGTGTTCAGCTTTTTACTTTGCGGGATAAGTGCAAAAATGCAGAAGATTTTGAAACTACACTTAAATTTCTTGATAGCATAGGCTGTAATGTTATTCAGATTTCCGCAATCGGTGATATTCATCCGGAAATTGTTGCGGAACTCGTCGATAAATATAAAATGGATGTTTGCGTAACACACAAGCCTTATGACAGAATGAAAAATGACCTTGATGCTCTTATTTATGAGCACGACCTTATTCATTGTGACAATATCGGTATTGGTTGTATGCCCGGTTCTGTTCACGAATCTTTTGAAGGGGTTACGGGTTTCATTATGAAATGTAATGAAATTGCAGACAAAATGGAAGCTAAGGGTAAAAAGCTTTGTTACCATAATCACGCCCTTGAATTTGAGGTTTATGACGGTAAGCGTACCTTTGAAAGGCTTATCGTGGAAGCTCCTAAGCTTCAGTTTATTCCTGATACATATTGGATGCAGGTCGGGGGTGTTAATCCTGCTGAATATCTTAAAAAGCTTGCAGGTAGGGTAGATGTCTGCCATTTTAAGGATATGAGAATAGTTAATAATCAACAGCAGTTTGCAGAGTGCGGCACAGGTAATATTGACTTTGATGCCTGCTATCGTTCCTGTAAAGAAATCGGCGTTAAGTATATTGTTATTGAACAGGATTTGTGTTATGACAAAGATCCCTACGACAGTGTAAAAATCGGCTTTGAGGGTCTTAAACGTATCGCGGCTGATAATAAATAAGCATAGAGATTGTGCATCTGCTAAATAATTGAAATGTTTTGCCATTGAATTTAATTGCTGTTGATAATATGACAAAACATTGAATTAAATAGGTAAAAAACACTTCAGGAATCTGAATTTCCTGAAGTGTTTTTGTTACTTATATTTTTCACACTCTGCTACTGCAAGGCGGTCACAACGTTCGTTTTCAGGGTGCTCGTTGTGTCCTTTAACCCAATTGAATGTAACCTGATGCTTACTTAACAGTTCAAGTAATTCCGTCCATAAATCAATATTTAAAGCAGGTTTTTTATCAGCTTTCCGCCATCCGTTTTTTTGCCACGAATAAACCCAGCCTTTTGTGACAGACTCAAATACATATTTAGAGTCAGTTGTTATTACCGCTTCACAGGGCATTTTGAGAGCCTTCAGAGCTGAAATCACCGCAGTTAATTCCATTCGGTTATTGGTTGTGTCTTTTTCACCGCCGCTAAGCTCTTTTTCGACACCGTTGTATCTTAAAATAGCACCCCATCCGCCGGGACCCGGATTGCCGCTGCATGCACCATCTGTAAAAATTTCTACTTTTTTCATTTTTTATCCTCTGAAAAGTTTTTTACATATTAACATATTTTCGGAACATTTTAAAGATATAAATGATAATTTTTTGTTTTTTCGGGGGTAATTGTTTGTTTGCGGTCATTCTGGAAAGATGTAATAAAAAAATTAATGAATGTTTCGGTGTTAAATCAACGGGGGAGTTAACGTTGTTCGACACCGATTTTGAGTCATTTATCAATAAAAGTATTTCACAAATTGAACCCGAAAAAATCTTTAAATTATCTGTCGATAAAGACGGATTTTTTGATGAAATTCTTTTAAGAAAACTAAAAAATCAGCTTCTAAAATCACCGGATAACAGAACATTTTTGATGTATGATGACACTTATTTTGAAATTGAAAATTTCATCGATTTGTTGATGGAATTACCGTCAAAAACAGGATTGGAAAATGAAAATAAGCAGTTGTTTTCGTGCGTTTTAAACAATGCGGATTTATATAAAATTTTATCTGAAAAGCAACAGCACGTATCCGATTTTTTACAGTTCTCAGCAAAAAACTTCCATGTGTGTTCGGGCTATGTGAAAATCATTGAAAAACCAAATGATTTCAAGGGATTTTGCATTGATATTTTAAAGGGAAAAGTTGGCTGTATTTTGCCGGAAGTTGCCCAGGGGATTTTTGCTGATTCAGATATTCCCAAAGGTGATTTTGTTCTTATACCGCCTGTATATTTCGGTGAAAATGTGCAGATTGAAAAAGGCTGTGTCATAGGGCCCTTTACGGTTATTTCATCAGGGGGATTGATTGCCGAAAATTCATTTATACGCAACTGTTTTATCGGTAGTGATACTTATGTTTCATCGGGATGCCTTCTTGATGATTGTGTTATATCAAAGGATGTCTCCGTCAGACGTAATTCTATCGTTTTTAAAAATTCTGTTATATGTGAAGGTGCAACCGTAGGCGAGGAAACAATAATTGAAGAAAACTCTTTTATAAAAGCTTGTTCAAGGGTTGATGATTTTAATAAAAAACACATAAATTTTAAAAATGAAAGCAATCAGTCACCCGCAGGCTTTTACGGATATATGCCAGAAAATGCATCACTTCTCGGAGCGGCAACGGGCGTTGCTTTTAATTCTCCGAAGATTGCAGTAGCAGGCGACGGAGAATTGAACTCAACAGCACTCAAACTAGCGTTGATAGGCGGCTTAATGACAACAGGAGCCGCTTGTTATGATTTCGGAAATACCTTTCTTTCGTCCTTGCATTACTTTATGGAATTCTGTGAGTTGGATTATGCGGTTTTTGTCAGCGGAAATTATGAAGGGACTGTTATAAGTATTTTTGAAAAAAATTCAGTTTCTTTAAAAAAATCCGATTATTACAACATTAAAAATCTTATGAATTCAGGAAACATTGAGCGATGCAAAAAGGAGAATTGTAAAAGCATCAGACAGATTCACGGAATGCAGCGAATGTATATTCAGTTTCTTTCAAATATGTTTGATAAAAGTCTTGATTTTATGCCTGTTTTTAAAAGTGAAAACAAGCGCATACTCAGTGTTGCCGAGCTTGCAGTGTCAAAAATCGGTTTTAAATCAGGGAAGGGCAGAGTAGTATTTAACGTGAACCACAGCGGTGAAAAAGTCACTGCCGAGTGTGACGGCATTATTTACAGTCACAGCAAGCTTTTTGAAACAGTTTCTTATTTTCGGTCTCAGGATAATACGAGTAATGTCAATGATTTATGGAAATATGACGGAGTAATTCTGGCTTTTGTCCTGATGAGTTATCTTAATAAAAATGATATTTCATTGAAAAATGCTGTAAAAAGCTTACCGGCTTTTTATATTGCAGAAAAAGAGATTGCCTGCAAAGGCTCTTTTGGTGTTTTGGCATCAGACTTAAGCAAAAACAACTCAATCAAATTTAAAAAAGATGAAATTCTTTTCAAAGACGGTTCATCAACAGTTAAAATCAACAAAAACCAAAATGGTTCACTGCGTGTAACAGCAAAGGCTTTTTCCCTTGAAGCTGCTCGTGAAATCATCGACAATCTCAGCCGAATAATTGATGAATCGGAGTATGTATAAGTCTTGACAATATATTCAAATAATAGTATTATTAATAATTGTTAAAGTAGCGTATTTTGCCGTCTTTTTAGTCGGCGTTACATATATCTTGTTTAAGTATCGGTTTAATCGTATTCCTATTTAATTTCTGTCAGGAGAAAATTATGCAAAAAGAAAAAATGACTAAACAGTCAACACAACAGAATAAGAAAAAAATGACAAAAACAACTAATAAAAAAAGTGAAAATGCTAAGAAGAATAAATCTGTAAATCAGGCTAATAACCGCTCCGAAAGTAAAAAAACCTCAACTTCACGCAAAAAGACGGAGAAAACTCAGAATAAGACACAGAATAAGACAAAAAAGCAGACATCTAAAAACAATTCTCTTTATTCGCGTGTAACACCGCCTGTGAGCGCTGAACCTGTTAAGGTTTCTTTTCTTGGCGGTATCAACGAAGTCGGTAAAAATATGACTTGTTATGAGTATGCCAAATCAATGCTCATTGTCGATTGTGGTCTTGCTTTTCCTGAATCGGACCAGTTAGGTGTAGATTTTGTTATTCCCGATTTTACTTTTGTTGAACGAAATGTTGACAAAATCAAGGGTATCATTATTACTCACGGTCACGAAGACCATATCGGTGCGTTGTGTTACCTTTTAAAGAAAATGAACGTGCCTGTTTATGCTACGTTGCTTACAGCGGGTCTCATCCGTGGTAAGCTTTCTGAGCATAAAATAGATCACGAAGTCACAATTAACATTGTAAAAGCAGGTGATGAGGTTTCACTCGGTGACTTTAATGTTGAATTTATTAAGGTCAATCACTCTATTCCGGATGCAGTTGCCCTTGCCATTAAATGTGCTGCAGGCACAATTGTTCAGACAGGTGACTTTAAGATTGATACCAGTCCCATTGACGGCGGTATAATTGATTTGTCACGTTTTGCACAGTTGGGCAACGAAGGTGTTCTTTGTCTTCTGTCTGACTCTACTAACGCTGAACAGCCGGGTTATTCTCAGAGTGAGAGTAAAGTCGGTGAAACATTCCGTAACTTATTCACCGGAGCAGGTGACCGGAGAATAATAATTGCGACTTTTGCTTCAAACATTCACAGAGTTCAGCAGATTATAGATATTGCTGCCAATACGGGTCGTAAGGTTGCACTTTCGGGAAGAAGTCTTGAAAATGTCGTTGCAACTGCATCCGAGTTGGGTTACGTTAACATCCCTGACGGTACTTTAATCGGCATTGATGAAATCAAGAAGTATTCCGATGACCGTCTTGTAATTATAACGACAGGTAGTCAGGGCGAGCCTATGTCCGCCTTGTCAAGAATGGCATCAGGCAATCATCGTAAAGTCAGTATCGGTTATAATGATTGCGTAATTATATCAGCAAGACCTATTCCGGGTAATGAAAAAACAGTTTACCGTGTTATAAACGATTTGCTGCGATTGGGCGCAAGAGTTATTTATGAAAAAATGTACGATGTACACGTTTCCGGTCACGCTTGTCAGGAAGAATTAAAAATAATGCTTTCCTTGGTTAAGCCGAAATATTTTATTCCTGTTCACGGTGAGCAGAAGCACCTGCGTTATCATGCAAGGATTGCTGAAAGTATCGGAATCGACCGCAACAATATTCTTATTGCGGATAATGGTTATGAGATTTCCTTGAGTGAGCGTTCTATGAGCGTTTCGGGTACTGTTGCCAACGGTAAAGTATATGTTGACGGTTACGGAGTAGGCGATGTTGGAACGAGAGTTATGAAGGAACGTCTCCATCTCGGTCAGGACGGCATTATAATCATTGCCGCGACAATTGACGGTGCATCCGGTGAGTTGCTTTCGGGCCCGGAAGTTTTATCAAAAGGCTTTGTGTACGTTAAAGAGGCTGAGCTACTTATGAAGGAGGCAGTTGCTCTCTCCATGCATGTTATAGACAGTTTTCCGCCTTACAGTTACGATATTAATGCTATGAATACAAAGCTTAAAGACGAAATTTCACGTCTTATGTATGAACGAACAAAAAGGAGTCCTATGATTTTACCTGTTCTTATGCGAGTTTAGAGTGAGTGTATCCGAACCAGCCTTAAATGGCGAGGTTTCGGTACTTTTGCCCGATTTGCCTTTGAAAGGCTTAAGAACAAGGGGGTAGTTTATTATGAAATTCAAAGCTTTATTGTCAAGAAATCCGTTGTGCTTTATTGCCGCGGCATTTCTTCTTGTGCTTGCAATAATCTTTTGTTTTTTTGATGTTAAAGTTTCTGTTTGTTTCGCAGTCGCTTTTGTTATTATTTTTGTTTCACAATTTTTATTTTCCGTGTTCTCTTTTAAGAACACAAAAAAATATGTTCATCAGTTATCTGATTCTTTAATTTCTGACGGTGAAAATAATGTAGTCAATTTTCCTTTACCGGCAGTCTTGTTTGATAAGAGCGGAAACATTGTCTGGTACAATACTCAGTTTAAAGATGATATAATTGACAGTTATGAGATTAAAAAAATATCAATGAATGACTTTTTTGATGAATTCTCATTTTCCCGAATAGCCGACGAAAGGGTTTCGGATGCGCAGTTTTCCGATAAAAAGTTTACCGTATTCTCAATGCCTGTCAGTAATTTGCTTTGTGCATATTTTTTTGATGATACGCATCTTAAAACAATTTCTGAAGAGTATCATTTTTCGAGACCCTTCGTTATGCTTGCGCTTGTCGACAACATTGAAGAGCTTTCGCGAGAGTTAAGTGACAGTAAATTTGCTGTTGTTTCAAGCGGAATTGAAAGTATTATTGAAGAATGGTTAAAAGAAGAAAAGGTTATTTATAAACGTATTGCTAACGGTAATTTCCTTATTGTCGGTGAGAAACGCAATCTCGACCGTTTCTGTGAAAATAAGTTTAATGTTCTTAATAAAGTAAGAAGCTACACTTGTGATAATACACCCGTTAATGCAACGCTCTCTATCGGTGTGGGCAGCGGCTCAACTTTTTCAGAGTGTGAAACTAAAGCCAAAAAGGCTTTGGATATGTCTCTGGGCAGGGGTGGTGACCAAGCCGCCATACATACTGATGACGGTTATATCTACTTCGGCGGTGTGTCAAACCGTGCTAATGACAGTTCGCGTGTTTCACCACGAAGAACTGCCGCAAATATTTCTACATTAATTAAACAATTTAATAAAGTTTTTATTCTCGGTCATAAGTATTCTGATTATGATTCGGTCGGTGCCGCTATGGGTATGCAGTTTTTCTGTCAGTCAAACGGTGTACCGGCTCAAGTGGTTGTTGACCCTAAAACAACTCTCGCATCACCCCTTGTGTCATTGGCCAATTCTCAAGGATATAAATCTTTTGTGGCTCCAACGAAAGCAATGGATATGTGCGATGATGATACGTTAATTATTATTGTTGATACTCACCGTCAGGCTTTGCTCGATGAACCGGATTTATATACGCTTGCGGGTGGCACGGTAATTATTGACCATCACAGACGCTCCGATGATTTTATTGCGGATTCAGATATATTTTATACGTCTCCGTCTTCTTCGTCGGCATGCGAAATGGTTACCGAATTGATTCAATACTCAACTATTCTTGACAGTATTCCGGCGGTGGTTTCTACCGCGCTGTTGTCCGGCATTGTTCTTGATACAAAAGAATTCGTTTTGAGAACTTCGCAGAGAACCTTTGAGGCAGCAGGCTTCCTTCGTGATAACGATGCTGATACCGTTGCCGTTAAAAAGCTTTTCTCAATTGATGCCGATATGGCGGAGTTGAAGAATCAGATAATTAATGACGGTAAAATCTATGATGGCTTTATGATTAGTTCAACATCTATTGATAACAGAAATATCCGTATCATTACATCATCAGCCGCCGACGAAATGCTTTCAATCGACGGAGTAAAAGCATCGTTTGTTATTTCAAAAACAGGTGTGGGTAAGGTGCAGATTTCTGCCCGTTCTTTAGGTGAAGAAAATGTACAGTTAATAATGGAAAATCTTGGCGGCGGCGGTCATAGCACAATGGCAGCAGCACAGGTCAAGGTTTCAGGTCTTGACAATGCAAAACAAATGCTCTTGAATGCAATTGAGCAATATAATTTAAATAAATAACTTTCAATCGGAGGTAACAATAATGGAAGTTTTATTAAAAAATGATGTTAAGGGTTTAGGCAAAAAAGGTGAAAAAGTAAGTGTTTCCGAAGGATATGCTCGCAACTTTCTTTTCCCCAGAGGTCTTGCCGCAGAAATGAACGCTCAGCTTATGTCTGAATTAAAGAACAAAGAATCATCCGAAAAATTCAAGGCAGACGAAGAATTAAAGGCAGCTAAAAATTTTGCACAGAAAATTAACGGACAAACTGTTGTTATTAAAGCCAAGGGTGGCGCTAACGGCAAGCTGTTCGGTTCAGTCACCGCAAAGGAAATTGCAACACTTGTTACAACAAAATTTTCGGTAAAAGTTGATAAACGTAAAATTACCGTTGATGATATCAAGGCTTTCGGCACTTATAATGCGCAGGTCAGACTTCATCCGCAGGTAACCGCAGATTTTAAGGTTCAGGTTATTGAAGAATAATAAATTATTCTGAAAGGAATATAGATATGGCTGAAAATAACAGTCTTCAGACTTTTGATAATATTAATCTACCGTACAGTCTTGAAACTGAGCAGGCTGTAATCGGTTCGGTTTTAATTAATCCGGAGTGTGTAAGCGTAGTTCTTTCTCACATCAAGCCCGATTATTTTTATCTGCCGCAACATAAATCCATAATGGAAGCAATAGTTATTCTTGATACTCTCGGTTCAAGAATTGATGCATTGACTATTCTTGATAAACTCAGTTCAGACAGCACTTATGATAAAGAGAACGGTAAAAACTATCTCTTCCAGCTCGCTCAGATCGTTCCTTCTGCGGCTAACGTTGAAAATTACTGCAAAATTGTTAAGGAAAAATATTTTTTGCGTTCGCTCATCACTATTTCGAAGGAAACTATTGATTCTGCAGTTGACGGCGGCGCTGAAGCAGATAAAATCCTTGATGCGGCAGAGCAGAAAATCTATGACATAAGAAAGGGTAAAACTACCGGCTCGCTTCAACGCTTGAGCGACGTTATATCTGCGGAAGTTTATCCCAATCTTGTGAAGATTTCCTCTGAAAATGCCGAAGAATTCAAGGGTATTCCTATGGGCTTTTCCAAGATTGATGAAATTACATCCGGACTTAATCGTTCCGACCTGATTCTTATCGGTGCGCGTCCTGCTATGGGTAAAACAAGTTTTGCGCTTAATATTGCACGTAATGTTTCATTAACAGGTAAAAAGGTTATATTCTTTTCCCTGGAAATGTCTAATGAACAGTTGGCGGCTCGTGTTCTTTCAACAGAAGCAAGAGTTGAGTCCAATAAATTACGTTCGGGTGATATTTCGTCTGAAGAATGGGTTCGTCTCGCAGAAGCAACCGACAGATTAACTAAATGCAATCTTTATTTTGATGATACGGCATCAATTACCGTTCCGGAAATTAAATCGAAGATTAAACGAGCAAAGGACGTTGATTGCATAATTATCGATTACCTTGGTCTTATGGAATCCGCAAAGAAGAAGGAGAACCGCGTTCAGGAAGTTACGGAGATTACACGTAGTCTCAAGATGCTTGCAAAAGACCTGAAAATTCCCGTAGTTGTATGTGCACAGCTTTCCCGAGGCCCTGAGAAAAACGGCAAAGCGTCAAACAGACCTATGCTTTCTGACTTGCGTGACTCGGGTTCTATCGAGCAGGATGCTGATATTGTTATGATGTTGTACCGTGAAGGCTACTATAAAAACAGCGCACAGAATGCGGATGAAATTGATATGACTCAGGCAGATGTGGATATAGCGAAAAACAGACATGGTCCTACCGACAGAGTTAAACTTCATTGGGACGCTCAATATACACTCTTTTCTACTTTGGAGTACAGAGATGAATAATTTTACTCTTGCTATAAAAAGCAAGGTTTTAAAAGCTATAGATGATTACTCAATGCTCAAGCAAACCACAAAGGTTGTTGTAGGGTTTTCCGGTGGCGCAGATTCTGTATGTTTATTACATATTCTCAACTCATTAAAGAATGATTTGAATTTTGAAATCATCGGCGCTCACGTTAATCATGGTATTCGTGGTGATGAAGCCTTGCGTGATGCTGAATTTGCCCGTGAGTTCTGTGAAAACCTTGGTGTTGAATTCAAGTTGCTTAATATTGATTGCTTGAAACTTTCGCAAGAAAGTGGCGATAGTGTTGAGGTTTGTGGCAGAAATGAGAGATACCGCTTCTTCTATAGTTTGGTGGATTGTTATTCAAAAATTGCTACAGCTCATAACGCCAATGATAATGCCGAAACAGTTTTATTTAATATCGCAAGGGGTTCAACCATTAAAGGCGGCGGGGGGATTCCTCCGGTAAGGGGTAATATAATAAGACCCCTGATTTATTGTACACGTAATGAAATTGAGGGCTATTGTAAGGAAAATAATCTTGCCTTTGTGACTGACAGTACAAATTTATGTGATGATTATACGAGAAATAAAATACGTCATAAAATATTACCAGTATTAGAAGAAATTAACTCGGAAGCAGTTTCAAATTTCACGTATTTCAGTTCAAATTCCCGTGAGGTTACAGTATATATTCAAAATGAAGCGCTTTCAGTTATTAAGTATGCTGATAATGGTGATGGCACATATGACGTTAACAGACTTCTTGAGTATAATTCTGTTATTGTCCGTGAAGCGCTCGTTATTTTGTTTTCCGTTTATTCAGATAAGACTCTTGAGAGAAAGAAGATAGATGAAATATGTTTGCTGCTGAAACAGACAGGCAGAATACAGATTTACGGTAATGTTTTTGCAGAAGTTCTTAAAAATAAATTTAGATTTTTCATTAATAAAGAACGAACTTTTCTCGAACCTGTTATGATTTCCGAAACACCTGTGGATGTTGTTTTCGGTGATTACAGAGTGAAAATTGCACAATATGAAAAAAGTTCAGAAAAAATTAATAAAAGGGTATTGGATAATTTAATTGATTGTGATAAAATCGTAGGCAATATTTTCCTTCGCACCCGTTGCGAAGGGGATAAAATATCGCTTAAAAACCGTAAGGTTACAAAAACCTTGAAAAAATTATTCAATGAAGCTGAAATACCTGTGGAAGAACGCGATAATTTGCCCGTTCTCTGTGATGATGTGGGTATTGTGTGGGTGTATTCGTTCGGTGTTGACACGCGTTGCAGTGTTGATTCCGATTCAAGTAATATTATTTTTGTTAGGGGAGAAAATAATGATTGGTAATGATATGGTTAAGGATATTGAAAAGGTTCTTATTTCACAGGAAGAACTTTCAAAGATCGTTAAAGATTTAGGCGCCAAAATCAGTGAAGAATATAAAGATAGGGATTTGCTTCTTGTAAGTATTCTTAAAGGCTCGGTTATTTTTATGGCGGACCTTATGCGTGAAATTACTATACCCTGTAATATTGATTTTATGGCTGTTTCCAGTTATGGTTCCGGTACAAAATCATCAGGTGTGGTCAAGATTATTAAAGACCTTGATAAATCAATTGAAGGTAAAGACTTGCTTATTGTTGAAGATATTCTTGATAGTGGCAGAACATTAAATTATATCCGTGAA
Source organism: Clostridia bacterium (assembly GCA_017461235.1). Taxonomy (GTDB): domain Bacteria; phylum Bacillota; class Clostridia; order Oscillospirales; family Acutalibacteraceae; genus DTU089. Next base: position 5,158 of record JAFTYU010000032.1, on the reverse strand, counting down.
ATTCTTCTTGCAAGAAATCCGAAAAGCATCAGAATCTGTACACTTTTTGATAAACCCGAAAGACGCGAGGTTGATTTGTACGCCGATTATATCGGTTCACGCGTGCCTAATGAGTTTATTGTCGGTTACGGTCTTGACTATAATGAATATTACAGAAATTTACCCTACATCGGTGTGTTAAAAGAATCTGTTTATTCCGAATAAATATAAAGAGAGGTGAGCTGTCATAAAAAACAGCGAAAAATTCAAATCATTTTTACCATATTTTCTGATACCTGTCGTTCTTATAATTTTTGTTTCCTTGTATTCAACGGGAGTTACAAAAACCTCAAAGTTGGAATATTATCAGGTTGTCGAATACTTTGATAGCGGTAAAGTAACAGAATATGAACTCAACATCGGTTCGGGTTCACTGAAATTCAAATTAGATGACGGTACAAGCAAAAAATATACTGTTCCCAATGTGAATCTTTTTCTCGAGGATGTTCATGATGGTATTGTTGAATATAACCGCGAGAATCCCGATAAGCCCGTTAAGTTCAACTATGTTTCAGGTACGTCATATTCCTTCTGGCTTCAGCTTATCCCGATAATTCTGGGTGTTGTTGTACTTGCAGTTGGCGGATACATCCTGATGAAGCGTATGAACAACACCATAACATCCGAAAATAACAGAGCAATGAGTTTTGGTAAAGCGCGTGTTAAATTCGGTAAGGATGAAAAACGTAAAACAACGTTTAAAGAAGTTGCAGGTGCTGACGAAGAAAAGGAAGAGCTTCAGGAAATCGTAGAATTTCTCAAAGATCCCCGTAAGTTTACTGAACTCGGAGCAAGGATTCCCAAGGGTGTTCTTTTAGTAGGCCCTCCCGGTACCGGTAAAACATTACTTGCTAGAGCCGTGGCAGGCGAGGCGGATGTACCTTTCTTCTCAATTTCTGGTTCTGACTTCGTTGAAATGTATGTAGGTGTCGGCGCTTCTCGTGTTCGTGACCTTTTCGATCAGGCTAAAAAGAGTTCTCCCGCTATTATATTTATTGATGAAATTGATGCCGTTGGTCGCCATCGTGGCGCAGGTATGGGCGGTGGTCACGATGAGCGTGAGCAGACCCTTAACCAGTTGCTTGTTGAAATGGACGGCTTCGGTAACAATGAAGGTATAATTATTATCGCGGCTACAAACCGTCCCGACATTCTTGATCCTGCTTTGCTTCGTCCCGGTCGTTTTGACCGTCAGGTTACCGTAGGCAGACCCGACCTTAAGGGTAGAGAAGAAATATTGAAGGTTCATGCTAAGAACAAACCCCTTGCACCTGACGTAGACCTTAAAACGGTTGCACACGGTACTGTAGGATTTGTTGGTGCTGATCTTGAAAATCTTCTTAATGAAGCAGCACTTCTTGCGGCAAAGCGCAATAAAAAAGCCGTAACAATGACAGAGATTGATGAAGCTGTTGTTAAAGTTGAAGTTGGTACTGAAAAGAAATCACATAAATATACCGAAAAAGAAAAGAAGATGACTGCATATCACGAGGCAGGTCACGCAGTTGTAGCATATTATCTCGAAAACTGCGACCCTGTTTATGAGATTTCGATTATTCCGCGCGGTATGGCAGGCGGTTACACACTTTACAGACCTGACGAAGATTCATCATATATGAACAAATCTGAAATGCTTGACAGAATTGTTTCCTTGATGGGTGGTCGTGTTGCTGAAAAAATAATCGGTGACGATGTTTCCACGGGCCCGTCTTCCGATATTTCAAGAGCGTCGGATATGGCACGTTCAATGGTCACCCGTTACGGTATGAGTGAAAAACTCGGACCTGTTGTTTACGGTAAGGACCATGACGAAGTGTTCCTTGGTATGGAAAGCGCAAAATCCAAGAATTTCTCTGATTCATATGCAGAGCAAATTGATGATGAAATAAAACGCATTGTTACTGAATGTGAAACTCGCTGTCACAATTTGCTTACAGAGCATAATGACAAACTTGTTCTTATTGCTGAAACACTTATTAAAGAAGAAAAAATAGGCAAAGATAAGTTTATTAAGCTTATGGATGAGAACTATTCACCGGCTGAAGATGTAGTTGAAGTTGATGAAATCAACGATGATGTTGTCACAAATGAGTCTGACAGTGTTGAAATTAACGAAGAATTTACCGAAACTGCTTCTGAAGAAAATAAAGAATAATTTAAGAATAAATAAAACTCCGCTTGAATTTTTGGTTCAGGCGGAGTTTTTATCAGAAAAATTTATAAATTTCTGAATAATCGTTTATGTAAACGTCGCATAATGCTTTAACAGTTTTGGGGTTAGCTTTTTCGGAAACATCACTGATTCCGACTATTTTGTATCCGGCTTCGCGGGCAGTTTCAATAGCGTACAAAGCATCTTCAAAAACATATGTATTTTCTTTTGGTGTACCGAGATGCTCCAATGATTTATCGTAAATAACAGGAGTATCCTTGCCTGCACCAACACTCGTGCAGGTGAAGATTTCGGTGAAATAATCACGGATACCGTTTCTTTCGAGAGCTTTTTCGACCATATATTTATCGGTTGCGGTTGCTATACACATTTTTACATTTTTGCTTTTTAGGTATTCGAGAAATTCAAGCACACCTGGTTTAAGTAAAACCTGTTCAAAATAGAAATCCTGAACAAGTGCATTTATACTCTTTACGATATCCATAACCGTTTTTTCGGGAGCGTAGTTTTTGATATAATACTCTGCCGCTTGTACAAGACTCAGTTTAACAAATTCATCAGATGCACCGGGTGGGGGCGTTACACCCTCGTTTTTCAGGAACTTTAACCCGATTTCACTCCATATATACATTGAATCGAGCAATGTACCGTCAAGGTCGAAAATAGCACCTTGTATGTTTTCTAAAGCTTTTCCTTCGTTAATCATTGGTGTACCCTCCAATTACCCATTCACCATATTTTCCGTTCCAGATGACGCAGATTTTGCCGTTTTCAACGGATATTTCAGCAGCCTTCTCTATAAACTCGTTACTGACACCCAAGGGATAATCTGATGTTAATTCAGCATCCTTGAGTTCATATAACAAATTAGTTTCATTAATTCCGTATGAATTATCGGAAAGAGAGAAAACCGAAACTGTTCCTTTGTTATCTTTTGTGAATCGGATTGAACTGTTTTTTAAAACAGTCAGATGCGTTTCATCGTCAATAAAAACGCTGTTTCCGCCTTTTTCTGCTATGTATGAAGCAGTTTGTATGCTTGCAACAGTCTGGTCCAGACGACCGCCGAGACAACCGTAAATAATAAAATTGTAAAAACCTTTTTCAAAGGCTATATCTACGGCAAGAATAGTGTCTGTTTCATCTTTTTTTACAGGATGTTTTATGACATTTCTGCCATCAGGCTCATATTCTAATGAATCGAAATCTCCGACGATATAATCAGGTGTTATATTCAGTTTTTCAACATTTTTTAAACCTGCATCAGCGGCTATGGTAATATCATTAGTATCGGGTTCAATGCTAATTTTGTCAACGGGCATTGAACCGAAAATAAAACATTTTCTCATTTAATCACCAAAATATATTACAAAACCGCTGTAATAACAGCGGTTAATTTCAAAAAATTCCATAAGTAACAAGCGACATAATGATTCCTGCTATAAGAACACCAAGTGCGATAATGGGAAGGCACTTTTTCATTCTTAAATCCATCATAGCAGCTATTAGTGCGCCTGTCCAGCCACCCGTACCCGGGAGCGGGATTGCTATGAAAATCAGCAGTCCCCATTCTTTATATTTTTCAATAGTCCCTTTTTTCTTTTCGGCTCTTGCTTCAAGTTTGTCTACAATTTTACCTAAAAATTTAACTTTACGCATTAGCTTGAAGATTTTTCTTATAAAAAGCAATATAAAGGGAATCGGAATCATATTACCGAGATAACATATTATAAAAGCCTGAATGAATTCAATATTCAAAGCACGTGCGGCTATCATACCGCCACGGAGTTCAAGAACAGGAAAAAGAGATACAATGAAAGGAATAAGCTGCGTCGGAATATTATAGCTTTCTAATAAGTCGACAAAAGCATTTACAATATTTTCAACCATTTTTTACCTCACTGATATAATTATTTTCAATCAAAAACTCATGGGTATCTTTCAAAATTGTTTTATCATTTTCAAATTTCAGGCAGTTGTATGCACTTTCAAATGGCAACCAGATGTAATCCTCAATTTCTTCCGGTTGTATTCTTGTTTGCTCGTCATCGGTCGTTGCTGCGAAAATCTGAACGGTTTTTTGAATTCTGTTCTGTATTGTGTATTGTGATTTGCTCACAAAACCGGGAAAAATCTTAATTCTTATACCTGCTTCTTCATATACTTCGCGAATAGCGGTTTCTTCCAAAGTTTCACCGTCTTCAACGTGACCTTTCGGGAAGCTCCAGTTTGAGCTGCGTCTGTTTTTAATAAGAAGATAACGGATAGTTCCGCCGATGTTTCTGTAAACGACAGCACCGCAGGAACGCTCATAATAACATTCGAGTGTAAAAGGTCTGCCTATAGTATAAAATTTTATAAGATTTTTAATCTCCCAATCAATGAAACGCTTTGATTTAGGGGCAGCGATAAGTTTTTGTTCACCGGTATCTTTAAAACGAAGTATGGCAATAACACGACCGTCAAAGTGTTTAACGGGGTTGTCGATACCAAGGATAAAAACACCGCTTATCGGTGCTGTTGCGCGGAATTTACCGATGGGGGTGCCGTGGTTGAGCTTATAAACGCCACCGTCGGGCAAAGCAGTGCCGACTGCTTCTGTAACCGCAACCCGTATTAATTTACCTAACATTTAAGTTAACCTCACAAATAAACGTAAAAATCTATTCTTGATTATAAAACTTTTTTCAGACACTTTCAATATACAAACTTGTTATAATTAAGAAAAGTTTTTTGTTGTTTTCATTAAAATGAAACAAATTTTACCAAAAAAGACCAAGAGCTTCTTCTGAAAGCTCTTGGTTAATTGTATAGTAAAACCACGCGTTAGACGCGTGGTTCAATTAAATTATATAGCTGAAACAATTCCAAAAAGAAAACTCCTTCGTGATATAATGAAGTTGCGGTCTGCCAACTGCAACAAAAAAGTACGAAGGAGTGTACATT
>JAFTYU010000031.1 GCA_017461235.1 Clostridia bacterium | reverse complement strand
TGTCACGACGGTAAACGTTTGCACGGGGTTTGTCCCATGAACAGAAAACTGCCTAAACAGCACCCATAAGCTGTTCCTTGGGATCTGAAGGGAAATCTTTACCGATTTTTGATTTGTATTCAGCCTTGAACTGACCTGCAAGTTCTTTGAGATCTTCAGCTGTAAGCTCGATGTCCTGAGTAACGCCTTTAGCTTCTTTCATTTCATCAATGAGCTGTTCGAAGTATTTCTTACCAACTTCCATAACAACGTCAGAATACATCTGAATGAATCTTCTGTAGCAGTCATAAGCCCAACGAGCATTGCCTGACTTTGCAGCCATAACTTCAACAACCTCTTCGTTAAGACCAAGGTTAAGAATTGTATCCATCATACCGGGCATAGATGCACGAGCACCTGAACGAACAGATACAAGAAGGGGATTTTCTTTATCGCCGAACTTTTTGCCGACAACGCCTTCCATTTTGTCGATGTATTCCATAATCTGTGCCTGGATTTCATCGTTGATTTTTCTGCCGTCCTCATAGTACTGAGTACATGCTTCAGTTGTGATTGTGAAACCCTGAGGAACAGGAAGACCAATATTGGTCATTTCTGCAAGGTTTGCACCCTTACCACCGAGAAGCTCACGCATTGAAGCATCGCCTTCTGAGAACAAATAAACGAATTTTTTGCTCATAATTTACCTCCAAAAATTAATTACATTTTAATGGGTATATTAAACCATCAACCATTTTAACACATAAATCCTGATATTTCCATAGTTTTAATAGAAAAAAGCCGAAATATTACAATAAAATTTTTAGTAAAGATAGACAAGAAATGCAAAATTCAAAACTTAGGGGCTAAAGCCTAAACCGGGATGATATACTTCACACTAATTAAAACTCGTCATAAATCACAACTTCGTTCATATCTCTGAACCGGTTGTGGAAGTCTGCAGGTGTTGCGTCTTCCGCAGGATAGCCCATAACAAGAAGGGCTACGGGTTCAATATTTTCGGGGATTTTAAAGGTTTCGCGCATAGCCTTGGGGTCAAAGTGCATAACCCAAGTTGAGCCAACACCCATACTGAAGGCGGCAAGCATCATATGGGTCGTCACTATGCAGGCATCCGACACGCCACAGGTTTTACCGTCATATTTTCTTATCCAGCACTCATCCTTGTTGTAGCACACAAGCATTGCAGCGGGCGCATTGAAATGGCACTTGGTGCAATTCTTTAATTTCTCGATAGACTCATCGTTATTGAGCACCAGAATTCTTTGCGGCTGATTGTTGCAACCGGTAGGTGCTATGTGACCCGCTTCGAGAATTTTATCTACAACACCTTGTTCGAGATGTTCACTTTTAAATTGTCTTACCGAATAACGTTCTGCAATAAGCTTAAAAAAATCCATATTATCCTCCACATAAACTGAGCAGTAAGGCAAAATCCTTACTGCTCAGCTGAATTATTATTGTTCGTATTCACCTACGGTTACGGTCATAACTGAAATAAGGTTATATCCGTCCTCTGTTTCCTTAAGGGTGATGTCAGCATACTTGTCGGGTTGAGCCGCAACAAGAGTGCCGTCGGGGGCAATCTCGATATTATCGGTACCCACGTACCCTACCCTGAGCACTATAAAACCGCCTGTTTTATCAACAGACTCTATACGCACTGTAAAGGGTGGTGTTACACCCGTAAGCGGCACGATATAAACACCTTTTGTTGCATCATACGTGAACTCGTAACCATAACCCACAACGCTGGCATGAACGATGGGATTCTCTGTTCCGAACATACCGTAATAGCACGTTTCAACGTCAACCGCAGGCACCTCAAGACCTTTTTCGGTCACGTTGTATGCACCGGTTTTCACGTCATCAGCCAGAAGTGTACATACCGCAATATTGCGCAACGCATCTTTATTAGCTTTGGTAATATCTGAAAACGGGTCAGGGTCAACACCTACTACCCATGTCAGATAATCAGCATACTTTGCATATTCCGCAGTTTTATCATCCTTGGATTCCACAAAGGCAATAACGTTCATAACTATGGAAACAACACCGACAACTGCCAGAGCCAACACAAGAAGACCCACTATAAAGGGGCCTCTTTTTTTCTTCTTTTTTTCAACAGTAATTACTTCATCCATAATTTTACCTGCCGTATTTTCTTCTCGCACGTTCGGTACGTCTTTCGATAGCCTCTTTACGGGCTTTTTCTTTCTGACGTTTCTTCTTTTCCGCCTCTTTCTGACGCAGAATAAGGTTTATTCTGAACACCACTATTGTGCCGCCTATAACCTGAATTATGTCACAGCCTGTGGCTTCGGAAATTTTCGTTGCCATTTCCTTGGGTGTTTCGGGGGCAGTTTCAAGGTGAACCTTGATTTTAAAAAGCTCCCTTGTGTTAAAAGTATCTTCTATCTGCGCTATAACCGCATCGGTCACACCCTCTTTACCTATCTGGAAAATAGGGTCAATACCATTTGCCTGAGCGCGTAAATTTGCTCTTTCTTTACTTGTCATATAATTATTCCTTTGACCATGTTGTACCCTCACGGGTGTCAAGCAGTTTAATTCCTTTTTCTAAAAGTTCATTACGGATTCTGTCCGCTTCAGCAAAGTTCTTTTCTTTCTTTGCCGCGGCTCTCAAAGCAATTTGCTTCTCAACGTAAATTGCAAGCTCATCCTTTTCTCCTGCAGGTTCTTCGTTGGCTTGTGAAAGCTTCTTTGCGCCTTCGATAAGATCAAGTGAAAGAACTCTGTCAAAATCATTAAGAAGATAAACCTTGGTTTTATCGTTTGTTTTCTCTTTAAGAACGTCGTAAACAGCAGTAACCGCAAGAGAAGTATTGATATCGTTATCAAGAGCACCCTTGAATGATGCGGTGAGTTTTTCTACCGCGGCGGTGTCTAACTCGTCATTTTCATCGGGTTTAAGCGTTGAAATCTTCTTAAGGAGCTTTTCATATGCAGTTGCGGCACCATCAAGATTCTCATAAGAGAAAACAAGTTGTTTTCTGTAATGGGATTGAAGACAGAAAAATCTGTATGCCAAGGGATTGTATCCCTTTTCTTCAAGAAGGGATACGGTAAGGAACTCTCCTTTGGATTTACTCATTTTACCCGTATTGGTGTTAAGGTGCAAAACGTGGAACCAATAGTTACACCATTTATGGCCTACATAGGCTTCACTCTGTGCAATCTCGTTAGTGTGATGCGGAAATGCGTTATCAATACCGCCGCAATGTATGTCGAGCTGCTCGCCGAGATGTTTAAGACTGATAGCAGAGCACTCAATATGCCAACCGGGGTAACCAACACCCCAGGGTGAATCCCATTTAAGAGCCTGTTCTTCAAACTTTGACTTTGTAAACCAGAGAACGAAATCGTTTTTGTTACGTTTATTTGTATCTTCTTCAACGCCCTCGCGCACGCCGACCATAAGCTCTTCGCTGTCGTGTTTATTGAAAACGTAGTATTCGTCAAGTTTTGAGGTATCAAAATACACATTACCGCCTGCTACATAAGCATAGCCTTTTTCAATGAGCCCCTGAACCATTGTAATAAACTCTGCTATGCAGTTCGTTGCAGGCTCTACAACATCGGGGGTTTTGATATTGAGTTTAGCGCAATCTGCAAAAAAAGCATCCGTATAGAATTTTGCAATATCCATAACGGTTTTATTCTCACGCTTTGCGCCTTTGACCATCTTATCTTCGCCTGTGTCGGCATCGCTTGAAAGGTGACCGACATCTGTAATGTTCATAACGCGCTTTACATCGTAGCCGCTGTAACGAAGGTGCTTTTCAAGAACATCCTCCATAATATAACTGCGAAGATTACCGATGTGAGCAAAATGATAAACAGTAGGACCGCAGGTGTACATGCTTACCTTGCCGGGAACATTCTCCTTGAAATCTTCTTTTTTACGTGAAAGTGAGTTGTAAAGTTTCATATTATCTACCCTATTCTATTTGGAAAAATCAATAAGTTTAACTGACTGTTTTACATAAATTACACCTGAAATAACACAGAGCACGGCGGTAATCCACAAAAGTCCGTTGGAAACAGCACTCAAGGGGAATTTTTCGCCTAAAATACCGCAATCGTCAAGGTGTGCAAGCACCATTATAACAAGCGAAAAAACCATCTGTGATACGGTTTTCATTTTGCCGTAAATATTGGCAGGAATCACCACACCCTGCGCTGTTGCAACTAATCTGAAGGAAGTAATGGTGAACTCCCTTAATAATACTATCATAATTATCCAGATATTGCAAAGGTCGAATTTCATAAATGCCAGAAGTGCGGCTGTTGTGAGTATTTTATCCGCCACTGGATCCGCAAGCTGACCGAAAACCGTTACAATATTATTCTTCCTGGCAATTTTACCATCGAGAAAATCCGTGAACGAGCCAACGGCAAAAACTATCAAACCCCAAAGGAAATGATATTTTATGCCACTCAAAAACAAACCGAGAAAAACAGGTGTAAGGATTATCCTTATAACCGTAAGTTGGTTTGGTAAATTCATATTTTTCATACTGCTTCACCAATAAGAGAATACTCGTCCTTGTCAAAAATCTCAACAGGCACAATATCCCCGTCATCAATCCTGTAACCCGAAGTGAGAATAACATTATTATCAATATCGGGTGCATCCATATACGTTCTGCCGTAGTAGCTATCGGTATAAGGATCATAACCCTCTACGAGCACATCCAACGTTTTGCCTATACACTCATCAAGCTTTGTCTCGGCAATTGTGTACTGTTGGTTCATTATAACCTCGGCACGCTCTGCAGCAACTTCCGGGTCAATCTGATTTTCAAAATCGTATGCAGGAGTTCCTTCTTCCCTTGAATATGCAAAACAACCTACGCGATCGAGCTTCGCTTCGTTTACAAACTCGGAAAGTGTAGTGAACGCTTCTTCTGTTTCACCGGGGAAACCTGTTATAAATGTACTTCTTATAACAACATCGGGGATTTTCGCCCTGATTTTCTCAACAAGAGCAAGAAGACTTTCTTTATCACCTTTACGGTTCATGGCCGCAAGCACACTACCGTCTGCGTGCTGCATAGGCATATCAATATAATTACAAACCTTATCGTTTACTGCAATAGCCTCAATAAGTTCGTCCGTTACTCTGTCGGGATAACAGTAAAGAAGTCTTATCCACTGAAGCTTTTCGATTTTGCTCAATTGACCAAGAAGCTCGGGAAGTTTATATTCTCCGTAAAGGTCTTCGCCATATTTTGTGGTATCCTGAGCCACAAGAATAAGCTCCTTAACACCTTTTTCACACAGGGCGTTTGCCTCGTCAAGGATATCGTTCATTTCACGACTTCTGAAATCGCCCCTGATAGAAGGAATTGCACAATACGAACAACGGTTGCTGCAGCCTTCCGCAATTTTAAGGTATGCGGTATATTCAGGGGTTGTAAGAATTCTGCCACCGTTAAGCGGTAAATTTTCTTTTTCGGGGAACGAACTGTAAGTCTCATCATTTTCAAAAAGCGCATCGCAAACCGCAACTATATCCGCATTCGCACCTATACCTATAACACCGTCAACCTCGGGAATTTCAGAAAAAATCTCATCATTATAGCGCTGAGCAAGACAGCCTGTAACAACAATCTTACTCAGAAGTCCGTCTTCCTTAAGGTCCGCCATTTCAAGGATTGCGTCAATAGATTCTTTTTTAGCATCTTCGATGAAGCCGCAGGTATTTACGATAACAACATCTGCTTTATCCGCTTCCTGAACAAGGATATACCCTGCATCAACAAGTTTTTTAAGCATTATTTCGGCATCCACCTGATTTTTGGGACACCCAAGACTTATCATTCCGACTTTTCGTGACATAATTTACACCTCAATTATTGTGGCATCTCCGCGCCAACTTCGTTAAAAGCATCTTTTATATCGCGGTAAGAATAGCCCATTCTTATAAAACGGTTCACTAATCTTTTACGTTCTTTTTCGGTCTCAAGATTTTTCTCGTATTTTGACCTTAACATATCTATAATACGCTGAATCGGCTCGTTGTCAAGTGTTTTCAGTGCATTATAGGCAGTTTCAGACTCAATTCCTTTATTTTTTAACTCGTATGATATTCTCTTAATATCATATTTTTTAACTGTAAAAAGATATTCGGCATATTCCCTGCAATATTCCTCATCGTTAAGATAACCGTAAGAAAGCAGCTTTTCGATCGCCCGTGTCGCGGCATCGTCACCGAATTTCATCTTTAGTTTATTGTGCAATTCTTTTTGAGCATAACCGCGCATAGAGAGATATTTTAAACCCTTCTCATAAGCAGAGCGAAAGCCTGCCTCCCCTTTCAGGGAAGCAAGCTCGTCTTCTGAAATTTCCTGACCCTCCGAATACCCCGAACGATACCAGAAGTCATCATACAGGGTGAGAGTGTATTCGTTATCAATATATATGTGTACCTTGTTGCCGTTACCCGGCTTTGAAGTAATTTTCATTTTAATCAATCATCAACAGCAATATCAATTTTTGCTCTTGCTTTTTCTTTCGTAACAGGTTCTGCAGCTGCTGCGGCAGGAGTTGTTTCTCTGCGTGAAATCGGATTCCTTGCAGAAATCACGTTCCGGATGCTTTCGCGCACCTTACCTTCAATTTCGGCACAGAACTCAGGATTTTCGCGGATATACTCTTTAACGTTATCACGACCCTGACCAAGACGCTCTTCGCCGTAATAGAACCAGGCACCGCTTTTTCTGATAATTTCCATTTTAACCGCAAGGTCGAGAATCTCACCGTATTTAGATATACCCTGACCATACATTATGTCAAATTCTGCCTCTTTAAAGGGCGGAGCAACCTTGTTCTTTACGATTTTAGCTCTTGTACGTGAGCCGATAAATTCATTGCCGGGACCCTTCAACTGTTCAACACGTCTTACATCCATACGGATTGTAGAATAGAATTTAAGGGCACGACCGCCTGTTGTAACTTCAGGGTTACCGTAGATAACACCAACCTTTTCACGAAGCTGGTTAATAAAAATAACGGTTGTATTTGATTTTGCAATAGCACCTGTGAGTTTTCTCAACGCCTGTGACATAAGACGTGCATGAAGACCCACGTGAGAGTCACCCATTTCACCCTCAATTTCCGCCTTGGGAACAAGTGCGGCAACAGAGTCAACTACGATAACATCGAGAGCACCTGAACGAGCAAGATACTCCGTAATCTCGAGAGCCTGCTCACCATTGTCGGGCTGTGAAACGAGAAGTGAATCAATATCAACGCCGAGAGCTGCGGCATAAATAGGATCAAGAGCATGCTCCGCGTCGATGAAAGCCGCTTCGCCACCCATTTTCTGTGCTTCGGCAACAACGTGAAGAGCAAGTGTTGTTTTACCTGAGCTTTCAGGTCCGTAGATTTCAACTATTCTGCCCTTAGGAAGACCGCCGATACCTGTTGCGGCATCAAGAGCAATGGAGCCCGTAGGTATAGCCTCGATATTCATACCCATATTTTCGCCAAGGCGCATTATAGCACCTTTACCGAAGTTCTTTTCTATTTGAGTAAGCGCAGTTTCAAGCGCTTTTGTTTTTTCTGTTCTTTCTGCCATTGTAATACTCCCTTCAAAGTGCACAAATGTTCGGTTGCAAGTGTCATTATATAATAACCCTTCAGAAAAATCAAGCAATTTTCAAAAAAATATTAAAAATATTGCTTCGGAATATGTAAAAGTTCATAAAAAGCGCGTTTTTATGAAAAAAATGCTTGCATTTGCATTAAAAAGGTGATATCATACGTTCGTTGTCTTATGTTTAGACTTATTTTGGCTATATTTATGATTATATGAAGGAGGTGCAGCTCAATGGCAAAATGCGAATTTTGTAACAAAGAAGTTGCTTTCGGCATCAAGGTTTCTCACTCACACAGACGTTCAAACAGAACATGGAAACCCAACGTTAAGAGAGTTAAGGCTATCGTTAACGGCTCTCCCCGCAGAGTTTACGCTTGCACACGCTGCTTGCGCTCCGGTAAGGTTACCCGCGCTATCTAAGTAAAACTCAATCTTGCAAAGCAATTTGGCTCCGAAGTTTTCTTCGGAGCTTTGCTTTTTGTCCTTTTTCCTAAAAGGCAATAAAAAAATTGTATAAACATTCCAATTGCATTTACCTGTAGCATATTATATAATGTATAGTAGAATATTATAAAAATAAACGGAAGTGATTCTTTGAAAATAAAAAAAGCGTTCGCTTTGTTGCTTGTTGTGACTCTTTTTTCCCTTTGTTTTATGACACCGGCGGATGTTTATGCACAGGAAACCGAAGTGTCCGGCAATACTACAGCTTCACAAAGTGACGTTATTGTGCCTTCCGAAGATGATTTTGAGTACATTCTCTCACCAAAATCAAACCCTAAATGGGCACTCGTTACAAAATACAAAGGCTCAGACAGCAAAATAACCCTTCCCGAAACTCTCGGCGGACTTCCTGTCAAAATCCTTTCAGAAAACGTCTTTAAAGGCTGTAACACCGTTACATATATTTATATTCCTGCTCACGTTACGTCCGTATCAGGTTCTTCTTTTGCAGAATGCTTCAGTCTTGAAGCTATTGAGGTTGACCCCAAGCACGAAAACTATATTTCGGAAAACGGAATTCTTTTCAACAGTGACAAAACGTCCGTTATAGCGTATCCCAACGCTAAAGAAGGCGAATACACTATTCCCGAAAGCGTTATCAGTATAGGTAACTATGCTTTTTCGGGTGCATACCGACTTACAAAAGTCAATATGTACAACACTCTCAGTGCTATTGGTGCGGGAGCCTTTTACAACTGCGATGCTCTTACGGAAATCCGCTTGAGTGACTGTCTGAAATCCTTAGGCTCTAAAGCCCTTGCAAGCTGCGAAAGTCTCAGAGAACTGCATCTGCCCGCATCCCTTTCCATAATCGGTACGGATGCACTTCTGGGGGATATGGGTTCAAACGATGACAAGCTGTATTATTTTACCAACGGCATTTACTGTGTTAAAGATTCTTTTTCATATAACCACGTTTACCAATTAGGTATCCGTGCGCCTTATCTCACAGCCGAAGCGCGCACTTTAACCGATATAAAATCGGGTATTTCAATTGTTGATACTAATAACATATTACCTTTGGATAAAGACCTGTTGCTGACCGTTACACCGGTTGAAGCCGATGAATTTTCACCTTTGTTGCCCGTCAGACACAAAGACATTTTATCCTACGATGTTTCTCTTATAAGTGACGGCGCGGATTACGCTCCCGTTTCATCCGTGATTATCCGTTTCAACAAGCTTCCCGAGAGCACAATTATTTCAACAGTGAAAATTTACCGTACCGACGGTAAAAATGCTTTTGACCTGATCCGCTCACCACACACACCTTTTGCCGCTGCCCAGACTAAAAAGTTAGGCACTTTCACGGTAATCAACAACAATGATTTTTCCGAAAAAGGTGATATTGACGGTGACGGCATAGTAACATCTTACGATGCAAGGTTTGCTCTTTGTATTGCCGCAGGGCTGGTTCCTGATATTACTGACGAACAAAAAGCAACTGCCGATACGGACGGCAAAAGCGGTATAGCAACTTCCGATGCTTGCGAAATTCTTCGTTACGCGGCAGGAATTGCAGCATAAAAACAAATCTGTTTTGTGGAGGGGACATAAATGATTGACACAACAAACAAATACAAAGCAAAAATTAACAATATGTTTTTTAAAGGTGATGCCGTGTTCGGCATTACATACACCGACGGCAAGTACGGTATGGAAATTGACCTTGAAGGCGCAGAGTTTGATATGCCCGTTGAAATAATTGAAGCACAGTTAGAATACTCAGAAGAAAACACCTTCATAGCCAAAGCCACAACAGAACTTCTGCCGGAAAAAATCATCGACATCACGTTGACTTTTGAAGATGATAAATGCAACGGATTTTTAAAAATCCCGTTTATAGGCAAAGTCAAGATAAAAGACGCCGTTAAAGTATAAAAAACAAGCAGGCTTTTCAGCCTGCTTATTTTTATTTATCATAATAAACAACTTTGCCGCTTTCAACCGAATGAGTGAGCCATGTGTTACCGCCGATAACACAGTTATCGCCGATTTTTGTGTCACCGCCGAGAATTGTTGCATTGGCGTAAATAACCACGTTGTTGCCTATATCAGGATGACGTTTGATATTCTTAACGGGATTGCCGTTTTCATCAACCTTAAAGCTTTTCGCACCCAATGTAACACCCTGATATATTTTTACCCTGTTACCTATCGTCGTAGTTTCACCTATTACAATGCCGGTGCCGTGGTCTATGCAGAAGTATTCGCCGATTGTAGCACCTGCGTGAATATCCACACCCGTTTTTTCGTGAGCAAACTCGGTCATTATACGGGGAATAAGCGGTACTTTAAGGTTATAAAGAACATTGGCAAGACGGTAAATGGATATAGCGTAAAATCCGGGATAGCATATAAGAACCTCCTGATGACATTTAGCCGCAGGGTCGCCTTCATAAATCGCCTCAATATCCTTTATAAGCAATCTTTTGACTTCGGGCAATCTGCTGATAAATGCGTCGCAAAGCTCCCGTGGAGTTTCTGTCATAACGGTATGATTGAACTCACAGGCTCCTTCTATCTGTTTGGCAAGACGGTTATAAATGTTGAGCATAAGCTCCGTCTGCGAAAGAACGTTTTCGCTGCCTTCGCTGTGTTTGAAATAGTCTGGGAAAAGCAATGACTGCAAATCCTTGATAACCTTCACAACCTCTTTCCTGTCGGGAATAAGACATTTATCGCAACTATCCTTTAAAAAGCACTCGTTATTAACAGCCTCAAGGCCCTTGACCGTGCCCGTAATAAGCTCCATTGATTCAAGAAATTTATCCATAACCTGTCACCTCTGAAATTGATTTTATCACAAAATATGAGTATTTACAATAAAAATCACCCGAAAGGAACACAAAATACCCAAAACATCATTTTTTCTTTATATTTTCAATAAATTTATCTTTATGTGCCCTTTTAAGACAAATATCGACAGTGAATATAAGTATAATGTAATCAAGATACATCTGTATCTGAATTATCTGATGAAAAGGAGAATCGACTATGAAAAGTCTCAATCAAATGCTACTTGCCGCAAAAATTGAATACCACTGGTGGCGCATCGGCAGAATAAGAAAAAGACTGTGCCACACAGTAAACACAAGCCCCGACAAACTGAGTGCATCCGAAAATTTGCACAGATACAAAGCCGAAAAAGCTTTGATTGAATATGAAGTATCTGTGGGTCTGCGTAATCATAGAGGAATATGGAAAAACGGAGAAGCTCTGCAACGGGCCCACTAAAGTATATATACGCTTTCTTATTATAAAAATGAGGCTGTTTTCACAGTCTCATTTTTTGTATTCGCTTTTTCTATTATGACTCAATCATAGAAGCGTCGTTTGATTATCTTGAAGTCTATCTGCTCAAATATCGTGATGATTACAATCATTCTCTGTTAAGATTACTTTTTCTTTACTATTACCAATAATCCAACGAATAAGCGGATTTTTGCTAACAGGCTTAGAAATACCAACTAACTCTTTAAACTCTCTTTTCATAGTCTGCATTAATCCAATGCGAACCTGCCCTTTGCAAGAAGGCAAGTATACCTTCTGTTCATCAAAAACCACACCGATACCCGAAGTTGTCCAACCTCTGTAACCTTTTATGAATCCGGTCAATTTTTCTTCTAAGTTATTCGTTTTTTCATTAACACAAATCATAGCATTTGCCTTAACCGTGCCAAAACAAAGTATGCTCTCAGAACGCAACACTTCACTCATAAAAGCATCCAATTCAACGAGAGAACTTTCGTCAGATAAATCCGTTAGATTGATTATAAAATAATAATTTATTGAAGTGAATTTTCTTCCTTTGTAAACATAGATTTCGCAACCATTTTGAGTTTCGGTATAGTAATGCTTTTTAAATTTGTTTTTCAAAAAAACACTTTCCATAAATTTGTTATAGTCTATAAAATTATTGCACTCAATTTTATATCTCTCGGAATTGTTATTTTCTTTTGGGGTGCAGAATAATAGGAGAAGAAAACTCAGTATTCCTAAAAACATACTTGTAAAAAAACTAATTTTTACAAGTATTTCGAAAATACTTTGTTCTTTTATAATTAAGCCCCAACCTGGTATCAACAAAAGAAATAAAATAGATAAAACAACTGATATACGCATAACTACGGGACCGTATACAGTATAAATTTCTTTTGGATTCCCATTTTTTTCGACTTTCTCTTTTTCATCAGGTCTATATCCTAAAACTAATAAAACCGCTATAACAATACCACATATCAAAAGCAAAAAAAACCATATATTTAATAAAGAGGTTGTACTCTCTTTGGGTATATCATCAAAAATAAAGATAGCAGGAACAGGTAATATCATTAAAAATATACCTATCAGGGATACTGCTTTCAATATTTTATTACCGTATTTTTTCATCAAGCAACCCCCTCAACATATTCATTCGGAAAAATTTGAATAGTTTGTGTTTGCAACGTCCCTTGTGGTAATTGATTGCCAACATATTCTGATGTATTTATCAATGTCATATCCCAAAGAGATTGAGTTGATAACTGTAGGGTTTCTAAACTAAGAAAACTAACAGAAGCCATCGGTGCGGGATCCGGAACCATTTTAGGTACAATATTTTGAGTCATTTCACCTGCAAAATATGAAATTGTGCCATTAACAGCAGTATCTATCCCTACACTTAAAGCAGAGTTCACTAAATTTTTAGCCGTAGGTGCCTTTTGCTTACTACCGCTTAGATGTGAATCCTTTGTGTAGGATATGCACTCATTCACAAGTGATTCAACAGCTGCACCAGCATACGCTGCGGCCAAAACATTACCTGTTGATGCGATAGCACCACCAACGATGCCGCCAGCAACTGCCCCAACAACACCTGTATACCATTCTTTACCATTCCAAACATTTGATATAGCCTTCCCTGCACCAGCTGCTAAACCGCCAACCACAGCACCGATTACACACCACCAAGCTTGACCGGTGTCATCTTTTCTAGAAACAGGGTTGTTACTACAATAGGCAAACGGGTTATTACCAATTATATCGTCATTAAGCTGTTCATCCGCATTAATGAACCTACCGATAGTGGCATCGTAATAACGACTCTGCAAGTAATACAGTCCTGTATCGGTGTCATAATAGTAACTTCTGTAGCGGATTGGGTTAACATTACCGATATGAACAGATGAAGTAATGGGATTACTCGAAGCATCTTTTACGGTACAGTTACCCCAAGCATCGTAGTCATAGGATGCAAGTAAAGCACCCGAAGCAGAGTAAATGCCAAGAACGTCACCATGCATATTGGTAGTTACGTAATAATAGTGGTCTGTTGTACCCTTTATGTATCGGATAGCAATAAGTTTATTGTAACTGTCGTAGAAGAAGTACATTTCTGTATCAAGTTCATCTGCGGCGTTGTAGGTACACTGGTATGTAAGCAAACCGCCCAAATATTGATACACTATTTTACCGTTGTATGTATAGCCACCGTTTCCGTTACTTACATAAATATTCTTTCGGCTTCGCAAGCCATCGGAATCATAGTAATATGTATTG
>JAFTYU010000030.1 GCA_017461235.1 Clostridia bacterium | reverse complement strand
GTGGATACGGCCCGTTTACGGGTAGCAAGTAACAATCTTACGCAACTGGCAGACCGTACTTATGCGTTTACGCATACGCGAAGAGCATAGGGCTATGCCCGCATATGAAAAACCACCCGCTTGGCGGGTGGATGTTTATTTGACTTTTTACCATTTGTTTTCAACGTATTCGCAGAATGCGTACATATCTTTAATTTCTAATTTTGTGCCGTCGTCGAGAATAACGTCACCGTTCCATTTGCCGTGAACCTGGTGAGCGTGCATACGGGCGGTGTTGGCAATGTTAAGGTCAGTGTGGTGATCGAAAACAGGTGTCATAGTAAGGTTGAATCTGCCGTCTTCTGACATGAACTTCCAGGGTTCCATATATTTATCGGGCTTCGGGAAAGTTTCAACATCAACTGCACCGATCTTATGGGCTTTTCCGTCATAAAAAAGACAGGTTTCCGTGGCGTTGGATTCATCACCGATTCCCCAGGTTACTTCAAAACCGAAAATGTGTTTTTCACCCTTTTCATCGGTTATGTATGTTGAACCGTTACCCCAGTACCAGATCATTTTGTAAGGTGTGTTTACTCTGCCCCAATCCAAAGCGCAAAAACTGCTTTCTTTTGAGAATTGATAAACGTCATCGCCGTATTTAAAAGAACCTTCACAAGGCATACAGTTCTGTTTGGTGGTCATAAAATATCTGGTTGGTAAGTCGTGGAACGGAAGAACGGTAGTAATGTTTTCGAGTCCGGGCATAATATCCATATCAAACTCACATTCAACCATTTTGTTTTTATAAGGCATACTGAAAGCAATTTTTCTTGATGTTGTCTTTGTGTCGAAAAGAACTTTTGCACTACCGACCCTTGCTTTAAAAAAATTAGGAGAATCACCTTTCGCAGGGAGAATGTATTTGTTTTCACCGCCGATAAAAATTGCAGTAGTGTCAACAATAACTCTCTTGTTTTCGATATCTACGAGTTTTGCACCTGCATAACCACCTATAGAAATGTTTGCGAAGCTTATCTGGACCATATATTTACCGTCAGAAACCTGATAAAAGTCCCATTCTTTTTTTCTTTTGGCGGGTTTGGAAAAAGAACGCTCATAATTAAAAACGTTTTTTCTTGCCCAGCCTTTGGCGAGTAAGGTGCCGTCGGATGCCAGAAGGGGCGTTCTTTCGGTGTATTCGGTTTGTTTTGAAACGTCTTCCCATTCTTTGTAATTTTTATAAGTTCTTTGAATTTCTTTTGACACAAAAACACCTCCGCGAAATAAAAACTTAACATTTGTAATTATTTTACATTATCCCGCGGACTTATGCAATAGTTTTAATGCAAGATTTTTTGTAAATAAATATTGACAAAAGGTGAATTAGAGAATATAATATTTGGGTATGTTGAGAGGTAATGTGTATGATTATCGAGCTTGAATCAGTTTTTAATACCGATGGGTTGAAAATCCCTTTTGATTATGAGCTTTCACTGGCTTCTGTGGAAGTTTCAGGCTTTTCACCTATTGTATCACCCGTAAAGGTGAGCGGCTGTGTTGAAAACAGAGCAGGCATTGTTAATCTTACCGCAAAAGCCGACTTGGTCTATGAAGCGCCTTGTGACCGTTGCGCAACTGACGTTAAGCGCAATTACACTTTCCCTGTTGAGCATACTCTTGTGGTTGCTCTCGAAAGCGGTGATAATGACGATTTTCTTGAGGTGCCCAATATGCGCCTTGACCTTGACGCCCTTGTTGAAGAAGATGTCAATCTCGCTCTTCCTTCAAAATACCTTTGCAACGATGATTGTAAAGGTCTTTGCCCCACTTGCGGCAAGAACCTTAACCAGGACCAATGCGAATGTAAAGCACCTATCGATCCGCGAATGGAAGTGCTTTTAAAGCTTTTGGAAGAATAAGTTGAAATTTATATAGGAGGTTACACTCATGGCAGTACCTAAGAGAAGAGTATCCAAAGCAAGAAGAGACAAAAGAAGATCCAACGTTTGGAAAATGGACGCAGCTGCACTCGTAAAGTGCCCCAACTGCGGCGATTACAAAAGACCCCACAGACTTTGCACAGCATGTGGCTATTACAACGGCAAACAGGTTATCGCAGTAGACTAATCTGTAATAGTTTGTAACTCGTATTTCAGAGGGCGGTGAGAAGATTCTCCCCGCCCTGTTGGACTGTTATTTCGTTTTTTAGGGTAGGTGATAGTGTGGCAGTTAAAATCGACAGCGTTACAGACGGCTCCTATGCAGACAGAGCAGGGGTTCTAAAGGATGATATTCTTGAGAGTATCAATTCTCACGAGATTTTTGATGTGCTTGACTATCGCTTTTATATTCAGGCTAAAAAGCTTTCACTTACGCTATTGCGTAACGGTGAAATTATCAAGACGAATATCCGCAAAAGCGACGAATATGCCGATATCGGTCTTGAATTTGGCACATACCTTATGGATAAGCAACATTCCTGTAAGAATAAATGTGTTTTCTGTTTTGTGGACCAGATGCCGAAAGGTATGCGTGACACCTTGTATTTTAAAGACGATGATTCAAGAATGTCTTTCCTTTTCGGTAATTATATTACGCTTACAGGGCTTTGTGAAAGGGAAGTGCAACGTATAATTGATATGCATATTTCACCTGTGAACATTTCCGTGCACACAATGAATCCCGAGTTAAGGGTTAAAATGATGAAGAACCCTAATGCAGGCAAAGTTCTCGGAATTCTTGACAGGTTTTCCGAAAGCGGTATTGAAATGAATACCCAGCTTGTGCTTTGTCCCGGCATAAACGACGGTGAAGAGTTGCGTTTTTCACTTGAAGAGCTTTCAAAGCTTTCACCCTCGGTCAAGAGTATAGCGGCAGTTCCCGTTGGGCTTACAAAGTACCGCGACGGCTTGTACCCCTTGCGTACTTATACCAAGGAAGAAGCTTCTGCTGTGATTGATATAATCGACGAGTTCAATGCCCATTTTGCCTATTTTAACGGCGGCAGAATTCTCGCTTATGCGTCTGATGAATTTTATCTTATTGCAGAGCGTTCTTTACCCACGGCAGAGTATTACGGTGAGTTCAGTCAGCTTGATAACGGTGTGGGTATGTGCGCCCTTCTTAAAGATGAGTTTCTTAAGGCACTTGATGAAGCACAGAGCCGGGATGTCAACAGAAATATTACCGTTGCTACAGGTTATGCGGCATATGACCTTCTTAAAGAGCTTTGTATGAAAGCGCAAAGAAAGTTCAAAGGTCTCAGCATAAACGTTGTAAAGATAAAGAACAACTTTTTCGGTGATACCGTAACCGTTGCAGGACTTGTTACGGGTGCGGATTTTAAAGCGCAGTTAAAAGATATTCCTTTGGGCGATGCGGTACTTATACCGCGCGTTTCTTTGCGCAATGAAGGGGATAAGTTCCTTGATGACGTTACGTTGAGTGAGCTTTCCGAATATTTAAAAACAGATGTTTATGCCGTCGAGAGTGACGGATACAAATTTTTAGAAATGATTATTGACGGAGGTGTTTAATATGGCAAGACCTGTTGTTGCTATTGTGGGCAGACCCAATGTGGGTAAATCTACACTTTTCAATAAACTTACGGGCACGCGCCTTGCGATTGTTGATAATACACCCGGTGTTACCCGTGACCGCCTTTTCGGTGATTGCGAGTGGCTGGGTCACAATATGTTGCTTGTTGACACAGGCGGTATTGAACCCTATTCGAATGATGTTATACTTTCACAGATGCGCCGTCAGGCACAGCTTGCTATCGACAGCGCAAATGTGATTATACTTGTTACCGACGTGCGCGACGGTGTTGTAGCGACTGATGCCGAAGTTGCGGCAATGCTGCAGAAAAGCGGTAAGCCTATTGTGCTTGCGGTTAACAAGTGTGATTCATTAGGTGCGCCGCCTGTGGAATTATATGAGTTCTATAATCTGGGACTTGGCGATCCGATACCTGTTTCTTCCGTTCACGGCCACGGTACAGGCGATTTATTGGATGAGGTGTTAAAACACCTTCCTGAAGAATATCTCACGGAAGAAACTGACGAAGATGATTATATTAAGGTTGCGGTTATCGGTAAGCCTAATGTAGGTAAATCTTCACTCGTTAATAAAATTATCGGTGAAGAAAGAATGATAGTTTCGAATATCGCAGGTACAACCCGTGATGCTACTGACAGTTTTGTTGAAAACAGTTACGGTAAATTTATGTTTATTGACACCGCAGGACTCCGCCGCAAATCAAAGGTTGAAGATGCGGTTGAAAAGTACAGCGTCTTAAGAACGGATATGGCTGTTGAAAGAGCGAACGTCTGCGTTATTATGATAGATGCCCTTGAAGGCTTCACCGAACAGGACAGTAAGGTTGCAGGCAGAGCTCTTGAACAGGGTAAGGGTTGCATTATAGCGGTTAATAAATGGGACGCTTATGAAAAAGACGGCAGAACAATGGATTCATACCGCAAGCAGTTGATGAAAGACTTCTCGTTTATGTCTTTTGCCCCCATTATTTTTATCTCGGCTAAAACCGGTCAACGCGTTGAAAGACTTTATGAGCTCATTAAATTCGTTGATACCCAGAACGCCATGAGAATAAAAACAGGTCAGTTGAATGAAATTCTTGCGGCTGCAACACTTCGCGTGCAACCGCCTACGGATAAAGGAAAACGCCTTAAAATATTCTATATGACTCAGGCTTCTACAAGACCCCCAACATTTGTCTGCTTTGTAAATAACGCGGAGCTGTTCCATTACAGTTATCAGCGTTACATTGAAAATCAGATTCGTGAGGTTTACGGACTTGAAGGCACACCCGTGCGGTTTGTAATTCGTGAACGAGATGAGAAAAGTAAACACTGATTAAAAAACCGTCTGCTTCGGCAGACGGTTTTTGCATTAGTTCTGTTTTCTCACAATTCTGTACTCATCGTCCGCCCTGAAATATGGGCAGGCATCGTTTGAGGATGTTAAAAATTTAAGATATTCGTCTTCATCCAACTCAATATCACAGAAGTATTCTTCTAAATCTTCGTCATATCGGTAGTTTTCGCACATATCGCACATTGCCATATTCAAAACCTCATTTGTGATATTTTCCGTTAGTGTTTATCTGGAATGCTCTGTAAATCTGTTCGAGTAACATAACACGCATTAACTGATGGGGGAATGTCATAGGTGAAAAGGACAAACGGCAATCCGATATTTTTTTTATTTCCGATGATAAACCAAAGGAGCTTCCTATTATAAAAACTATACTGCTTTTGCCGTTTAATGTAACAGCTTTAATTGCATCGGCAAGCTGCTCGCTTGACTTCTCTTTGCCTTCAATACAGAGTGAAAATACATAACTTCCGTTAGGTATTTTCTTTTTTATTTCTTCCGCTTCTTTAGACAGGGCGTTGTCAATTTCTGTCTGTGAAGGGGAGTCGGAAAGCTTAACGGGGTTAAGCTCCACAATATCAAGCTTGCCGTATGCGCTTATTCTTTTTGAATATTCACTTACCGCATCCTTAAGATATTTTTCCTTTAGTTTCCCCAAAGCTATGACTGTAATGTTCATTATCCTAATCCTAAATACGGAGCAGGGTCAAGCCTGTTACCGTTTAATCTTACTTCAAAGTGAAGGTGAGCACCGAATGAATAACCCGTGTTACCGACTCTGCCGATGGTCTGTCCCTTCTGCACAACGTCACCGACGCTTACCATAAGTGAGTTATCGAGCATATGAGCGTAAAGGGTTTCAACGCCGTTGCCATGGTCAATTTTAACGTAGTTACCGTAACCGCCTGTGCTCCAGCCGGCTTCCGTGACCGTACCTGCGGCACCTGCAACAACGAGTGAACCTGATGCATTAGCACCGGAAATATCAATACCCCTGTGATAGCCGAGACTTCTGTGTCCGTAGGGAGAAGTGACCGTGTAAAGGTTAACAACGGGCCAACAGAATACGCCTGTTGTCTGGTAAACTGTATATGAACCCATTGACAGACTCTCGGCACGGATGCCGCGTTCAACAATCTGTGTTACAGGTTGAGTCAAAGCTATGCTCATAAGCGGCTCGGAAAGGACTTTCTTATCACCAACGTATGTAACAAGGTCTATGGCGTATTCAGTACCGTTCTGACCGCTTCTGCGCACACGTGTGTCGCCGACGAACAAGGTATTTGTCTGTATTTCAACAGTTTCAAATTCGGTGTAGTTAACGTTCTCCTGACATTCTGTGTGTCTTACCGTCAGGGTATCTGGTGCGTTAAGCGCGGTTTTGAACTGCGCATTTGAGTATAATTTTTTATTGTCGGGGGAATAGTAGGTCTGTTTTACGGTTATTTTTTCCGCAAGTGAAACAGAGGAGTCAGGATAGACTTTTTTGGCAAGCTCCAGAACCTCTGCAACGGCTTGTTCAATAACGTCACCGTCTTTAACCGCACAGAGCAGTTCGCCGTCAATATAAACCTCATTAACAGGTGTCAGCTCATCGCCGTATTCTTCAATAATGGTCTGCAAAAGGAAATCAGCAGAACGGATATTATTGGCAACTGTGCGTTTTTCTTTAAGCTCGATTTCGGGTGCGTTGTCTTCGCCCAGGAGAGCTGCTACCTTGTTTTCGGTGGTGGTTGCCGCTTTGCGGGTTGCGGCGTAGCCGATTGTTTCGCCGTCTATAATAAGGGCAACTGCTTTAACCTTGTTACCGGTGTTATAGGCTACAAAAACGCTTGTGCCGATAACCGCCGCAATGAGTACAAACACAACGGAACGTTTAACGAAGGTTTTTGCAGACGAAAACGATGCCTTGTTGAAGTGGAAAACTTTTTTGATAATGTGAGCGATTTTTTTGAAAAAACCGCCGATTATCTTACCTGTAACAAGACCCAGATTATATATGCAATTGTAAATGAAATCAAATAATTTTTCCATAACTCTCGCCTTTAAAAAACATATACACCAAATATAACACAATTTAATGTAATTAACAAGAGTAAAATGATGAACAAAGTATAAAAAATACAGGCCTACTGTACAAGTAAGCCTGTAAAATTTTATTTTTTGTTACCGCCGAAAACATCGGATTCTATAAAGTCAACGCCAAATGCACGACAGTAGTTCAAAGTGAATATATCGTTGGCAGTCCATGCACCGACCTTAAGTCCGCGACTATGGAAGTCATTCATCATCTTTTTGGATAATGTCTTATAGTCAACGTCAATATCAAAGCCGTATTCAAGGCATTTTGAGTAATCCATACCTTTGCCGTAGGTGAGCATTATTTTCAAATCAGGGAAAGCCTCGTGTGCCTTAACAAGGTTTTCAAACTCAAAAGACTGAAGCATACACATTTTAAGGTCGTAAACTTTATCTGCAAGTGTGAAAACCTCGTTAATCTGCTCGTCAGTATATTCACCTTTAAGTTCAATAAAGCAGATAAGGTTATTATCACGGCAGATTTCAAGATATCTTTCAAAAGTGCAGATATAAACGTCATCTTTAACCTTGTCGGTTTTAATGGGTTTTGCAACAAGCTGGTCGTATGTAGAGTCGGCTACCACAAGGCTTGTGCCGTCTTTGTATTCAACATCATCGTTGTGGTTGGCAACAAAAACCCCGTCTGATGTGATTCTGATATCAGTTTCAATACCGCCGGAGCCGTTCTTAACCGCGCCGAGAAACGCAGGTTCTGTGTTATCGGGGTATTTTGAGCTGTAACCGCGGTGAGCAATCATACAGATGTCCTTGTGGATATGTTTATTTACCGCAAAGGCTGCGGCAACTGCACCTGCAACGCCGGCAATACCTGCCGCGGCAACTGCGAGTGGTTTCAGATTTTTAGCCATAATGAACACTTCCTAAATCGTAATGATTTGATTTTATATCTTTTACCTGATAATGTCAATATTCCAAAAAAATTAAAAAAATCCCTAAGTTTATTGTTTATTTAAATAAAGTGTGGTATTATATGGTTAATTATGGTTAGTATGCCTTGATTCAGACGGAGATGTTATGGATTTTAAAAATACATTTGACGAATATTACAGAACTTATGCGGCGGTGGATCTTGATGCTATTGCCCATAATCTTACTGAGCTTAAAAAGAAAATAAAAAAAGACGTTCTCTCTCTTGCTATAGTTAAAGCGGATGCATATGGCCACGGTGCCGTCGGTGTAGCAAGGGCAATACAGAATGATGTTGACTATTTCGGTATTGCGGAATTGGGC
Source organism: Clostridia bacterium (assembly GCA_017461235.1). Classification (GTDB taxonomy): domain Bacteria; phylum Bacillota; class Clostridia; order Oscillospirales; family Acutalibacteraceae; genus DTU089. The sequence goes on along the minus strand of JAFTYU010000030.1, from coordinate 96,654 downwards.
GAGGCGGTTGAACTGCGCGGGGCAGGCGTTGAAAAACCCATACTCGTGCTCTCTTACACGTCACCCTATCAGTATGAAACTCTTGTAAAACACGAACTGACACAAACTATTTTTAACTATGATGATGCTGTTGCTCTTTCTGAAGCGGCAGTTAAACTCAAAAAAATTGCACGAGTTCATATAGCTGTCGATACAGGTATGTCGCGTATAGGTTTCTTTTGTAATAATGAGAGTGTAGAAACTGTTAAACGAATAAACGATTTGCCTAATATTTATATTGAGGGTATTTTCAGTCACTATGCCTGCGCGGACTGTGTTGAGCGCGAAACTACCCGCAAACAGACGGAAGTTTTCAAAAACTTTATAAATGAACTCGAAAATCGCGGAATGTATATTCCTATAAAGCATATGTGCAACAGCGCAGGTCTTCTGACTGTTGACGAGCAATTCAATATGGTTCGTTTGGGTATTGTTATGTATGGTCTTTATCCCGATGAATATGTTAATGACGGCTCTGTTGATTTAGTACCGGCTATGCGTATTGTCAGCCATGTGTCTCACGTTAAAGAAGTTCCTGCCGGAAGCGGTGTCAGTTACGGTCACACTTACTTTACTGATAAACCTACACGCATTGCTACCGTTTGTATTGGATATGCGGACGGATATTCACGCAGTCTTTCAAATAAAGGCAGGGTGATTATTAACGGTGAATATGCTCCTGTAATAGGCAGAGTGTGTATGGATCAGTTAATGGTTGATGTTACCGGGCTTTCATCTGTTTCGGTAGGGGATGAGGTTACTGTTCTCGGTACTGACGGTGAAAATTCAATTACTGCCGAAGAAATTGCAGAGCTTACTGATACAATTAATTACGAAGTTGTTTGTCAGTTCCAGAAACGAGTTACAATTCTCCATTACAAAAACAATAAACGCATTGTATGAGGTGATTGTTTGAAAAACTGTGATATTAATATCCGCGACCCTTTTGTGTTGGTGGTTGACGGAAAGTATTATATGTACGGAACACGTGCCGCCAATTTCGGTCAGGGTACGGGTGGCTTTGACGTTTATATAGGTGATGACCTTGAAAACTGGTCCGAGCCTAAAGAGATTTTCAGCTCCGTCAAACATAATATGAACACCCACGTGAACTGGGCTCCCGAAGTTCATTTTTATAACGGTGCGTATTATTTGCTTGCAACCTTCACGAAACCCAATGGTCTCAGGGGTACGTATATACTCAAAAGTGAAGCTCCCGACGGCGAGTTTGAGCTACATTCCGACGGTGCGGTTACACCTAAGGAATGGGAGTGCCTTGACGGAACACTTCATTTTGAAAACGGCAAAGTTTATTGCGTGTTTTGTCACGAGCACACACAGATTCTCAACGGCACAATCTGCCGTGTTGAGTTGAGTAATGATCTTACACACGCCGTTACTGAACCTGTTGAGCTTTTTGCCGCAAGCTCTTTTTTGAACAGAGAAGCAACCGAGAAAGACCATAACGTTACTGACGGACCATTCCTTTATCGAAAGGAAAACGGCAAGCTCATTATGATATGGTCAACCTGCTGTAACGGCTACAGACAATGTGTTGCTACGTCTGATAACGGTTCAATCTGCGGTAACTGGACGCATCTTCCCACTTTGTTTGACGATGATGGCGGTCACGGAATGATTTTTAAAGACTTGAATGGTGAGTTAAGGTTAACCTTACATTGTCCTAATATTTCTCTTGAAGAACATCCTGTTTTCTTCAGATTAACCGAAACCGATGATTCCGTTAAGATTAATGACTGACTTTTGTAGGTGTTTTTATGAGTAGAATAAAAAACTTTTTTAAAAGCTACATAGACGTGTTCGTTTTGATTTTCAAGGAGCACTTCGGCAATTTACATCAGATTGGAAAGTTGTCAATAGCTGACCTGAAAAAAACATATAACGGCTCTGCTTTGGGCTGGGCGTGGGCGGTTATTAAACCTATTTTCACGTTGTTTGTATATTGGTTTGCCATTGCAATAGGCTTGAGAAGCGGAAAGGATGTTGGCGAATATCCTTTTATATTGTGGTTGATGTCAGGTATTGTTGCGTGGTTCTATATGACGGAAATTATAACGGGCGGTACTACCTGCATAAGAAGGTACAGCTACCTTGTTACAAAAATGAAGTATCCCATAACAACTATTCCGACGTTCACGGGGCTTTCACATTTATATGTTCACGTTATACTTGTGCTTGTTGTGATTGCCGTCTTCTGGATTATGGGTTATGCACCTACAATTTATCTTCTTCAGTTACCTTTGTATATGTTGATGATGTTCCTTTTCTTCAACGCGTGGTCATTGTTTGCAGGTATGATTTCCGCAATAAGCAAGGACTTTGCAAACCTTGTAAAATCCTTGAATATCGGCGTTTTCTGGCTTTCAGGCATACTCTGGAATATAGAAAATATTGCCGATAACAAAATTCTTTATACCATTATGATGCTTAATCCCGTAACCTTTATCTGTTACGGCTACAGGAACTGTTTTGTGAACCACACCTGGTTCTTTGAGCAACCCGCAAGATTAGCATTTTTCCTTGGCTGGTACGCAGTGCTCGGTTTGCTTTCAATCTGGGCATACAAAAAACTTAGAAAAGAAATACCTGACGTTTTGTGATACGGGGGAAAGATAATGAGCGATACCGTAATAAGATTTAATAATGTAACGAAAAAATATAAACTCTATTCAAGTACAAGAAAGCGCCTTTTAGGTATATTCTTTAAGAAAATAAAATATAAAGAGAAAAAAGCCGTTGACGATATGAGCTTTGAAATCAACCGCGGCGAGTCAGTTGCCCTTTTTGGTAAAAACGGCGCAGGTAAATCAACTGTTCTTAAAATGATAACGGGCGTAGTTTTCCCCACTTGCGGTGAAATAACGGTGGATGGCAGAGTAAGCGCCTTGTTGGAATTGAGCAGTGGGTTTGACCAGGAGTTTACGGGAAGGGAGAATATTTACCTTAAAGGTCATATTCTCGGTCTTTCTGAAGATGAAATAAAAGCACTTGAAGATACGATTATTGAGTTCTCCGAGTTAGGCGACTATATTGACCAGCCCGTAAGAACATATTCAAGCGGTATGAAATCACGTTTGGGGTTTGCCATAAACGTTAATATAAAGCCTGAAATACTTATTGTTGACGAAGCGCTCAGCGTCGGCGATAACGCATTTAAAACAAAGTGCCGTAAAACCGTAAATAATATTATTGAAAAAGACAACGTGACACTCCTGTTTGTTACTCATCAGACTGCCGTTGCGGAAGAATTCTGTAAACGTGGTATTGTTATGAAAAACGGTAAAATCGTCTTCGACGGACCTGTTGCAGAGGCTTCCGAATACTATAAGACAAAATACAATCCGCCAAAAAAGAAAAAATAAAAATTAAGTTCCATTCAAAAAACGAAGAGCTTTTTGAATGGAACTTTTAGTTTGTGTTGCTGTGTTTTATTTTATAACAATATCCGCATAAACAGGATAGTGGTCAGAAACGAATCTGCCGTCAATACCTTCCGTGACAACGCGATAAGCCATTGTATCAAAGTTATCATTTACCATAACGTAGTCGATAACGTCCTTAGAGTGTTTTTCAGGCTTTGTATCGTGGTATGTACAGTAGTTCATAGTGTCGGAAGTATCGAACTTTGTATCGCGCAAGATACCTGAATCGACAAACTGATTGTAGTTGTCGCTACCTTGTCTTACGTTCATATCTGCAGTGAAAACAACAGGTAAATCCGCATATTCAGATGCTTTATCAAGAATCAGGTCAACACTGTTCTTTCTTGCGGAAATACCGATGTGGTCAAAGTGACTGTTAAGGTGAACGTATTTTTCACCTGTTGCTTTGTTTTCAAGAACAACCCAGGTGCAAACACGTCGGCAGGCGGCATCCCAACCGAAGGAAACTTTATCCGGTGTTTCGGAAAGCCAGAAGGTACCGCTGTCAACAACGTTATATTTATCTTTCATATAAAAAACTGCAGAATATTCGCCTTCGTTATCGCCGTCATCACGACCTACACCAACATAAGCGTACTTTTCACCAACAGTTTCTTTGAGTGCTGCCATCCATTCCGGAGTAGCTTCCTGAACGCCTATAGAATCAGCCTCACTGTCGAGCATAGTCTGTGAAACTATACCGATTCGGTCTTCCCATGTGTCAGAGCCAACATTGGCACAACGGATGTTAAATGACATAATACGCATAACGCTTTCCTCCTTGGTTTCAAAACCTTGAATAACAGAATTGTCGGGTTTGTTCTGAGCAATTCCGAAAATTGATGATAATAAAGTAAAAAAAGCCATAAGTATCGCACCAAGTCCGGAAACAAGTGAACCTGACATAATCAATCACTCCTTATTCTTTGTAATCATAACTATATAATATAATACCATATTTTACCGAATAGTCAATAAAAGGAGCTGTAAAAACAAAAGTTTTTACAGCTCCTTTTGATATTTGTTTAATCGTGTTTTTTACCGAGTTTTCTCTGCAAGAGCTTGATGATTTCAACAATCGGTATAATGAGGAATGCAAGACCGAGTGAAATGAAGTATGCATCCCAGGGAAGGGGTTCAAAGTGGAATATAGAAGCGATAAAGGGAACCTGAACAACAAGAGTTGTGAGAGCGAATGAACCAAGCATAGCACCGTAAAGAGCTACGTTGTGGTGACCCTTGAATACCATACCGATTGCAGAACCGCGCTGTGAACGCATATTGAAGGAGTGGAAGATTTCGCACATAGCCATTGTGAAGAATGCCATTGTCATACCTTCGGTGTTATCTTCAAAGTTACCTAACTTAAGGTGACCTGTATCAAGGAATTCACCTACATAGAAAGCAACAACTGTAAGGATGCTTACAAGGATACCCTGATATGCACAGTCTATACCTAAGCCACCGGCGAAGATACCGTCATTCTTGCTTCTGGGCTTTCTTCTCATAATGTCGGCTTCGGGTTTTTCAAGACCGAGAGCAAGAGCAGGAATACTGTCTGTAACAAGGTTAATGAAGAGAAGGTGAGAAGGCATAAGGATTGTGAAGTTCATAATTGTTGAATAGAAAATTGAAAGAACTTCAGAAAGGTTAGAACCGAGAAGGAACTGAATAGCCTTACGGATGTTGTCGTAAATTCTTCTGCCTTCGCCGACTGCGGAAACAATAGTTGCGAAGTTATCGTCTGTAAGAACCATATCGGCAACATTCTTTGTAACATCGGTACCCGTGATACCCATACCGACACCTATATCGGCACTCTTGATAGAGGGTGCGTCGTTAACACCGTCACCTGTCATAGCGGTAACGTAGCCCTTAGCCTTCCAAGCGTTAACGATTCTTGTTTTGTGTTCAGGCTGAACACGTGCGTAAACGAATACGTTTTCAACGATTTTTTCAAATTCTTCGTCTGAGTATTTGTCGATATCGGCACCCATCATCGCCTGTGAATCATCTGTAAGGATACCAAGCTCACGTGCGATAGCTTTTGCGGTGTTGATGTGGTCACCTGTAATCATAATAGGTGTGATACCTGCGCCGCGGCATTCAACGATAGCATCTTTAACTTCGGGTCGAACAGGGTCAATCATACCTGTAAGACCGATGAAAATCAGATCATTGTCAAGTGATGCGGAGTCATAAACCTCGGGAGCAGAAGCGTACTCTTTGAAAGCAACTGCAAATACGCGAAGGGCTTTGTTACCCATTCTTGTGTTTTCTTCTGCGGCTTTTTTGAGAATATCGTCGTTAATATCAACAATTTCGCCGTTAACATAAGCCTTTGTACACTTTTTGAGAATTTCGTCGGGAGCACCTTTGGTGTACTGAACGAATTTGCCGTCAACAGCGTGAACGGTTGACATCATCTTTCTTCCAGAGTCAAAGGGAACTTCGCCTGCTCTGGGGTTAGCGGCAACAAGGTCTGCTTTTTTAAGACCGAGTGTTGCGGCATAGTTGATAAGAGCAACTTCATCAGGCTCGCCTGTGCCTTTACCGTCTTCTTCTACTTCGGCATTGGTGCAAAGAGCCATAGCCGTAGCAAGGAATTTTTCATCTTCTGCGTAATGGTCAACAACGGTCATTACGTTCTGTGTAAGAGTACCGGTTTTATCCGAACAGATAATCTGTGTACAACCGAGTGTTTCAACAGCGTTCATTTTACGAATAATAGCATTCTTTTTAGACATGTTTGTAACGCCTATTGAAAGAACAATAGTCATAACCGCAACAAGACCTTCGGGGATAGCCGCAACGGCAAGAGCAATAGCGGTTATGAAGGAATGAAGTGCAACGTCAAAGAACTGCGCACCGTCTGCAAGGAAGAACTTTGCTATAAGGTTGTATGCAAAAATAACAAGACAAACACCGATAACGAGCTTTGTAAGAATTTTTGAAAGCTGTTCGAGTTTAATTTCAAGCGGGGTTTTGTTTTCTTCCGCTGTAGAAATGGCGGTAGCGATTTTACCCATTTCGGTATCCATACCCGTAGCAACAACAACGGCCTTACCACGTCCGTAAACGAGTGTTGAACCCATATAAGCCATATTTTTACGGTCGCCGAGCGGAATTTCATTTTCGTCTTTTCCGAGAAGAGCGTTAATGAGCTTTGTAACGGGTACGCTTTCACCTGTAAGAGCGGCTTCTTCGATTTTCATGCTTGCGCATTCAAAAATACGGCAGTCCGCAGGAATAGCGTCACCTGCGTCAAGAAGAATAACGTCACCTACAACAAGATCTTCGCTCTTGATGTTTTCGACTTTACCGTCACGAAGTGTTTTTGTGGTTGCGGCGGACATTTTCTGTAAAGCTTCAACAGCTTTTTCCGCTTTGTTTTCCTGAATAACACCGAGAAGAGCGTTAATAAGAACAACAACAAGAATGATGATTGAGTCAGTGGGTGTGACGAATTTTCCTGCTTCTATCATCTCTACGGCGGCAGAAACAACTGCGGCAACGAGAAGGATGATGATCATGGGGTCCTTCATCTGGTCGAAGAACTTTTTGATTGTTGAGTCTTTTTTAGCTTCAGCAAGCTTGTTTTTACCGTTTTTTTCGAGTCTTGCGGCAGCTTCTGCAGACGTAAGACCGACTTCGGATGAATTAACTTCCTTAAATACGGCTTCTGCAGATTCAAGATAGTGCTTCATTTGCATCCATTTCCTTTCTTTTTCAAGAGAGTAAAAAATAAAAGACCTTTACCGTTTGAGTGCGGTAAAAGTCTCACTCTTTAAGGCACCGTCGGGCTATTGCCGTAATGACGAGCGGTACCGTACCGCGTGGCACGAGTTACTCCCTTTTATAAAAACAATTATATAATATGTTTTGTTTTTTGTAAATAGTTTTTTCTCATTTTTACCAAAATATACTTATGTATGCCGCGTTATTGCGGCGGTAAAATCAATGGTTGTATCTGAACACCCTTGAAAGCGTAGTCAAGCGTGTCGGGAATAAGCGAAAAGTCTGCAACCATTGAGTTTGGTTTTCCCGAAAAACTATCCTGACCGTAAGGGACAAAATATATGTTTTTGTAGTTAAGCAACGCGCCTATGTTTTTTGCGGCATTTGCAAGAGCATCGTTTGTGGATGGTGCAATAATAAGCGGTCTGCCGTTCCTGAGATGTGCTTTTGCCGCAAGTGTGACGCAGGTATCCGTAACGCCCGTAGCAAGCTTTGCAAGGGTGTTTCCCGTACACGGTGCAATAACAAGGGCATCCAATAATTTTTTAGGACCTATCGGTTCGGCTTTTGGTATGGTATGAATAATATCGTTTCCTGTGATGTCCTTGATTACGGAACGCCAATACACCGCGTCGCCGAACCTTGTGTCAAGAGAATATGAGTTTTCCGACATTATTGGTATTACGTTATATTCGAGCTTCTTTAATCTTTCAATTTCTTTAACTACGGTTTTAAATGTACAGAATGAACCGCATATAGCAAAGCCGATTGTTTTCAATCTGCTGACCCCCTCGCTCGTATTATGGGAAGAATTGAGCGACCGATTATTTCGCCGGCGGATTTCGGCGCAACCTTACCGGGGAGTGAGCCTGCTTTTATTACCGTGAAAGCCCTTTCTTTGGCGGCTTGAAAATCAATACCGAAGGGAGCGGATGCAATCTCCACCAAAACACATTCAGGGTTGAGATTATCGAGCTCCTTTGCACCCAGAACTCTGTAAGGAACGGTGTTTATGAGTGTGTCAAAAGTGTGGAGTTCATCGGACAACGAAGTGAAGCTTTTCGGAATTATCTTTTTAGCGAAGGCATCTGCAAAATCTTTTTGTTTTCTTGCAAAAATCGTTACGTTTGCCCCTAAGGATTTAAGTGTCTGTGCGAGTATTTTACCCACTTTTCCGTAGCCTGCCACAGCGCAGTTCATACCGTGTATTGTAATGGGCAATTCTTCAATCAGTATCTGCAAAACTCCTTCTGCAGTAGGCACGGCGTTGTATATTGCCAATTCGTCGAGTTCAAAGTAGTCACACCACACCGCCCCGCGTGCATCAAGCTCTTCACAAAAGCTTTTGGGCATCCTGCCGCCTAAAAACATTTTACCCGAAACAGCGCAGGCGTATATGTCCGCAAGGGACACTGTTCCGTCAAAAAGCACGGCGTTGAGTGTCAGTCGGTCACGGGTAAGCGGTAAGGGCAGTATTATAAAATCGGCATCATTTACGGCATCCGTAAGGCTTTCGTAGCAATCCGCCTGATTGAAAGCATAGTAGCAGACATGAAAATGTTGTTTTTCAAGGTATTCTCCTAAATACAGTGAACGGTTGTCACCGCCGAGAATAAGAATTGTTTTTTCGTTCATTTAATAATCAGTCCTCTCGATATATCATATTCGGACTGAAAAATATTGTGAACAATTAACCGTTCATTTAAAAAATTGTGCTCAGGGACGGTTCGTTGGTTCTTTTTATGCGGTCCAATGAGGTCTTGAATTCATAGGTGTATAAAATTACCGAAGCTTTATCACCTTCCAGGGAAAATTGTCTGACCATCATAAGGTGTGATGTTATTTCGTTAGTTTCCTTCTGTCCTAAAAAAATATTAAGAACAGGCTTCTTTCTGTTCCATAGAGAGAGTGCATCGTCAACGGATTCATTCAGCTTTTCGTAATTTTCTTCGTTGGCGTATTTTAATATTTTATCTGCCGCCGTTGTCATAGTTTCATCTGCTTTATCAATGTACATTAACGATATTATACCTAAAATAATTGTGACACAAATCATTATAACCGCAGGAATAAGTCTTTTCATTCAAAACTCCTTCTTTGTTATGATACAGTAATTTTTGTCTTTATCAACAGTCATAAGCAGTATGTTTTTTTGTTGCAGCTTATCAAAACGCATTTTTGAAAGTATTTCTTCTGCGGAAACACCGCAATCATCAAAATTGGTTTCGATTATTTTTCCGTCAACTATTACGGGACAGGGCATACCCGTGTCTTTTTCGGGAATGTTATAGTTCTTTGGTGTTGAGTTGCGCTTTTCGGGTTTAAGAAGTACGGAAAGAGTACCGTTGGTTTCAACCACTGCGTACTGAACATCTTCAATGTCAAAAACATCCTTCTGGCGTAATGCCCCAAGAATATCGTTAACGGTAAAGCGCAGTTTTTTCAACTTTTTCTGTTGCAGCTCACCGTTTTTTATAACGGTGATGGGTTTGCCGTCAACTAAATATCTGAATCTGACGCTTTTCATTTCAATAACGGAAGTGACAATTTCAAATCCTACAAGCAGCATCAGGGGAATAATACTGTTGAGCAGGGGAAGGGTGTTGTCGACAATGGGCGTTGTTGCAATTTCTGAAATAAGCAAGGTTATGACCAACTCGCCGGGTTGGAGCTCGCCTAATTGTCTTTTTCCCATCATACGCATAAAAATTGTTACTACACAATAAATGATAAAGGTTCTTATAATAACTGAAATCATATTTCTTCACCGATTTTGTTTTAACCGCTTTTTATCCGTATATTCTTTTTGTAAAGGGAAAAAACAAGTGTGGTGATAAAATGGCAGAAAATAATAAATTTTTTATTGATGTGGATGATATAAAACCAACAACCTTCGGTGCGGTGAGAGAGAATGCAGTTGAAAACGGAAGGATTATAAAAAAAGCCTTCAAAGGCAGCTTCGATATTGTTGTTAAAAAAGGCTATTGTGCAGGCAAATGTATAGTTTTTGCAAATTGTGACGGACTTTGTAATTCCCAGAAGATTGCGGATAATGCCATAAGACCTTTGTTGAGTTATGACGGCACTCTTCCGGAAGGTGAAGAGCTTGAGTTTATTTGTGACAATATAATATGCGGAACGGAACAGAAAAAAGAAACAAGCCTTGACATTGCCGTTGACATGCTTTTGCGCGGAACGTTGCTGATTTTCGTCGAAGGGTCAAAGGAATGTGTTATTTTCGGCGTTCAGGCAATACCTGAAAGGGCGATTTCAGAACCTGATACAGACGTTCAGGAGTTCGGCTCTCGGGAAGGGTTCACAGAGAATATGAAAACTAATCTTACCCTTGTGAGAAAACGCCTTTGTACATCCGATTTCACCATTGAGATGCAGGAGCACGGTCTGAAAAGTAAAACGAGAATACTGTTATGTTATATGAAAGGGCGTGTTGACCCCGATATCCTGAATGAGGTCAAATCAAGACTTAACGGAATTGATATGGATACGGTTCTTGGCGCAGGTTATCTGAGAAAAGCCCTTGATACAAAAAGACTTTCATTTTTTACAATGGTGGGTCAGACGGAACGTCCTGATACCTTCGCTGCAAAAATATGCGAGGGTAAAATCGGCATAATAATTGACGGTACACCCTTTGCACTTATAGTGCCGCGGCTTTTTATAGAAAATTTTCAGACACTTGATGACTATATTAACCGGCCGTTTTTTGCAACCTTTATGCGCATAGTACGTTTTCTTGCATTTTTGATAAGCGTGTTTTTACCGGGAATTTTTGTTGCGGTTGGCTTGTTTCATCAGGAGATGTTACCTGACGATATGCTTTATAATATTGTTGTTATGGAGAGTAATACCTTGTTTACTCTGACACTTGAAGCACTCATTATCCACTTCGTTTACGAAACCGTGCGCGAGGCAGGTCTTCGTATGCCGAAATCCATCGGGCACGCCGTCAGTATAGTGGGTGCACTCGTTATAGGTGATGCGGCGGTTACGGCAGGTCTCATTGGTGCGCCGATGCTGATAATTGTGGCTTTAACGGCAATTTGTTCTCTCGTTTCATCGGATTTGTATCAACCCATTTCCGTTTTGCGAATAATCTTCATAGTTATAGGTGGTGCTACGGGACTTTACGGCATTATGATCGGTGCGGCGGCGTTAGTTATCAGCCTTGCTTCAATGACCGATTACGGTATTCCGTTCCTTGCACCCGTTTCTCCGTTCAAAAAAGAAATGTTGAGAGATTCACTTGTGCGTATAAGTATGGAAAAATTAGGGAAAAATATTTTTGATATCAATAAATTAAAATTTAAAAACAAATAAAGGATTAACTATGAACAAATCACGTGTGTCTGCACCACAGTTTTTTTCACTTTTGTATCTTTCGGTACTGAGCAGTATTTTCATGTATATATCGTCGCCTGAAATCAGTATTTCACGGACGGATTCTCTTTTACGCCCCTTGGTATTTATTGTCGTGAGTATTGTTGCTGCAATACCTGTTTTTGTATTGCATAAAATGGTTGATAAAGAGAAAAAAATGGGTAAAAAGGCAGTAATTAAAGATAATGTCTTTTTTAAGATTATCTCTTTGATGTATGCGATTGTATGGGTTACGGGCATACTGCGTACTCTGGCAAGGTTTGACTTGTTTGCCAGTTCGGAGCTTTTTCCCGGCAATGATATGACACTTTTCATAATGGCCTTGGTGACGGTGTGCGGTCTGCTTTCTCTTTTGGGTCTCGGTGCACTTTCACGGGCAGCAATAATATTTACCGTTATTGTGGTCGGTGTTACGGGTTTTGTTATGATTTCTCTTTGGGGTGATGTGGATTTTCTTAATTTTACACCGCTTTTTGAAAACGGTGTCGGCAGTTTTATACGTGATAGCTTGCTTTTTTGCGTGCAAGCATTTGAAATCGGAACGCTTATTCTTTTTTTACCGGGAATTAAAGGCAAGGTAATAAAAAGCTTTATTTTCTGGGCAGTTCTCAGCGGTGTGACATTCAGCGTTATTTTGTTCTTTACTGTAGGTACCTTAGGCGTTTTCGCGGATACTCAGCTTTTTCCAACATATACTGCAGTGACATTGGCAAAATTCGGTCTGTTGGAACGTATGGATGCGCTTGAAACGGCTATATGGATACTGTGCGTTGTTGAAAAAATCTCTCTGTATTTTCTTGCAGTTATTAATTGCATTAAAACGGTTTTTCCGAAGGTTTCCAAAAAAGGCACGTGTGTAATTTTAATCCTTGTGGTGAGCATTGTTCTCGGCATTATCTCAGGCGATCTGGAAAAATTCGGTTTTGTATCTTACAGCCCTTTGACAATAGGGCTTTACGCTGTTGCGGTCATTGTTCTGCCTGTGGTGCTTATAATTTATTTTAAAAAGGTGAAGCCTTATGAAGAAAATTTTGAGAACAATTAGCCTGATTGTTATGTGTGCATTGCTGATGTGCAGCTTTGCTTCCTGTGAGAAGGCAGGAACAGAGCTTTCTGACCTGATGATAATTCAGGGTATAGGTATTGATATCAACAGTAAAGGGTTCAAAGTGACAGTTGAGATACTCAACAATGAGCAAAGCGGTTCGCCAAGTGGTGATTCATCGGCTGAAAATAAAACAAAAATATATACCGCCACAGGGGAATCCGTAGCGGCAGCGTTGATGCAACTGACTACAAAAAGCGGTAATAAGCCGTTTTATGCGCAAAATAGAGTTATTGTTATCGGTGAAACCACGGCACAGAAAAACTTAGCGGATATACTTGATTTTTTTCAACGGAATTATGATTCAAGAGCATCGCAATTGCTTTGTATTGCAAAAGGAGGAAAGGCAGAAGACGTGATTCGTGCCAGACTTTTGAATGATACGGTAAAAAGTAAAATTCTTGAAAAAATGCTGGAAGAAAGCTACCGCCAATCACTTGTGCCGAGAGTGCGCATAATCGATGCAGTCAATGCTATGAAGGATGATACGTCTTTCGTTTGCCTGCCTGCGGTAAAGGTTCAGGAAAACGGTGAAAATCAGGATTTTGTTATTGACGGATGTGCGCTTTTTGACAAGGATGAAACCTTTACGATGTATCTTGCATCAGGTGACGCGGAAGGTCTTGCGTTTTTGCGTAATGAAATAAACGAAGGCTTTCTGAGTGCTGACCTTCCAAACGGAAATAAAGCAACGTTTGTTATAGTTAAGGGTAAAACTCATTACAAAATATCAAAAGAAAACGGTGTTCTGCACTATAAATTGACGGTTGATATTTCCTGCGATCTTGAAGAAGTCGGCGGTGCGCAGTATTTCAGTACCGATGATGATTTTATGGAAATAATTAAAAGTGCCGCAGGCGCCGCTGTTGCCAAAAAGGCAGAAAATGCAATTGTGGTTTTACAGAGCGAGCACGGTGGTGATGCTGTAAGATACGGCAGAAGGTTAATGCTGATGAATACAAAAGAATATGAGCTTCTCAAAAATGATTGGGAAAATGCCTTTAAAAACGCGGTGACAAGCATTACCGTAAACGTTACCATACGAAGAATAGGTGAAGAAACTTTTCACAGTAAAAAGAAATAAATTCTTGTATAAGTGACGGCTTTTTGTTATTATGAACCTATAGTATTTCTTGGAGCGGTTTTTATGTATTCTTTAGGTGTGGATATCGGCGGCACAAAGTGCGCCGTAATTCTCGGCAAGGGTGAGCTTTCCGAAAATATTGACGGTTTTATAAAAGATAAAATCAAATTTCCTACGAACGTAAGCAGGGGATGGCAAGCCGTTGTAGCCGAGATTATTGAAAAATGTTATGAGCTTATCGGCAGAAACGGAATTGATAAAAGCGAGCTTATAGGCATCGGTATCAGCTGCGGTGGTCCTTTGAACAGCAAAACGGGAACTATACATTGTCCGCCCAATCTTCCCGACTGGGATAATGTGCCCATAGTTGATATCTTATCCCGGGAATTCGGCGTGAAGTGTGTTCTTCATAATGATGCTAACGCTTGCGCCGTGGCTGAGTGGCGTTTTGGTGCAGGCAGGGGCTACGATAATATGGTTTTTCTCACCTTCGGCACGGGTATGGGGGCAGGTCTTATACTTGACGGCAGGCTCTACAGTGGCACCAACGACGGTGCAGGTGAAGTAGGTCATATCCGCCTTGCGGAGGACGGTCCTGCAGGATACGGAAAACGCGGTTCCTTTGAAGGCTTTTGTTCAGGTGGCGGTATCAGGAATCTTGCGCGAATCACAGCCGAAGAATATTTAAAAAACGGCAAAAAAAGTATTCTTTTGGAAAATGACGATGATATCGGAAGGCTTGATGCAAAAAGCGTCGCCGATGCTATGCATAAAGGCGACGCTATGGCTTGTGAAATATATGAAAAATGCGCTGAATATCTCGGCAGAGGTCTGGCGATTTTAATTGATATTCTTAACCCGCAGGCAATTATCATAGGCAGCATTTTTGAGCGCAATAAAGAGTTCTTTATGCCTGTAATTGAAGATGTGATAAAACGTGAAGCGCTTACGTGTAATCGGGAAGTCTGTAAAATTCTTCCTGCTGCATTGGGTGACAATATAGGTGATTATGCCGCGTTAGGCGTTTTGTTCTGAGGAGAAAAAGATGAAAGAAAGTACATATAAAATACTCGAAGCTTTAATTAACCGATACCCCATGTTGGATTCAGTAAAAGAGAGCATCAACGATGCATATTTACTGCTGGAAAATACGTATAAAAACCACGGTAAGGTTCTCGTTTGCGGTAATGGCGGAAGTGCCGCGGACAGTGAACATATAGTCGGCGAGCTTATGAAGGGTTTTCTTCTGGAGCGAAAACTCGATAGTAAAGATATTTCAGCTTTTTCTGAATATGAAAACGGTGAAAATATCGCAAAGGGTCTGCAAAAGGGCTTGCCTGCAATATCTCTCGTGAGTCAATCAGGTCTTATGACGGCTTTTCTCAATGATTGCGCCCCCGAGCTTGTGTTTGCACAACAGATTTATACGTATATGAAGCCTGTTGATACGCTGATTGCCTTGAGTACCTCGGGGAACTCAGCCAATGTTTTGAACGGGGCTGTCACCGCAAAGGCTCTCGGCGGTAAGTGTATTGCCGTAACCGGTGCAGACGGCGGCAGGCTTTCAGGAACAGCAGATTGTACAATAAAGCTTCCTTCTGACAAAACTTTTGAAATTCAGGAATATACGTTGCCGGTTTATCACTGTATCTGTGCAATGCTTGAAGAAGAATTTTTCGGCTGCTGATAACAAGAAGTATAAAGAAGCGCATACCAAAATATAAATTCAAGGGGTTCTTGCAGGATGATGCCTGTAAGAACCCCTTTTGTAATTTAAAGCTTTTATTTTATTTTCTTTCTTAAAATACGCATACAGTGAAAGCCCCACGGACGATGCATATGAGTGTAAACATAATCAAAAGCCTTGCCGACAAAATCATTGCGGTTGAGTTGACAGGATTTTGTTACGGTGCAATCGGCAGGTGTTTTGTAAGGATACAAGCCGCAAGCCTTTAAATCCTTTAAATAGTTTTTTGCTTGTTTTTTCGGCATTTGTGCTACGGCATCCAACCCGCCCCATAAGAAAATCATAAGTCGGTTTGCTGTTTCCGTAGGATAGGGGCAATTTTCCTGTTCGTAGTATTTTTTGACGATTTTCGCTTCCTGCAAGGTGGAGTTAACGCGTGAAACCTTAAATGTGTCACTTTTGCTATTTGAAGCAGAACCGATTACGATTCTGTGATAATATAACAGGAGCTCGTACTCAAAGGTGTTTGGCTTGTTAAGGAAAATCTCAAACATATACAAAGCATCTTCACCAAAAACCAACCCCGGATAAAACATTAAATTATTGTCAATCAGGAATTGTCTTTTTAAAATATTGAGCCATACAACACTGTCTCTCCAGGCGGTGTTTTTTTCCATTTTTTCGGTATTCAATTCGCTATTGTCTGTAAAAGAATAGTTGCCGATTACAATTCTGTCATAAGCTTTATCTGCAAAGGAGTTTTTGAGAGCATTAAGACAGTTTTCTGCAATCAGGTCATCTGCATCAATAAACCATATATAGTCACCTGTTGCCGCCTTTATACCTGTGTTACGCGCTACACATACACCGGAATTAGGCTGGGTTATTATATGTACATTATTATAGTTTTTTTCATAACCGTGCAAAACGTCAAGACTTCCGTCTGTTGAGCCGTCATTTACACAGATAATTTCATATTCATTTTTTGAAATATCCTGTGTGAGTAACGAGTCAAGGCATTGAGCTATGTATTTTTCGGTGTTGTAAACCGGAACGATAAAGCTAATAAACATTTTTTCACATCTCCGTCAGTACTTTTGGGGATTAATACAGTTATTTAATTTTTATCAGTCAATTTAAAAACGTCGTGTTGTTTTCCGATTACCATAATATGATCGCGGGGCTTGAAAACATAGTCGGGGAGCGGAGCGGCATTTATGCTCTCTCCGTTTTTGATTGCGATAATGTTTACCTTGTAGTTTTTGCGTACGTTTACATCGACAATGGTTTTGTTGAGCCACGCATCAGACACGGGGATTTCATAAATTGCGTATTCATCGGAAATCTGTATCAAATCCACAATGTTTTTTGCGTTGTATCTGATACCGGTTTTTTGTGCAATTTGTTTTTCAGGATAGATTACATCATCTGCACCGATTTTTTTCAATAAATCTGCTTGTCTGTCGCGTTTTGCCGTAGAAACAACGTATTTTGCGCCCAGTTCTTTCAGCATTGATGTTATTTCCAAGGATGATTGAAAGTCTTCTGCGGTGCAGACGAAGCAAACATCAAAATTGTTGATACCCAATGCTTTTAAAACCGCTTCATTCCTGCAGTCGCCTACGAAAGAATCTGTAAGAATGTTGTTGAGCTGTTCGATTTTTTCCGCATTTTTGTCAACAGCAACAACATCATTGCCTAAATCTATAAGTTTTTCGGAAAGATGCTTGCCGAAACGGCCTGCACCGATAATGAGAAAAGATTTCATATAAAACACCTAACCAATCAATATTTTTTCGGAAGGTCTGTCTAACGGTACGTTCTCTCTCTTTTCTGCAAGTGACAGAACAAGAGAAAGACCGCCGACTCGACCGCCGAACATAAGCCCTGCAATAATGAGCTTTGAAGCAATCGTCAGGGTAGGCGTAAGACCTTTTGTTGCACCTACCGTACCTATTGCGGATATTACTTCAAATGCCGCCGTGGTAACATCACATTTTTCAATTGTGCAGATGATGACAATAGCGACCAGAGAAACGAAAACATATATTGAAAAAATTGCTGTTGCCTGTTTTAATGCATCGTCGGGAAGTCTGCGTTTGAATATCTGCGGATGTGTATCATGGCGTGCCGCGGCAATTGTTGATAGGATAATTACCGCAAAAGTGGTTGTTTTAAGTCCGCCAGCGGTAGAGCCGGGGCTTCCGCCGATAAGCATAAGCAAATCCGTAACAACCTCACTACCGGGCTTTAGTGCGGCTAATTCAACGGTGTTGAACCCTGCGGTTCTTGGTGAAACTGCCAGAAAAGCGGCGTTCGTTATTTTGTCCGTTAACAAAAAGTCTTTTAAAACACCGTTGTATTCAAGAATAAAGAAGAAAATACCTGATGATATTAAAAGAAAAATTGTGGTGGTCAGAGCAATCTTTGTATGCAAAGAATATTTTTTAATTTTAGTTCTGAGAGTGACAATATCTGTCCATACCAGAAAACCGATACCGCCCGTAACTATAAGTGCCATTATTGTTATGAGAACAACAGGATCCTTTGAGAAGGTTGACAAGGACGAAAAGGTTTCATATTTTCCCATCAGGTCAAAACCTGCGTTGCAAAAGGCGGAAACAGAATGAAAAATTGCATTATAAATACCTTCACCCAATCCCATTTTGGGGCAGAATCTGAAGGCGAGTATAATCGCACCCAGTCCCTCAAACAAAAAAGTACCTTTTACGATTCTTTTTAACATTGAGACTGCACCGCTCAACTTAAGTCCGCCCTGTGCCTGCATTAATAATCGTCGTTCATATACACCGATTTTTTTCTTCAAAAAAACGGAGAACATAGAGATGTAAGCAAGAAAGCCTAAACCACCAATCTGTATCAACGTTATTATAACAATCTGACCGAACAAGGACCAGTGAGTAAAGGTGTCAAAAACAATAAGACCTGTAACGCAGGTGGCGCTCGTAGCGGTGAACAGGGCATCTACGGGTTTTGTAAAAGTGCCGTCTGCTGATGAAACAGGCAGGCACAAAAGAGTAGCTCCGATAAGAATCATAAGTAAAAAGCTTAAGACAATTATCTGTGTATAAGTTAATTTTTTCAGTAGCTTTCGCATTTTTTACGCCTTCCAGAATTTTCTGTCGAGTGCTCTGTACTGTATGGCTTCAAGGATATGTCGGGTTTCTATGCTGACCGAATTATCAAGGTCGGCAACAGTACGGGCAATTTTTAATATTTTGTCATATGCTCTTGCGGATAAACCAAGTCTTTCAAAGGATTGTTCAAGGATTTTTGCTGCATCGGGAGTCAGAACACAGTATTTACGTGTCAGGGCTGACGTCATTTTAGCATTGCAGGAAATACCCGTGCCTTTAAAACGTTCTAACTGAATTTTTCGTGCGGCGTTGACTCTTTCCCTTATAGCGGCGGAAGGTTCTCCTGATTCGCTTTCTGATAGCTGAGCATAGTCAACAGGGGGAACTTCAATATGTATATCGAGCCTGTCGAGCAAGGGACCCGATACTTTTGATAAATAACGCGCGGGTGCACCGTTAGGGCAGGAGCAGCTCCTTGTGGGATGACCGTAATAACCGCAAGGGCAAGGGTTCATGGCACAAATAAGCATTACCGAACAAGGATAGGTTAATGCACAGGACGCACGTGATATTGTTATAGTACCGTTTTCAACGGGCTGGCGCAAAACCTCCATAGTATTGCGCGAGAACTCAGGTAGTTCGTCAAGAAAGAGAACACCGTTGTGAGCAAGCGAAATTTCACCCGGCTTGGGTATTGCTCCTCCGCCTGAAAGTCCCACGGGTGATACCGTGTGGTGCGGTGAGCGGAAGGGACGGTAATTTATCAGGGGCTTGTCTTTTGTAAGACTGCCCGATAAGGAATATATTTTTGTGGTTTCCAGAGCTTCGTCCACGGTGATATCGGGGAGAATTGTGGGTATGCGTTTTGCAAGCATACTTTTACCGGAGCCGGGTGGCCCTATCATCATAACGTTGTGTCCGCCTGCGGCGGCAACCTCCAGAGCGCGTTTGACCTCGTACTGCCCCTTAACGTCTTTGAAATCGGGAAGATAATCGGGGATTTCATAGTGCTTAAAGGGCTTGATTTCAACAGGTTGAAGCTTATCAAAATCGTTAATATGGTCAACCAGCTGTTTCAGGCTTTTAACGGCATATATGTTTATTCCGTCAATTATCGCGGCTTCTTCGGCGTTTTCAAAGGGGATATAAATGTCTTTAAGTCCGTTGTCCCTTGCAGCCATAACCATCGGCAAAACGCCCTTGACTGCTTTAATATCACCCGAAAGGGAAAGTTCACCGATGAAAGCGGCGTTTTTGTAGTCACCGCTTATTTGTTTAGTGGCGGAAAGCACCGCAACCGCCATGGGCAAATCGTAGAGAGAGCCTTCCTTTTTTCGGTCAGCAGGAGCAAGATTAAAGGTGTAATGTGATGACATATGCATCTCAAAGCCCGAGTTGTGAAGGGCGGCAATTATTCTGTCGCGCGCTTCACTGACCGCCGTATCGGGCAGTCCCACAACTTCAAGAGAGTATTTGCCGCCCGAGATGTTAAGCTCAACATCTACCATATAGCTTTCAAGGCCAAGAAGACCTAAACTTTTAATATTTGAAAACATATTATCCCCTCGATTATTCGTTTTCAGAGCTTGGGTTTTCGTCAATATCTGTTATATCTTCAACAGCTTCTTCGGTTATATCAATTATATCTAACGGTTCAACAACAGTTTCCTCTTCCACGTAAAGAGGCGGATTGAATATAAATACCTTTGATTTTGATATAAAGTAAAGTGCAACAAGCAGTACAAGCGAAACAACGGAAATTACAATACCGACAGACAATCCGCGGGGAGTGTATTTAAAGGTAACGTTGTGTTCGCCTTTTTCTATTGCAACACCGATAAGGGCGTTGTCACCGATATCGTAGAAGTTCTCTTCAGCGACTTTTTCACCGTCAATATAAACTGACCAGCCTTTATCGTAATTTATCGAAGTGTAAAGAATACCGTCTTCGGATACGTTGATATTGCCTTCAATTATAGTATCATCAAATTTTGTCACGTTGAGTGAATCTTTTTTGAGCTTGTTGTAGCCTTCCTTGAAGGATTCGGAATCAAGAGTGACACCAAAAAGGTAGAGATAGCCTTCTTTGATTTCTGCAAACGGGGCATAAATCTGCACGGTGTCACCTGCTTTGAGAGCACCTAAATCAAGAATATGGGGCTTTGTATCAATATTCTGTGAAACAGAAGTGCCGTCGGGGAGTGAAACGGTAATGCTCTTAATGTCATTATTACTCGATTTAAGGTACAAATAGCCGTTTCCGCTTTCCTTGACGGTCAATTCAAATGAAGCTGAAGCGCCTGCGGTATCCGTTACGCTGTAGGGATAATAACCCATATCGCTGAAGGTAAGGTCGTTACACTCAACACCGTTACCTGAAACGGAAGTCATTTCCATATCATTATAAACTGTGTGAATACCCGTAGCAGAACCGAAAAGCGAGCTCTGCACTTCAAAGGGATTGGTGTTATCGTGTGACCATTGAAGGATTTCTTCATCAACTCTGAATGCAATGGGGAGTTGATAACGGTTTTCGTATGCCGTGTATTTGTCAAGAGTCGCAATCTCTTTATAAAGCTCGGAGTTCATCTGTGTTTTTGAGCCTGTCATATTGTCCACAACGTAGTCGAGAGCAAAAAATGCGTTGTAAACGGGTGTCTGTCTGTGGTAGGTGTAGCTGTTTATATAGTTACTGAACATACCGAGATGTGATTGCATATTTGATACTTTTTCGTATGCCATTGATGAGAATGTGGAAACGCCGTTGTAATTATACCAACAGGGGTCCATACGTGCTCTCAATGATGTCAGCTCCATACGGTAATCGTCATTGCCTTCGTATTCATCTATTGCGGCTTTGATTTCGCGGAAATTATCGTAGTCACCGACAAAGCTTATTTTTGTCTGATCCATACTGTAATTATTAGTATTTGCTACCGTGTATTCGGCACAGGAAGAACACAGTACAAGAGCCGCTGCAGCTATTGCAGGATATTTATCATTTTTGAGTATTCCGAGAGCAAGACAGTAAATACCGATGAATGCAATACAAATCCATACGCCTGTTTCGCTGAAATTCTTCGAGCCGATTTCCTGAACAAGAATCACAAAGAAAACCGTTGCGGTGCCAACACCGATAATCTGACGTGTGGAGTATTCCTTTATGTTCATAAGCGCCCTGAAAGCGAATATGAGAAGAAGGAAGGAGTACATATATGAGAAACGGTAGGGTAAATCGTTGGGGAAATGGAAGCCGTGCCAGATATAGTTAAGGTAGTTTGTATAGCAGCTTGCGAACATTATGCCGAGTATGCCGATGCTGAAAATCTTTTCTTTAAGTGAAATTCGTTTTGAGAAAATGAACAGGGGAACCAGCATAACCGTGAGAATACCGCAATATACATTGGGTAAAACATCTGTGCCGCTGCTTCTTATTGTAGGGTCAAGGTAGGCAAGGTGATTGGCAAGGAAATCAAAAATTGAAAAGTAGGTTTTGAATTCCTGGGGCCACGTGCCAGATGTTGCTGAACAGCTTCTGAGAATAAAAAAGACTGGAAGTAATGAAAAACAAGTTACCATGGCAGCACCAACGGAAGCAAACGCAAAACGTACGCCGCTGTCAATAAGCCTGTTGTTGCGAAGGTTATTATAACCCCAGGTTAAAAAGCCCTTGATTCCTTTTTTACGTACGGCAAGTCTTCCGAAATATGTGTCGGAAGCGTTGTGGGATGAGAAAAAGCTGTATATGAAGTAAAGAACAGAAAAAATACAGACCATATATCCCATATAGTAGTTTGAGAACATTGTCACGGCAAGGGCTACGATGTATAAAGTCATTTTGCGTTGGTTTATGAGCTTTTCAATGCCCAGCATTACAAGCGGGAAAAGGTAGAAGGAATCCAACCACATTACGTTCCAGTAATAAGCGATAAAATACCCGCTGCACGCGTAAAGCACACCGAATGCAGAAACAAGGGGTGTCTGTGTGTTGTGCTTCTTGGAAAGATAGTATGAGAACGCGAATGATGCAAGACACGCTTTAAGAAAAATCATAACGGCAATGGCTTCGGGCATATTTTTATGACCCAATAAAACCATTACTATAGCAAGGGGCGAAGAAAGATAGTTGTAAAAATTGCCCAGAAAAGAACTTCCGCCACCTGAATTCCACGAATAAAGGAAGCTGTCAAAATCAGTTACTCTTTCATAAAGCTCGGCGAAAAGGGGACCGTATTGATGGTAAAGGTCCATTCTCAGTATTGTAACATCGCCGAAGGGTGCTAAATCATAGCAGAAATATACAACAGTCATAATTGCGGCGGTGCATAATGCCGCAAGCAGACAGTATCTTATTCCGAAGCCTTTTTTTATAAGGGGATTGTTTTTTAATTTGTCTTTCATTTTCTTGCCGTCCTTAAAATTTGATTATTCCGATACATAGTAAATAATAACATATATGTTATTTTCTTTCAATGTTTTTAAAGTTTATTTTCATTTTGTTTATATTTTGTGTTCTAATCCGGGACAAGTGAAAATATGTATTTTTTGAAAGGAATGGTTATTATGAAGGAATTTTTAAACGGCATATCCCTTCTTCCGGACGTGTATAAAAATATTTTAACCCAAATAAACCCCGATTCAGCAAAAGATGTCAAAGAAATACGTTTCAGGAACGGCGGTGCCGTAACGCTTATCGGTAAAGATAATATTTACTATTTGACGGATTCGGGGAAGCTTACACTTACATATTGCGACAACGTTTTGAAAACAGATGAAAGGAAGCTTCAGGAGATTGTTTTTTCGCTTTCCAGAAGGTCTTTGCATACTTATCAGGATATGATAGCCAAAGGCTATATACCATTGCGCGGCGGTTGCAAGGCAGGGGTGGCAGGCAGAGCAGTTATAAAAAACGGAGCGGTATATTCAGTTTCGTCATTTAACAGCGTAAATATACGTATTGCCCGTGAGTTTTACGGTTGTTCGCAAAGCGTAATTGATGCGGTTCAGGGGTGCCGTTCTTATATTATAATCGGACCGCCCCTGTCGGGCAAAACAACTCTTTTAAGGGATTTGTGCCGATATTATTCGGGCAAAAATTCACCTTCGCCCTTTAAAACGGCGGTGATTGACGAAAGAGATGAAATAGCATCGCTTTCCTTCGGCTTCGGACTCGATGTGGGCGAACACACGGATGTACTTGCACTTTACCCTAAAGCCGTAGGTACGGAGATTGCCGTAAGAACGCTGTCACCCGACATTATAGTTCTTGATGAAATCGGCAGTGCCGCGGAAGCAGAAGCGTTATTGTCGGCGGTGAACACAGGCGTGGATTTTATCGCAACTGCCCACGGCAGTGAGTTTGAGGAAGTTCTGAAAAGACCAAACATAAAAAGGCTGATTGATGCAGGAGTCTTTAAAAAGGCGGTTATTCTTGAGGGTAAAACCAATCCCACTAAAGTGAAAGGAACTGTAACATTTTGAAAGCAATGGCGGTAATATCGGCGGCAGTCATAATGCTGCTGACGGGGATTTATGAATCATATAAGCAAAAAAGACAAACTGCCGTTCTTTGCGAGATGTTGTCATTTGTAAGATTTGTGAAAAGTGAATTGCAATATCGAAGTGCGGATATGGAGAGTCTCGGGGCTTGTGCCGTATTGCAGGGTTTTAAATATATAAAATATGCCGATAACTCGTTTTTCATTGCCGATAACAGGGATGAAAAGCTTAAAGAGAAATTTGATTCCTTTATAAAACGTGTGGGTACCACAGATTCGGAAGGTCAGATTTCTTTGTGTAACGAGTATATTGATAAGTTTTCAGAAGATTATCAGGAGCATAAACAAAATGAAAAAAACAAAATTCAGGTCAACACGGCGTTGAGTATTTTCGGTGCGTTGTGTATTTTGATTTTGTTAGGGTGAAGAATTTGGATATAACTATTATTTTCAAAATAGTAGCCGTGGGCATTGTGGTTGCGGTTATGAATCAACTGCTGCAGAAGGCAGGCAAGGAAGAATATACCTTGCTCACCACTATAGCGGGTCTTATTGTGGTTTTAATGATGTTTTTGCCTGCTCTGACACAGCTGAAGGATGAGTTAAGCTCGGTGATGCAGTTTTGAGTGTGGCGGAAATAGCTGTTCTGGCTGTTACGGGAGTGTTGTTATTAAATGTTCTCAAAAGGACAACGTCAATGTACGTGACTTTTGTGCAGATAGGGTTAATCGTAGCTGTTATCCTTGCCGTGTTGCCACAGGCAAAGGCGTTGACGGAAACTCTCTCGACCCTGACTTCCGTTCAGGGTATAAGCGAACAGAGTATAAAAATAATGTTTAAGGTTTTCGGTGTGCTGACGGTTGGCGGTGTGGTTTCGGGTATCTGTAGGGATAATGGAGAAAATGCGATTGCCGACGTGGTTGAGATTGCCGTGAAGGTCATATCCGTGTCCTGCGCCTTGCCGGTTTTTACGGCAGTTATTACCCTGGCAACATCATTTTTTAACAGGTGAAAAAATGAAAAGACGGTATAAAAAAGCGGTAGTGTTCCTTGTGAGTGTATGGTTATTATTTTTTTGTTCACTTAATGTACAGGCATTGGAGTCGAATATAGACCAATATAATGAAGAGTTTGACCTTGATTCTGTAATATCCGCCACCGATGAAAGCACGCTTGAGATTTTACGGGAAATAGGTGTGGACGAATTAAGCTATGAAAGTCTTTTTTCCATAAGTCCCGTAAAAGTTTTCACCGCTCTTTTCAATATTCTGTCAAGGGCGATAAAAGCACCGCTTAAATTTTTAATGATAACCGTGGGGGTTCTTATTCTTCTTTCATTTATGTCATCTTTTTTTGACTCTTCCGAAAGCGTTTCTCTTGTAGGGTGCTCGGTCATCGTTTTAAGCGCAGCCGTGCCTGTTGCGGAAATGGTTACGTCTGCATTTTCCGTCCTTGAAGCCTTAAGTGCCTTTACAACAACCTTTGCAGGCGTGTTCTGTGCGGTTGTGTCATCGTCGGGTAACGTGAGCACAGGAGCGGCGTATTCCGCAATGACGGTTTTTTCGAATACCTTGTTCTCGGGTCTTCTGTCGGAATTCTGCCAACCTGTTGTGAACGTTATGTGCAGTTTAAGCTTTCTTTCCTGCTTTGATTTTTATAATTTCAGTACGGGGTTTTCGGCTACGGTTAAAAAAATATACGTGTTTTTTATGAGCTTTGCCGGGACTGTTTTTTCAGGTCTTGTTACGGTTAAGGGTGTTTTGAGTGACGGGGCAGATACCGTTACAGCAAAGGGAATACGCTTTGTCGTCGGCAGGAGTCTACCCGTTGTTGGCGGTACGGTAAGTGAAACGTATTCTGCGCTTGTTTCAAGTCTTAGCATTATAAAAAACACCGTGGGGATGTTCGGTATAATAACCGTAATTGTAACGGTTCTGCCAACGCTTATTGAATTGTTGATCTGGATTCTTGCGGTGGATATAGCCGTGATTATCAGCGGCTCTTTTGGCGTAGCGAAGGCTGAAAGTATGCTCTGTGTGTTGAAGGATACATTGATTCTTCTTGTGGCGACGGTAGTAATGGTTGCTGCCATTTTTATAGTTTCCGTAGGTGTAGTCATAGCGGTCAAGGGCGGTGGAGTATGAGTGACGTAATAAAATCCGTGTTTGTGAATTACATAGTCTGTGCTTTGCTTGGAGGCTTTTTAGAGTATTTTGCACCTGCAAGGGTTCGTAAAACATTACGCGTCGTCATAATTGCGGTGATGCTTGTTACGTCTGTTGCTCCCGTTCTTAAAATTGACCTTAAGGGGTTGGATTTGGGTGCATATGATGAAGTCGGTGATAAAACAACTTACGATGCTTTGATGCACACGGCGAACCTTACCGAAAAAAAGATTTATAACGAAATACGGGATATACTCATAAATCTCGGCGTTGATGAATATGAAATATATATAACAACATCCGCAGAAAGGGAAACAAATACTGTTTGGCTTGAAGAAATAAAGGTGGAAATACACGAACAATTCAAGGACAAAATCACCCACATTGAAAATTCAGTTGCGCAGGAATACCGCAGTGTATTGAAGGTGGTTATCGGGGATGGTGAAAATGAAGGAGTTAATTAACCGCATCCGTGAAAAGAAGATTTCAAAAAAGAACATAATAATCATAAGTATAGCCGCGGCGGCAATAGTATTGATTTTGTCAGGCGGCTTTTCAGAGAACAGCGAGAATGAAGGCTCATCATCTCAAAGTATCGTCAGCTCTGCCGATTACATAAAAAAGTCCGAAAAAAATCTTGAGAATCTGTTGAGTGAGATTGACGGGGCAGGGAGAGTTCAGGTGATGTTGACTGTGGAAAGCTGTTATGAAAATGTGTATGCACGAAGCTATGATTCAAAAGCTGAAAACAGCGAAAACGGCACACAGTCAGAGCTTACCGAAGACTACGTTATTGTAAAAAAAGGCGCCAATAATGAAGAGTGTCTTGTGGTGAAGGTTTTTGAACCTACAGTGAAAGGTGTGGCGGTCATTGCGGAAGGTGCGGACAGTATCAGGGTTAAAACCGCCATAACCCAGACGGTTTGCGCCCTTTTTGATATAAGCACGGCACAGGTTTCCGTTGAGAAAATGTGTGCTGATAAATAAGGAGTGAATTTTATGAATTTAATAATAAAACGCAGGCAGTTGATTCTCGGCACTTTGGTGGTGGCGTTAGGTGCGGCGGTGTTCGTGAACTGGTATTACACAAACAACGGAAAGGATAAAATTGCCGATACAAAGGGTGAAAGTGAATATGTTCAGAACCTTGGTGAAGCACAATACGTAAACGCACAGGCTGCACAGGAAGATTATGTCAGCGAAATAAAACTCAATCGGGAAAAATCCCGTGATGAAGCACTTGATAAATTGAATAAGTCATTAAAAAACGCATCGTCGGGCAGTGAAGAAGCCAAAACCATAACAAAGTCAATTAACGCACTCACAAAGGAAATCAAGCTTGAAAACGACCTTGAAACACTTATCAGTACTAAAATATCGGGTATGTGCATAGCCGTAGTAAACGGTGACTCGGTGCAGATAGTTGTGGAAAAGGGTAAATTAAACGAGTCAACCGCCCTGCAGATTACAGATATCGTAACAACCAATGGCGGAACAGCCGCAGAAAACATAAAAATAACCGAAACTGCGTAAAAAATCACCCGACACAAGAGCGTGTCGGGTGATAAATTTTATTCATCGAAAAGGGGAGTGGAAAAGTATCTTTCCGCCGTGTCGGGAAGCACTGCAACAACGGTTTTTCCCTTGCCGAGCTTTTTAGCGAGCTTGATTGCCGCCGCAACGTTTGTGCCGCTTGAAATACCGCAAAGAATACCTTCCTTTGCCGCTAACTCTTTGGCAGTATTAAGAGCTTCATCATCTGTAACGATACAGATATCGCTGTAAATTGATGTGTTAAGAATAGGGGGAATAAGACCATCACCTATACCCATCTGAATATGTGTGCCGATAAGACCGCCCGAAAGTATGGCGGCATCTTCAGGCTCAACCGCCCATATTTCAATGTTGGGGTTAGCTTCCTTGAGAACTTCGCCGATACCCGTGAGAGTACCGCCTGTTCCGATACCTGCGCAGAATCCGTCAATAGGCTTGCCGACCTGTTCAAGAATTTCAACTGCGGTTTTTTTGCGCTGGATTTCAGGGTTCGCAGGATTTTCAAACTGTTGGGGGACAAAAACGTTTTCGTTCTCCGACTGCATTTTGAGAGCAAGCTGCAGACATTCATCAATGCATTTGCCGATGTTACCTGCATCGTGGACGAGCTTCACTTCTGCGCCGTAGTGCTTTACGAGCTTTCTGCGTTCTTCACTTACCGAGTCAGGCATAATAATAACTGTTTTGTAGCCTCTTACCGCACCGACAAGAGCAAGACCGATACCCTGATTGCCGCTTGTGGGCTCAACAATAACAGTATCCTTGTTGATTTTACCTTCCTTCTCGGCCTTGAGAATCATATTGTAGGCAGTTCTCGTTTTAATTGAGCCGCCAACGTTAAGACCTTCAAATTTAACAAGAATTTCCGCACTGTCTTCATCAACTATTCTGTTAAGACGAATGACGGGAGTATTACCCATTGCCTCTAAAATATTGTTGCAAATCATTAAAATAACACCTCATACGATGTGGATATATTACCATATTATGTAATCCGAAAACACAGTTTACAAGTTTAACACAGATTTATAAAGTTTGCAAGAGAAAGATAGATTATAATGCGTAATTAAAGGGGCAAAGCCCAACTAAAATAGTCATATTTCACAACACCTTCATCATATACTGTACAGAACTCGTACAGGAGGGGAAGCGTTATGAATTACGATTATGAGCAACGGGCGGAGTCCTTGGGTCGGTACATAATAGAGAGCAAAGCAACCGTCAGGGCAACCGCAAAAAAATTCGGTGTGTCGAAATCCACGGTGCACAGTGACGTTACAAAACGTCTGCGTAAAATAAACCCGGAGCTTTTTTATCAGGTGCGTAAGGTGCTGGACGTCAATAAGGAAGAACGCCACATCAGGGGCGGAATAGCAACAAGAGAAAAATACAAACGCGAAGCTGTTGTTTCCAAATAGCGGACACGGACGTGATGTTGACAAAACGGCGTGAAAAGGGTATAGTTGATATATAAATCACGTTCGGAGATGTTTTTATGAAAAGATATTTTGCTTTAGCGTTAGCTTTAGTTATGCTTTTATCCCTTGTTGCCTGCTCTGATAAAGAGTTGGTCGATAACCCGCACGCACTTGAAACTGCCGACACATATTACGGTGTTGACAATAATAGCGGAAGTATTACGCTGACGGCAGATTCCGCCAAAATTCTTCTCGGTGTTTATACACCTGAACAGTTGGGTCTTAAAAACACTATTGACCAGTATGACCTTGTGTTGAGCGCCGCAGAATATGAAGGCAAAAACGGTTGCAGAATTGAAGCCTTTGCTGAGAGTGCAGACACCGCAGAAGGTGTGTTTATGGTTGTCGGTACAGAGTGCTTTGTTTACAATACGAAGACGGAAAAGTTTGTTTCTCTTGCAACCGTTAACAACAATACAACAAACGCTGCTGAAACTCAGGCGCAAAGTACAATTCCCGATGACCCCGAAATCACTTTCCAGTATCACAAAGAGAATAACTACCTTATGCGTCAGAGATTTTCGAAGTATGATATTGAAAAATTAGGTCTTTCAAAAGAAGTCTCGGAATACGTCTTTATAGTGAACGGTAACAGCGGTTATGCCGTTGACGGCGAAAAAGTTTTTTATGTTGATGTTTACGAAAAGAACGGCGAAGGTACAGGCGTAAGACTTGCTTTTTCCGAAGATGCCGAGTACACGTACTCGTCTGATATTAAAATATATAAAAAGATTGAGAAATAATTAAAAGGCACTGTGATTTGTTTTCACAGTGCCTTTCGTCTATTTGTAGTTTTCAAGCAGCTCTTCCGCTTTTTTCTTTACTTCGTATATAAGGTCGTTGGGCATTCTCACTTTTACTCTGCCGCCGAACTGCACCACCCACGCGGCAAGACCATCGCTGACAGCCGCATTTGTTCTTAAAAGGAAATGCTCATCGTCGAGCTTCTGTAAACGTACCTTGTCGCCGAAACGGTCAAGCATAGGCTCTAAAAGGTCGTTTTTGCAGGCGAGCTCGATGGGCTTCGGCTCACCGCTGTACATATTGAAAAGCTTTGATGCATAGTCTGCGGAGTCGAAATATGTTCTGTAATCCGATACTTCGGAAAAATGACGTGCCGGTGAGTTGGTTAGCTGATATTTTTTTATTTTTTCAACTCTTAAATGCATCAGATTATCGTATTTTTCATTGTTGCAGATAAGGTAATAGTGGTCGTCGGACCAGATAAAAGCATAAGGGCTTACGGTGTAAGTTTTTTCTTCGCTTGATGTTTTGAATTCATCGGTGATTTTTCTTCTTGAGTATGTAACGGTGACCTTGACACCCTTTGTGATGGCTTCGTTGATGTTATGTATAGTGTGGTAAATATCTTCATTTTTAGTTTTTGGTCTGTTGTCAACGTAAACCTGTGAGTGAAGTTTTTTTGCCTGCTTTTCGCCGGCAAAATGCTCTATTTTTTCAACAAGCTCGTTTGTCTTTTTCTGTGAAATGAAGTTTGCGGCTTGAACCGCATCGGATAAAAGGCGTATTTCAGCAAGCTGGAACGTGCGCTCGCCTAAAAAATAACCGCCGCCGCTGCGTGAGCCTGTGTGAATAATGTCATAGCCGAATTCTCTTAAAACGTCAATGTCCTTGTAAATGGATTTTCTTTCTGCAGGAATACCGAGCTTTGCAAGCTCTTCGCAAAGCTGATTAGCGGAGATATAGTTGTCCTCATCTGTTTTTTGTTCAAAAATTTCCGCAAGGTATAAAAGCTTGAGCTTCGAGTTTTTTACGCCTGCCATAAAAACACTCCTTTGTTCCATTTATTGTACTTTAAATTTATTATATTATAAAAACATTAATTTGTAAACTATAATGTGTTTTTGTTGTTTACAAAAGGGTGCGTTGGGTGTATAATTATATGATAAAGTTTGTGATTGCGAGGTGTAACAATGGTCGGTCTGAAAATCGGTCTTGATATAGGTACGGGCTACGTAACTGCCGCCGTTGAAGGCAAGGGCGTTGTTCTTTGTGAACCGGCGGTTGTAGCCTTGGAAAGGGAAACGGGTAATGTTATTGAAGCAGGCTCAAAAGCCGCTGAAATGACGGGACGTTGTCCTGATGCCATAAAGCTTGTGAGACCGCTTCTGAGCGGCGGCGTTGCCGAGCTTGAAAGCAGCGAAAAGCTTTTAAGGGCATTTCTTGAAAGAATATGTAAAAACAAAATATTCAAACCTACCGTGGTTGCCACAGTTCCTGCAGGTGTAACTAATCTTGAAAAACGCAATGTTCTCGGTTGTATTCTTCGTGCAGGTGCAGGCAGGGCAACCCTTATTGAAGAACCTTTGGCAGCTGCTCTCGGTATAGGCGTTATGCTTAACAAACCCTACGGCACTATGATTGTCAATGTGGGTGCAGGCACAACGGGTGTTGCGGTTGTTACAATGGGTAGCGTTGCCGTAGCCAAAAGTGCTCCCGTAGGCGGCAATAATATGGATAAAATAATAAAAACATACCTTAAAGCCAACCGTGGTGTTGCCGTGGGTAGATTGACCGCCAGAGAACTCAAGCATATTCTCGGCGGAGCAAAAATGCGCGATGAAACCATAGCCGCCATTGCCAAGGGGAAGGATATGTCTGACGGTATGCCTATGTTTTTTGAAGTTACAGCCCAGGAGATTAATTACGCAATACGTGACAGTATCGACGAAGTATGCAAGGTCATTACCGACGTTCTTGAGGTAACTCCTCCCGATTTAATCAAAGATATCACCGATGACGGTATTTTCCTTTGCGGCGGTATGGCTGACCTTTACGGACTTGATAAATATATTACCGACGTTACGGGTATTAAAGTCAATATCCCAGGCAATCATACCAATGTTGCGGCTTTAGGGTGCCTTCGCGCTCTCGATGAGCCACACTATCTTTCTCAGAACGGTTACCATTTTGTAACTCTTGAAACTCTCAATCTGTGAGGTAATTATGAAACTACTTGTTATTGACGGAAATTCAATTCTCAACCGTGCTTTTTACGGTGTGCGTATGCTCACAACCAAAGACGGCAAATTCACAAACGGTATCTTCGGTTTTATGAACATTCTTCTCGGTATGCTTGAAGAATATAAACCCGATTCCGTTGCGGTGGCTTTTGATGTTAAGTCACCTACGTTCAGGCACAAAATGTACGATGCCTATAAAGGCACGCGTAAGCCGGCGCCTTCCGAGCTTATTGAGCAGTTTCCTACACTCAAGGAGCTTTTAGGTTATCTGGGGTACACCGTTGTGGAAAAACCGGGTTATGAGGCAGATGATATTTTAGGTACACTTTCTGCCGCCTGCGGTGAAGATGATTTCTGTTACATTGCCACGGGGGACAGGGACAGTCTGCAGCTTGTACGTGATAACGTCAACGTGCTTCTTGCCACTACTAAAATGGGTAAATCCGAAACAGTCAGATATGATGTGGAAAAAATCAAGGAGATTTACGGTGTCACACCCGAGCAGCTTATTGATATAAAGGCAATTCAGGGTGACACTTCTGACAATATCCCCGGTGTTGCAGGTATAGGGGAGAAGGGCGCCGCACAACTTATTCAGCAATTCGGCTCAATTGAGTATATTTACGAAAATCTCTCTGACCTTGATATAAAAGCAGGTATGAAGGTTAAGCTTGAAGCATCAAGAGATAATGCCTTCTTAAGCAAAAAACTCGGCACGATATGCCTTAACGCGCCCGTTGACACAAATTTAGAATCTTATATTATCGGGCAACCTGATTCTGCGAAAGCTGCAAACCTTCTTGCATCCCTTGAAATGTTCAAGATTTTAAAACGACTTGATCTTCGTGGCGAAGCTGTTACGGAAGAGACAGACACTAAAACAGTTAAGCTTTCCGCGATTGATGATTATGATGCTTTTTACGATACGTTAAAAACTAACGGTAAAGCGTATTTTACCGTGAAATATAATGATTGCGGTATAGAATATATCCTTTTTAAAACTGCTGACGGCGTATGCCTTGCGGTCAATAATGACTTTATGTTTATAAGCTTCGTTACGGATATATTCGCCGATGAAAATATTGAGAAATATACCGATGATTCCAAAAGACTGTACAGCTTTTGTGACTCCTGCGGAATTGAAGTGCGTAACATTGTGCTTGATACGTCTTTGGCGGCATATTTGCTCAACCCCAATTCAAGCGATTATACCGTAGAAGCTCTTGCAGGCGCATATTCTCTTAACAATATTAAGATTGATTCAGGTGATTTGAACGACTTTTATGAAACGGAGAAGGGTGCGGTAGATTCCTGTGCTGCGCTTGAAGCGCTCTGTGTTAAGCTTTCGGCGGCGGTTAAAGAAAACTGTCAGGGCGCACTTCTCAGAGATATTGAACTGCCCCTTGCGAGAGTTTTGGCAAGTATGGAAAGGGAAGGCTTTTCCGTCGACAGGGAAGGGCTGGAAAGTTACAGCGATAAAATAGGCGCAAGTCTTGAAAGCAGTCTTCGCAAGGTTTATGAGCTTGCAGGCTGCGAGTTCAATCTTAATTCACCCAAGCAGTTAAGTGACGTGCTTTTTTCCGAAGATAAACTGAATCTTCCCCATGGTAAAAAGACAAAAAGCGGTTATTCCACAAATGCGGACGTTCTCGACTCCTTAAGGGATAAACACCCTATAATAAACGAAATTCTCGAATATCGAGCATTACAGAAGCTGAAATCCACTTATTGTGAAGGGCTTCTTAAGGTTATTGATAATGATGGCAGAATTCATTCGACACTCAACCAGACGGAAACACGTACGGGAAGAATTTCATCTGCGGAGCCGAACCTTCAGAATATTCCCGTAAGAACGGAGCTCGGCAGAGAATTGCGCCGTTTCTTTAATGCCAAGGACGGATATCTGTTGGTGGATGCGGACTATTCACAGATTGAACTGCGGGTTCTTGCGGCTCTTGCGGATGATGAGAATATGATAAATGCCTTTATCAGCGGTGCGGATATTCACTCTATAACAGCTTCACAGGTTTTAGGTGTTCCGCTTGATGAGGTTACACCCAATGACCGCCGTAAGGCTAAAGCCGTAAACTTCGGTATCGTTTACGGAATAGGTGCCTTCTCGCTTTCAAACGACATCGGCACAAGTGTGGTCGAAGCGGACAGATACATCAAAGGCTATCTTGCCAATTATTCGGGCGTTGCAA
This sequence comes from Clostridia bacterium, assembly GCA_017461235.1. Classification (GTDB taxonomy): domain Bacteria; phylum Bacillota; class Clostridia; order Oscillospirales; family Acutalibacteraceae; genus DTU089. The sequence continues at coordinate 62,179 of JAFTYU010000030.1, read as the reverse complement.
GGTTTATGGAGCGCGCAAAACAGAGCGCGAAGGACAACGGCTATGCGCAAACGTATTTCGGCAGACGTCGTTATCTTCCCGAGCTCGCGGAGTCAAATGCCATAAGGCGCGGTTTCGGCGAGCGTGTTGCTATGAATATGCCCATTCAGGGAACAGCGGCGGACATCATTAAAATTGCAATGATAAGGGTATTTGAACGCCTTAAGGAAGAGTATCCGCAGGCAAAGCTCATTATGCAGGTTCACGATGAGCTTATAATTGAAGCACCTGAAAATGATGCAGAAAATGTTGCCGCTCTCCTTAAGGAAACTATGGAGAATGCCTGCGAGCTTGCGGTACCTTTAACCGTGGAAGTTGCTTGCGGTAAAACGTGGTACGATACAAAATGATGGATATTACAATTGAAAAAATGAACGAGTCACACATCGGTGCAATAGCCCGTGTCGAAAAAGAATGCTTTTCGTCTCCCTGGAGCGAGACTGCACTCCGTAATGAGCTGGAAAACGGGTTTGCACGGTTTCTGGTTGCGCTAATTGACGGCAAAACCGCGGGTTATATCGGTGCTCACAACGTGTTAGGTGAAGTTTATATTACCAACGTTGCGGTGTTACCCCGTTACAGGCGGCAGGGTGTGGCGGAAAAACTTATCAAATCGCTTGTGGATTTAAGTTTAAATGAAAATGCGGACTTCATAACGCTTGAAGTGCGTAAATCAAACGATGCGGCTATCAGTCTATATACCAAAACGGGCTTCAAGGAAGTCGGTTTACGTAAAAACTTCTATGAAAATCCGCGCGAAGACGCATTGTTGATGACTTTCAGAGGTGAAATATGAAAATTCTCGGTATAGAAAGCTCTTGTGATGAAACTGCCGCTTCCGTTGTGGAAGACGGAAGAAAGGTGCTTTCAAACGTTATAGCTTCCCAAGTGGAAGAGCATAAAATATATGGCGGCGTAGTTCCCGAAATAGCGTCAAGGCGCCATACGGAAGCTATCTGCGGCGTTGTGGAAAAAGCCTTGTCAGATGCAGGTTGCACCCTTGAGGACATAGATGCCGTTGCGGTAACCTACGCTCCCGGTCTTATCGGAGCATTGCTCGTAGGTGTCAACTATGCAAAAGGCGTGTCGCTTTCTACGGGTCTGCCCCTTGTGCCCGTACATCACTTAAGGGGTCATATAGCCGCAAACTATATCTCTGATGAAAATATAAAGCCGCCGTTTCTGTCCCTTGTTGTTTCGGGTGGCCATACACATATAATCAATGTTAAGTCTTATACAGAGTTTGAAGTTATCGGCAGAACCCGTGACGATGCGGCAGGCGAAGCTATGGATAAAGCCGCAAGAACCGTGGGTCTTCCGTATCCCGGTGGGGTGAATCTTGATAAAATCTCCAAAGACGGTGACGAAAATAAATATAAATTCCCCGTGCCTAAAATTTCTGACTCAAAATATGATTTCAGCTTTTCAGGACTTAAAACCTTTGCGGTGAACCTTGTACATAATGCATCACAAAAGGGCGAAACAGTAAGAGCTGAAGATTTAGGTGCATCCTTTATAAAAGCCGTTACTGATTTACTGGTTTCTCACACCATGGCGGCGGCAGATGAAACAGGGGCAAAAACTCTTGTTCTTGCGGGTGGTGTTTCAGCAAACTCACGCCTTCGCAGAGTTATGCAAGAAGCCTGTGATAAGAAAAATATAAAACTCTATATGCCCGAGTTGAAATATTGCGGTGATAATGCCGCTATGATTGCATCGCAAGGGTATTATGAGTTTTTGGACGGCAAGCATGCCGACCTTACACTCAACGCCGTGGCATCAATGCCCATTGATAATGCGTAATTAACCGTGGAGACCGAGTTTAAACCATTTGAATAAAATGTGATTGAAAAAACATAACTTATTTTTACTACCGCAGATACTTACTTAAGTATCTGCGGTAGTTTTTTACTGATTTAACAAATAAAACAATGAACTTGACAATAAGTGTGGAAAAATATAAAATATAATGGACTATGTGTGTAAAGTTACATTATTTCGAAAGGAATAAGTTTTATGATAAAACCTGAAAATAGAAATTGCTACGAGTTTTTTTATGAATGTACAAAGGATTTCGGCATATATGATGTTGCCGAAAGCTTCGGCAATCTTATCAGTCGCAAAAAGTTTGTCAATGACGTTGAGTCGATTGCAGGTTATCTTAACAGTAAAAATATTAAAAGGGGAGATGTTGTCACAGTATTCCTTCCCAATACCGTGCAGAGCTTCGCGGCATTCTACGCTATTAACAGAATCGGTGCCATTGCTAATATTGTTCACCCTTTGACACCGCCCGACGTGCTTGAAGATATATTAAAAAACACACATTCAAAGGCTGTATTTATACTCGATATACTTATGGAAAAATATGTGAGTATGTTAAGACGACGTAACAGATTGGTTATCGTGTGTTCTCCGTCTGATTACGTTTCAACAATCAAGCGCCCTGCCTTTAAGATTTTTGAAAAGGTTAAGGTTAAATCAAAGACCCCTTCATCTGAAACGGCGGCATACCATACTGTTTGCCACCTTAATCTTCGTGCTCCTGCGGTTACGGGTAACGGTAGTGATATTGCCGTGTATCTTCACGGCGGCGGCACAACAGGTAAAAGTAAAACAATTAAACTCACGAGCACCAACCTTAACGAGTTGGCGTATAAATTAAGCTTCTTCGATTCACCGCACGCACCCGGTGCGGAATGCTCACTGGTTGTTCTGCCGTTGTTCCATGCCTTCGGCCTTGGCGTTGTCATGCACTTCAGTATGTGCGCAGGCTTCACCTGTATTCCTATGACGAACTTCGATGCCGACAAGGCTATAAAGCTTCTTAAAAAATACAATGTAACATATATCGTCGGCGTTCCTGCGATGTTCAAAAAGATGCACGATGCATCAGGCTTTGACGGTGAGCATCTTTCAAAGCTTCGTCTTTTGTGGGCGGGCGGCGACTTTGTCAGCGAAACCTTTATAAAGTCCTTTAACTCTTATCTTGAAAAGTGGCGTGCCAAGGGAAGACTTTACAGGGGCTACGGTCTGACAGAGGTGAGCTCTGTTTGTACTGCTAATATTTTCGGTTCATACAAACCCAATTCAATCGGTAAAGCCCTTGACGGTATGACTGTTGAAATATGGGATGATAATAAAAATAAACTGCCACCAAACACTATCGGCGAAATCGTTATTTCAGGTTCAACTGTTATGGACGGTTATTACGATAGTGATGACAGCGGTGTTTATGTTGACGAAAGCGGCAAACGTTGGGTATGCTCAGGCGACCTTGGTTATATTGATGAAGACGGTTTCGTTTTCTTCACCGGCAGAAAGAAACGTATGATTATCATTTCAGGCTACAACGTGTATCCTAATGATATTGAAAATGAAGTTCTTAAGCTTGATTATATCAATGAAGCCTGTGCAGTTCAGGGTTATGTCGGCAGTAAACCGATTATAAAATTATTCGTATCCCTTAATATGCCCACGGATAATCCCGATGAGGTCTGCAAATGTATTAAGGAATATTGCGACAGTAAGCTTGAAAGATTTTCACGACCCAGCCGTGTTACCATTCTTGATGCACTTCCCAGAACAAAGATGGCAAAAATCGACTTTATGAAGCTTACCGATACACCACCTGCACCCGAACCCAGTAAAAAGGAGGTTCGCGAAGAGCGTAAAGCAAAGCGCGAAATTGAAAAAGCAGCAAATAAAGCAGGCAGGGAAGCAGAACGTCTTGAAAAAGAAGAGCGTAAAGCCGAAGAAAAAGCTGTTGAAAAGGATAAAAAGGCTATCGAAAAAGCCGGAAAAGCCACCGAAAAGGCGGAAAAGAAGGAACATAAAGCCGAAGAAAAAGCTGTTGAAAAGGACAAAAAGGCTGCCGAAAAAGCCGTGAAAGCCACCGAAAAGGCGGAAAAGAAGGAGCATAAAGCTGAAGAAAAAGCCGCCGAAAAGGACAAAAAGGCTATAGAAAAAGCGGAGAAAAAAGACCGCAAAGCCGAAGAAAAGAAAATACGCAAAGAAAATAAGAACGGTGAAAATGTTTCCGAAAACAATGATGTGGCGGAGGAAGAAAACGATGGCTGATACAAACAAAAAAAGTCTTAGTTACAAGCTGCAGAAGAACCCTGTATTATTAGTTTTTATAATCGTTGCTTTAGCGGTTGCACTTTTTGGCGTGGTTAATATAACCGCCGCCATAAAAGAGAAAATGGATTTGAAAACCGAAACTACAACACTTCCGGAAACTACTACGCAAGCCGCGGTTTCGGAGACTGTACAACCCGAACCTGTGAAAAAAGTAAATTTATACTCAAAAAACATCGTGTCATACAAGCTTGAAAAAACAGAGAACAATGTTTCTGTTATTGCCGAGTTTGCTGATAAACAGAGTCTTTTGACCACACACAATGCCGACGATGCAAACAATGCGGATTCAATTCCCGTTTTCTGTTTTTATGCTTCCGATGGCACGCAGCTTAATTGTCCCGGCGAATTAAAGCTTAATACAAATAACAATACCGCTGTTTACACCCTTTCTGTTATAAATGACTTCGCTAATGCAGTTGCCCTTACCGATGAGATAACCGTAACGTATGACAATATTCTTGATTTACCCTTTGACATTTGTTTGCAGTCAAAATCAAGCGGTGATTTGGGCTCAACGATTATGGGCACACATACAAAAAACGATGGTGCTATCCAGCCCGATTGCAACCTTGACCTTATAAACAAGGCTCAGGGCGTCAAAAAAGCCGAGCTGACTAAAACTGATGAGTTTATATGGCTTGACATATATTTTGACGATGTGAACGCTTACACGCAGTTAAATAACGATTTTATCACAAACTTTGTGAGCTTCGGATTCGATTGTAACGGTGTTAAAGTCAAACGTGATTTCATAGTTACCGAATACGACAGCCTTAATATGGTGCGTTGTAAATTTGATACCTACTCAATGGTTACTGTGTGTGATGAAGTGAATGACTCCGATTTAACGGTCAATGATGTCTTCAGCGATTATGCAGTATCCGTCTGGACATCCGATTATGACAAAGAGCAGGCTCTGTTCAGTATAAACGGCGCAGCATCCTACGCAACAGAAACCGAATCAACCGAAAACTGAAATAAAGTTAAAAGCACATTTCCTGAAGTATATCCGGGAAATGTGCTGTTTATTTAGTTCAATAAAAATATACTGAAATTAAGAACTGTTGCAAATGAAACCCACAAAATATACGGAATCATAAGGTAGGCGGCTTTAGGATTGATTTTATAAAATGCAACAGTTGTGGCAATTATTAGTCCCAGTAAAATTACTATCCATATAAAAGCAAGCAGATAATTTGCCATATTAAAGAAAATAAAGCTCCACAGGAAATTAAAGCCGAGTTGCACGTAATATAAAGTCAGCGCGCGTTTTTTATTGTCCGAATACCCGGAAGTATCAATGATATACGCTACAATTCCCATAAGGATATAAAGAATTGTCCACACAATAGGGAAAAGTATGTCAGGCGGAGAAAACGCCGGCTTTTGCGCGTTAGTGTTAAAATCTTCAACACCACCTTTTGTCAGAAAGCCTGAAATAGCACCGATAGCAATGGGAACAGCAAGATTTTTAATTAATTTTTTGATATCAAGTTTCATAACCATATAATGCACCTCTGCATTATTTTATGTTACATCAATGCAAAATAAAACAGAGTGAACTTAAAAATTCACTCTGCTTTTGATTTATTCGTTTGCGATATATCTGCCCATAAGCACACCCATTACCGATGCCATCATAAGACCGCGTGTCCAACCCGATGAGTCACCAAGACAATGAAGCCCCTTAACACTTGTGTTAAGCTGCTCATCCATTTTGATTTTGTTGCTGTAGAACTTGAGCTCGGGGGAGTAAAGGAGTGTTTCAGTAGATGCAAAGCCGGGTACGACCTTGTCAACCGCCTGAATAAAGTTGATAATGTTTGTCATAGCTCTGTAAGGCATTGCGGCGGTTATATCACCTGCAACCGCGTCGGGTAACGACGGGCGAAGGTTTGATTGAGCAAGCTCCTTCTGCCATGTGCGTTTGCCGTCAAGAATATCGCCGTAACGCTGAACGAGAATGTGACCTGCACCCAGCATATTTGTAAGCTCGCCAACCTTCTGGGCATATTCAATGGGCTGGTTAAAGGGATAGTTAAAGTTGTGAGAGCAAAGGATGGCAACGTTTGTGTTGTTGGACTTTTTCTCTTTATAAGAGTGACCGTTAACAACGGCAAGGTCGTTGTCATAGTTTTCCTGACTTACAAAACCACCGGGATTCTGACAGAAAGTACGCACCTTGTTTTTAAAGGGCTTCGGATAGCCGATGAGCTTTGATTCGTAAAGAACACGGTTAACCTTTTCCATAACCTCGTTACGTACTTCAACACGCACACCTATGTCAACCGTGCCTGCCTGATGTTCAATGCCGTGTTCGTTGCAGAGCTTTTCAAGCCAGTCTGCACCGCGCCTGCCTGTTGCAACAACGATTTTTTCTGCATCAATCTGTTGGTGGTCATCGCCTTTGCTTATAAATACGCCTTTGCAAACACCGTTTTCAATAATTATATCGTTACATTCATAGCCGAACATCATATCAACGTTGTTATCGCGAAGGTGATTTTCTATTTCAAGGTAAAGCGTCTGAGCCTTTTCCGTACCCAGATGGCGGATAGGGCAGTCAACAAGCTTAAGACCTGCCTGAATGGCGTTTTTGCGGATTTCCTTAACCTCGTCATCGTTGCTGATACCTTCAATGTGTTCATCAGCACCGAATTCAAGATAGATTTTATCGGTGTAATTAATGAGCTCCTGTGCGAAATCTTCGCCTATTAATGTCGGTAAATCACCGCCAACCTCGTAGCTTAATGAAAGCTTACCGTCAGAGAATGCGCCTGCACCCGAAAAACCCGTTGTAATGTGGCAGTAGGGCTTGCAGTTAACGCATTGCTTTGTTTTTGATTTAGGACAGCTACGCTTTTCAACAGGTTGACCTTTTTCGATTATAAGAATTGATTTGTTGCAACCGTTTCTGCGCATTTCGAGGGCGGTAAAAATACCTGCAGGACCTGCGCCTACTATAACAACATCATACTTCATTATGTAACAACTCCTTGTATTTATATGAATGAAATAATTGTTCTGCTTCCGGGGTGTAGCTGCCGTTTGTATTCTCAAGAATAAGCGGCGGCTGTATTCTGAACCCCGGGGCAGAGCCCTTTTTGCCTTCCACGAGTACAAGGCTCGGCTCCTTGCCAAGGCGCTGAATGACTTCGCGCATTGATTTAGGCTCAATTTTAAACTTTCGCATAGCCGCGAAAATATCGGGTAGCCTTTCAGGTCGTTGGCAGATACAGAATTTTCCGCCGAATTTTAAAAGTCTGGCGGCGGCGCAAGCGGCATCATCAAGCGTGCAGGTGAATTCGTGCCGAGCGTTTTTGTAATCTTCACCTTCGTTGACTATGCCCGTACCGATTTTTTTATACGGCGGATTGATACTCACCACATCATAATATTCGTTGGGCAAAACGCCTTTTAAATCTCTTAAATCACAGTGGATAGGTGTGAAAGCACCTTCAAGGGAGTTGAGCTCAATGGTTTTGTGCATCAGTTTAACAGCACTTTCGCTCAACTCAACGCCGACGATCTCTTTCGGTTGAAAATCTCTTAGCCACAGAAGGGGAATAATACCGTTGCCTGTTCCCAGGTCGCAACACTTATCCTTGTGGCGTGGGGCGCAAAAGTCGGCTAAAATAATGGCGTCGGATGTGAAAATATGCGCATCGCTCACATATATTTTTAAATTTTTAGCAAGGTCTTCGGTGCGTTCGTCACGTGATGCCATAAAAAACTCCTTGTGATAAAATGAAATAATCCATACATATTCATTTTACCATAAGGAGAAGCTTTCTTCAATATAAAATTTAGGAACGATATTACCAAATAAATGATGTAATAATTGGTTATTTATTCTTCCATCTGTTTGCCAAGGAAGGTTGCCGCAACCTGAGCAAGCTTAACCTCCGTGTCGGTGAGTTTTGTGTAGTCGCCGTTGTCTATAAACATAACCGCACCGCCGATATCACCGGCAGAAATTATGGGGAATGCCGTGAGCGCCTCTAAATCGCAGTTGTCGATAGGGTAAAGGCGGTCGTTATCACGGGTTTTGATATATTTATCCCTGTTTTCCATAATTTCTTCAAGCTCTTTTGAAATGTGGCGTTCAAGATAATCTTTTTTAGGAAGCCCCGAAACAGAAATAACATGGTCGCGGTCGGTTATAATAACGGGCAAATCCGCCGTTCGGCTTAAAATGTCCGAGTATTGACCAGAAAACTCCGACAATTCACCCATTGGCGAGTATTTTTTAAAAATAACTTCCCCGTCACTCGCCGTAAAAATCTCCAACGGGTCACCTTCACGAATTCTTAAAGTTCTTCTGATTTCTTTAGGAATAACAACCCTTCCTAAATCATCTATTCTACGAACAATTCCTGTTGCTTTCATAATATATAAAATCTCCTTGCTTTACAAATTTGTACTGTTAGTATCTGTAAAACAAGGAGATTTATACTGTGTATTAAATTTTATTCTGCTACAAACGGTATGTTATTTTCCTTTGCATATTGTGCGGCATAGCTTCCTGCCGGTGTGTGAATGGTACGCCTTTTTCCGAATGATTTCTTATCGATATGGGCAACATTTTTCGAAATTATTATTGTATTGAGTTTTGGGCAGCCCTTAAAGGCATGCGATTCAATGCTGGGCGCATTGGAAGGGATGTAAGGGTAACTTTTTGATGTCTCCTCCCCATCAAACGATTTGGTTTCAATATTCGTAATGTTACTGGGGATGGTAATACTTGCGAGCGCTTTGCAGTCGATAAAGGCATATCTTCTGATATGTGTGACACTATCCGGAATGGTAATGCGTTCCAACTCCGTGCATCCGCCAAACGCGTGATAGCTTATGCTTGATAAACCATCCAGAATGGTAACGGTTTTTAATTTTGTGCAAAAAGCGAAGGCAAAATTGCCAAGACTCGTAACACTAGCAGGAATCGTTATTTCTGAAAGTTCCACGCAATTCATAAATGCACAGTTGCCAATGCTTTTCAGTTTATCAGGAAGTATTACATTATTAAGTTTTTTGCAATTTCTAAACGCTTCAAATTCGATGTTTGTAACGCTATCGGGAATTGATATGTTCGTAAGCTCTTCGCAGTTTTCAAAAGCCCTGCATCCAATACAGGAAATATAGTCCGGTATTATGGAGTTTTTACATCCTACCAGCACGGTGCTTGTTGCCGATTCAATCAAACAATTACCATTGGAATGATAGCGCGGATTGTTTTCTGCAACAGAGATTTGTTCAAGTCCGGAGCAATCCATAAAGGCGCAAAATCCAATTTCCCTGATACTGGACGGGATTGTTATACTTGTAAGGCCGGTGCAGTCGATAAAGGCCTTGGCATCAATTTTCTCAACGCTCTGCGGAATGTTGATCTTCATAACCTCTTCACAGCTATCAAAAGCAAAACTTGCAATCTTTTTCACATAGTTTGGAATTGTGGAGGAAGAACATCCCATAAGTAGGGTGTTTGTTTCCTTGTCAATGATACAATTCCCGTCGGAGCAAAATTGCGGATTGTCTTGGGAAAAGGAAAGGCGGTTAATACTCCTACACCTTGTAAAAAGGCCGCTACCCAAAAGAGAGATGCTGGCAGGAAATGCAATTGTTTTCAGATTCCGGCAATTGTCGAAAGCGCGACCTCCGATGGCCGCTACACCTTCGGGTAACACAATATCGGTAATCCCGGTGCAACCGGAAAACGCCCAATCGCCAATCTCTGTCAGGCCCTTTGGAAAGATAATACCGGTGATTTTAGTATGGTCCATAAATGCACGCTCGCCAATTTTCCTGATCCCGTCCGGTATAACAATGTTACCGCCGGCACCGACATATTTCTTAAGGATACCGTTTTCAATAATATAATCACAAGACCCCATATTCAAACCTCTTTTCATCAGTTTTATAGTTGCTCTTAAATTATAAACTGATATATGAGATAAAAATGGGACATTAAAAGCGAGGTGGATTTCACCTCGCTTTTACTATGTATAAAAACTGCCCAAAAACCCGATTTTGACACCAATGCGTTCAGTGATGCAAACCAGTAAAACCCTTGTATTTATGCGCATTTCAACGGTTTGCCCTATTATAACGCATTCCTCTATTCTTCTAACAATCCCAGTTGCTTTCATATATACATTTCTCCTTAAATTACAAATTGTGTTGTTAGTATTTGTAATTGGAGGAGATTTATACTGCACGAATTTACTTTTCAGTTTGGTTGTGATATAATAAACAAAAAATATTGAACTATATATGTCTTGATAACCGCTAAAATAATATAACTATAATTGATATACATGAGGAGTCAAAGTTATGGTAACAATTAACATAAAGCCAAAAAATAATGAAGATGTGGACAAAAAACCTCGTGTATGGTTTACTTGCCATCCCGATGATTTTGATGCATGCTTTGAAATTGTTTGCAGAGATATTTTCAAGACACATGATTGTGCTATTTATTATACCGAAGATATGTCCGAGAAAATTGTAGGCAATCAAAAAGATCTCGACCTCGGGAGAAGTAACTTGTTCGTGATTCCTATCACAAAAAAACTACTGACAACACCCAACCGCGCGATGGACGAGGATATTCCGTATGCATTGGATAAGCATATTCCTGTGTTGCCGATCTTGAGGGAAGCGGTGGATGATGAGTTGTATTCTGCAAGATTCGGTGAGTTGCAATATCTGAATCCGCTCAGCAATGATCAAACCGAAATTCCCTATGAAGAAAAACTCAAAAAGTATCTGGAATCGGTGCTGATCAGCAAAGAGTTGGCAGATCGCATTCGACATGCGTTTTGTGCCTATATCTTTTTGAGTTATCGAAAAGTAGACCGCGCCTACGCCAATACACTGATGCGCCTAATTCACAGCATTCCCGATTGCCGTGACTTCGCAATCTGGTTTGACGAATTCCTGACACCGGGCGAAAGCTTCAAAGCAAATATTGAAAAAGCGTTGGACGACTGCAAACTGTTCACCTTGCTTGTTACAAAACAGCTCTTTAAAAAGAGACTTGACGAAAAAGGCAAAGAAGTAGACAATTTTGTCATTTCTAACGAATTACCCGAAGCCAAAAGAAAACGTTCTGAAAAAGGGACACAAATCTTTGCCGTCGAAATGGAAGATGCCGGCAAAGATGCACCGTCACGGTTAGAAGCAGACGAGTATATCCGTTATGATGATGTGAAATTTCACGAGCGATTGATGGCAGCGATTAAAAAAATCAAATACGATGTCGTTGATACTCCTGAACATGCGTTTTTGATCGGTCTTGCATATCTCGAAGGTATCGATATGGAAGTGGATCGCGAACGAGCAGTTGAATTGATTGAAACTGCCGCCGAAGAGGATCTTGCTGAGGCAATGGAAAAACTGATCCGTATGCATAAAGACGGCGTCGGCGTGGCGCGCGATGTTGATTCTGTTCAAAAGTGGAGCAAGCGGCTGGCTGAGCACTATTTCAAGCGGATTTTCTCAAAAAGAGGAACGATAAAATCCAAAAAGAAACTACTTGAGTTGTTTTCGCATTATGCTGATGAGTATTTCACAGAAACGCTTAAAGCATTTCTTATATATGTGGATGATCGTCTGACAGAGGATGTCATCACACAATTATATAATTTACTGATGAACCAGGGTATTTACGAGTATACGCTCTTTTTCGAAGCGTGCAAAGAGATGTCGGAACACAAGGAACAGGCGCAGTGCGCTCTATTGCGGGATATTATACAAAAATCCACTGATGGTACCTATCCGCCGTATGGGCCGTTGTTCTGGTATGTGCCGGAATATGAACTCTATGAGCCTTTATTGTTGACACTAGACACCATAAAAGACAAGCCATACTTTGCCAAAGCGCTTGCTCTTACGCGCGATGTGTGCTGGATCTTCGGACGTTTCAATACCGCTGCCGAGATTACCGATCGCGTGAACGGCGAAGCGCTGTTTGTGAGTGCCGATCTTGTCGGCGTGCGCCGCGGACTCTGCGAATTGTTCTTCACGGGCGATACAATGGCAACCGACAGCGAAGATATCTATCCCCGTTGCTTTAACATAGCCGAGGCGAAGTCGTGGAAAGAATGTGGTCAAGGTGTGTTTGGACGTATGCCGACGGCGTTTGAGGATGAACTCGGGCTGTATTCCCACGAGATGTTCAGCGAACTCGGCGGTGAATATACTGGCGTTGTCGCCGCTCCGTATGATAAAGAACGACTGGAAACCGTCCTGCCGCAAAAATCCTGCAAGAAAATGTGCGGATTGTTTTTCTCGCCGACGGATAAAAAAGACATCGAACCGCTTGCTATCAACGATCGTCATGTGCGATGTGTATATATTCCTGAAAATTTCGCAACAGTCGATGAACGATGGAAGCGGGAGAATGGGTTGTTTGTTACCAAAAGGGCATTTTTGTATTTTCACAGCACCATTTGTTTGCCAGACAGCGTGACGACAATCGAAAAGAGGACTTTTGTCGATTGTACTTCTCTGACAGCGGTCACCATTTCCGATAATGTGACAACAATAGGAATGGATGCTTTTCGGGGTTGCACCTCTTTGATATCGGTCACGATTCCTCATGGTTTGATGACAATCGGAGAGAAGGCCTTCCGGGGTTGTACTGCGTTGGCATCGGTTATCATTCCCAACAGTGTGACAACAATCGGAGAGAGAGCCTTTATGGAATGCTCTTCTCTAACAACGGTCACCATTCCAGATAGTGCGACAATAATAGAGAGGGGAGCCTTTTGGGGTTGTACCTCTTTGACGTCTGTCATCATCCCTAACGGTGTGACGAAAATCGAAGAGAGTGTTTTTTGGGGTTGCACCTCGCTGATATCAGTTACCATCCCTGATGGTATGACAACAATTGATTGGATGGCTTTTGCTGATTGTGCCTCTTTGGCATCGATTACGATTCCCGATGGTGTGACGAAAATCGGAGAATGGGCCTTTAAGGATTGCATCTCTTTGGTATCGATTACGATTCCCAACGGTGTGACAGAAATCGGAGCAAGTGTTTTTCGGGGTTGTATCTCTCTGACATCGGTCAACATTCCCGATAGTGTGAGGGTAATTGAAGCGAGTGCCTTTGAGGGGTGCACCTCTTTGGCATCGGTCACGATTCCAAACGGTGTGATAACAATCGGACGATGTGCTTTTAAAAGTTGCACTTCGCTGGTGTCGGTTATCATCCCAGACGGTGTAACGGAAATCGGAGAGAGCGCGTTTGCAGATTGTTGGCTTTTGCGCCGCATCATTAACTGCCCACTGATATATTCCGCTTCCTATCTGGGGGCGCCAGAGGAGGTCGTGCAATATGCCGATGTGAAAGAGGAGGAGAAAGTGTTCGTTGTACCGCCCGGGACGGTGACGGTTACAAAGGATATGCTTCCTGAAAACAGACGTAAGCTCGTGGAACAGATTGTCTTTCCCGATAGTGTGAAGATCATTAGATTGAGAGCGTTTAAGGACTGTATATCTCTGACATCAGTCAACATCCCCGATAGTGTGAGGATAATTGAAGTGAGTGCCTTTGAGGGTTGCACCTCTTTGACATCGGTCACGATTCCAAACGGCGTGATAACAATCGGACGAAGTGCCTTTGAAAGTTGCACATCGCTAGTATCGGTTACCCTCCCTAACGATGTGACGGAAATCGGAGAAGGCGTATTTTCCGATTGTCGGCTTTTGTACCGCATTATCAATTGTCCACCGGGATATTCTGCCACCTATCTAGGGGTGCCCGAGGCAGTTGTGCAATATGCCGACGTGAGAGGAGAAGACAAAGTTTTCGCCGTACCGCCCGGGACGGTGACGGTTACAAAGGATACGCTTCCCGAAAACAGGCGTAAGCTTGTGGAACAGATCGCCTTTCCCGACGATGTGAAAAAAATAGGATGGGGGGCCTTCCAAGATTGTATCTCTTTGCAATCAATTACTATCCCCGATGGCGTGACGACAATTGATTCAAGCGCTTTTGAACGTTGCACTGCTCTGTCATCGGTTACTCTGCCTGATAGCGTGACAATAATCGGTGGGAATGCCTTTTCGAGATGCGCCTCTCTGATATCAATCGCCATTCCTGACGGTGTGACAATAATCGGAGAATGGGCCTTTCACGGCTGCACCTCTCTGACGTCGGCTATTATCCCCGACGGTGTGATAGAAATTAAGCGGTGGGTCTTCAGGGATTGTCCCTCTTTGAGTTCGATCACCATCCCCAACAGTGTGACAACAATCAAAGGAGGTGCTTTTATGGAATGCACCTCTCTGACATCAGTCGCGATTCCCGCCAGTGTGACGACCATCGAAGAAAGCGCCTTTGAGGGTTGCACCTCTCTGAGTTCAATCACCATCCCTGACGGTGTAAGGACAATCGGGGAGAAGGCATTCTGTGGTTGTCCCTCTTTGGAATCAATCATTATTCCCGGCGGTGTGACAAAAATCGAACGGTGCGCCTTTGAGGGTTGCGCCTCTCTCACATCGATCACCATCCCCAACAGTGTGACAACAATCAAAGGAGGTGCTTTTACGGAATGCACCTCTCTGACATTGGTTACCATCCCCGACAATGTGAGGGAAATCGGTATGAGCGCCTTTAAGAGTTGCATCTCTCTGGCATCGGTTACCATCCCCGACAATGTGAGGGAAATCGGTATGAGCGCCTTTAAGAGTTGCACCTCTCTTACTTCGATCACCATATCCAAGCGTTGTCAGGTGATCAAGGATAGCGCTTTTAAAGATTGTAATAGCTTGATGGCGATCACGATTCCTGTCGGTGTGACGACCGTTGAAGAGAGTGCTTTTGAGGGTTGCACATCTTTGGTGTCGGTCACCATCCCTGATGGGGTGACAACAATCGGACGGTGGGTCTTTGATGGTTGCTCATCTTTGGCATCGGTCACCATTCCCGCTTCGGTCAAAACCATCGGCAATGATGCTTTTGGCGGTTGCACGGGACTCAAAGAGATCACCATTTCTCGTCGGTTTGAGGATGATCTTGAGCGTATTTTCAGCGGGGTTGACTTGTCGCAGGTGACGATTCATTGGCTATAAAATGCCATGTTTACATCTTTATCTTTAACCCCTTTCCCTTGTATGCCATAAATAAACACTATAACATGCCACAACAGCGAGGTGAAATTCACCTCGCTGTTGCTATAAATTTTCTTTTTCGTAAGTTGAGCCGGATAAAATCCAACCAAGACTCTAGTGTTTATGCGGTCTTTCTGGCTTTGGTGTTATTATAACACCAGCCTCTATGCGACGTACAATACCTGTTGCTTTCATATATATCTTTCTCCTTAAAGTCAAATTATGTTGTTAGTATTTGTGATTAAAGGGAATTCATACTGTGTGAATTTACTTTTGAAATTAAATATGATATGATAAATTAAAGGCGGTGATTTTGTGAAAAACAAAAAACGAATATTAACTATTTCTCTTTCTGTTTTTATCGTGGTAGCAATTGTTTTTGTAGTGTTCTTTGGTATTAAAAGTTATAATAACAAAGGAAAGTCCGGTTCTGACAACCAAAATGCCAAAGATGCAACTATGTTGCAACTTATTACTACTCCTGAAAAATACGATGGTGAATTTGTCAGAGTAATTGGTGTAAGCAGTTATGGCTTTGAAAAGTGTTGTATAACTCTCAGCAAAGAAGATTTAAAATATAGTATAGGTAATTCCATTTGGATTGAACTGGGCGAAAACACAGGCTTTTTTGAGGAGCTTACACAGTATAATGGTGAGTATGTTATTGTTGAGGGCATTTTTGATAAGGATGATTGTGGTCATCTTGGTCAGTATTGTGGCTCCATTAAGAGTATAAACCGATATGAATTATGGAATTCATATTTGATTACCCATTCAATGATTACTCAAGAAAAAGATAAAACATATTCATACGAAATTACTGACTATAAAGGTAAAATTCTGGATTATGAAAACAATTTAAGACCACGGCCTGAAAGACTCTGTGTAGATACCGATGTTGTCGGTATATCTGTTCAAATGGGGACTGGATTGTCAACAAATTATGCGAAGTTTTATGATTTGGAAACCGGCGAAATTTCAAAAATATTTTATTATGTTATTGATGTAGAGGATGATTGTGTTGTTTATGCTGATTATAGAGATGGCGAACACTTTATAATAGTAGAGGATATTTTTGATAAAGACCAATACTATAGAGAATATAGGTTGGAAAATGTTTCACCTGTTGTAGCAGATTTTGTAGTTAGTGGTGGTTTTAACAGAAAAGGAAATATCAATATAACATATTTGTCAGGGGATGACTATACCGAAACAATCTATACTATCGTAATGGAGCCCAAAGGTAAAGCGGAGTGAATTTCACTCCGCTTTCTTTTTTATACCTTATATCTTTTTACAACACTATGTATAGAAAAGCAAAACTTGTCGAAATGTGTCAATGTTGTATCCTAAGGGTCACCTTCACGGATTCTTAATTTCCTTCTGATCTCTTTAGGAATAACAACCCTGCCTAAATCCTCCATTCTACGAACTATTCCAGTTGCTTTCATATATTTTACTCCTTTTCTCTACTCTAAAAATGTGCCCAAAACCCAGTATTTATGCGGTTTTCCGGTTTTTTTCGTTTTGCTCAAATCAAATCTCGTTCCATCCAAAAAGTACGACACTACCAATGTCCTCATATGGGACGAGTTGTGCTTTTTTGTTCTTTGTAGCACCACACTTTTTGTAGAAATTATGAGTAGAATTTCCGATTGTTTTTTAAAGTGTCAAATCGAGATGTGAAAAGGGCGATGACTTAATTTGTCATCACCCTTTAAAGGTTGTATCTATTTATCTTTTATTCTCTATTTTTCTTTTGCGGTCATATAGAGTGATGCCGAAAAAACCTGTGACACTTGCAAGAAGGAGAGCGAACCACAGCATCATATTGCTGTTATCTCCGGTTTTCGGAGAACCTGGTGTGTTGGTTTCTATAGAGCTTTCTGTGTTGGTTTCTATAGAGCTTTCTGTGTTGGGTTTCGTAGAACTTGGTGTGTCAGGGTTCGTAGAGTTTGGTGTGTCGGTTTTCGGGATTTCGGTATATACCGCATTAACAATAGCATCACCGGTTGCTTTGTCAATGGTGGTTTCCCAAGTAACCGTATAACCATCTTTTATAGGAACATCGGGCATTGTAACCGGCTCACCGTGCTTTACGGTTAAGGTCTTGTAAACACCGTTTTCGTCCATAAAGGTAATGGTGTACTCGTTGATGGTATAAACCGCACTAATCACTGTGTCAACGGTGATATTCTTGCCATCGTGATTCCATATACCGGTATAACCGTCCTTTTGAGGAATCTCAGGTAATACAGCATCCTTGGCATATTCAACGGTATCGGTTTTGAATATCTCACCGTCAATCATGTAGGTAACGGTCCTGTTTTCACCCTTCCACTGTGCATAGAGCGTCACAGTGCAGCCACCATTGCCGTTATCGTTTCGGAAGGTGTAGGTATCTCCGCCTTCATAGCTTTCTCCACTGCCGTCTGCCTTCGTGTTCCAGCCTTGGAAAATATAATTCTCACGGGTAGGTGTATCCTCCGATACTGTCGCTGTTGTTCCACCCGTATAATTTGCGGTTGGACCGCCCTCTCCGCCGTTGGCATCGTAGCTTAATGTATTGGTGGCGTGCAGGATCTTGACTTTCTGCTCCTTAGAGCCGGTGGCTGAAGAATTCGTTACCACGATGCCCGTACCATCCTTCAGCGTTGCAGTGACCTCCACCTTGTAGGTGCCGCTGTCAGACACATTACCGTCAAGGGTAAGCACATTGGAGGTTGCGCCTTCTATAAGCATGCCGTCCTTGTACCACTGATAGGTGTAATCTAAAATATCGGCATTCTGATTGCCCACGGTGGCAGTTAACACTCGCTGTGATGCACCGGAGATGTAATACTGATAGCTATCGGAAAGACCGCCCGGTACACTGAGCGCAATGTTGACAGTCGGAGCAAGCACATTGCGTTTTATAAATAGGTTGTGATCCCTTGCTACTGTTACCTTACTCAGGTTTTTGATGTTTGTGTCAGTAACATTCCCATCGGCATCCACAAGATACCAGTTTTTGTTGCCACCAGACAGACCGGTAATTGCCGAAGAAGGCAAAGTGCCGTATTTCTCTCCGTAAATGACGGTAAGCGGGTCGATGGCTTCTGCGCCGTTGGGATCAAACGTGACGGTGTATTGATTGGGCGTATACACCGCGGTAAAGGTCACACTACCCATGGGCATTGTCATACCCTCGGTATAGCCCTGCCACTCTGTCAGGGTGTAGCCGCCTCTGCGGAAGGTCTCTTCAAAAAAGGTGCTGGTAGGAAGGGGGATCACTTCGCCGTATCGGAATGTTTTTTCATAAGAAGCACCTTCTCCGTCGGTCCAGGTTGCCATAAAGGCTTCCGGCTTGATTGCAACATAACTCTCTTGATTATAAGCAAATGGTTCTGTGGTGAATTCAACATCACGGCTGACCTTCCACGCATAACCGCCGGGATAGATTAGATTGATTTTACCGATGATTGCCTCGCTGCCTGCAGCCGAAACCGTAACGGTACTTTCCTCCATATTGATATCGTTTGTTACAAAGATACCATATGACACTCCCTCGGCATTTGCACAGAAAACATCGACCGTGCAGTTGCGGAAGAAGGTTTCGCCTCTATGATACATTGCAATATTTGAGTCGCCTTCCACTGCGCTTTTGACAGTAAGTGTGCAAGTTTCCACGCGGATTCCCTTTGAAAACGTGAAGATTCCCACGCTTTGCCGTTCGCCTTTGGATTGCACCAGCAGAGAGTCGCTTTGTGCGTCCTCGCCGATGATGGTGGTAAATCCGTTTCCGTTATAAATTCCGTAACAGTAGCTATGACAGTCACAGGTGCTGATCAGCTTGTTTTCGCCCTTCAGCACGATGTTCAAATCGTCATAAGCGCAAATAAGCACACTAAGCCAATCCTCATCCAGCCCATCACCGGTATAGGTGTAATTATCCAGAGTCAGCGTTTTTGTGTTCGGATCGTATGTTGCTGTGCCGGTATCTCCTTGTATGATGAGCTTTTCTGAGGTAAACTCTTCACCGCCAATCCAGACAGCGTACTTCACCTCTTCCTCTGCCGCCAAGGCAGTCACAGGCAGCATACCTGCTACCATCACCAGCACCAACGCAATGATGAGTATGCGATTTGTTAATAGATTTTTCTTTTTCATATCGTTTCCTCCATATAGGGATTATAGAAGTCGGCTCTCGACGTGTATTTCAATAGTTATATTATTGTGCGATTTGTTTTCGTTTCAGCAAATCAAAAAGAGCTTGCTCGGTGGTTTCGTCCACGTACTCTCGGAACTTCCTTAAGGTATCAAGACCGAGCTTTTGATAATTCATTGAAAGCACCTTTTTAATCTTCTCGTCTCGAATCTCTTTAGGAACGTTATAGATCGATAGTATCGTTCTGAGTGCTCCCGCCACACGAATGTCTAACGGTGCAGAGTCGGAAGTGGTGAAAAATACAGCATACTCAATACCCGATACCAAGGTTTCTGCTTCCGAGAAATATTCATCTGTCCAGTCGGGGCAGTATTCCTTAAATACCTCTTTGGCTCGCTCTGTATCGTTCTTCCGAATATGCTCCATACACATTTCGCTTCGATAGGACGATATGAAGAAATCCTTTGCTACCTCATCCTGCTCACAGGCAGAAGCAATGGTCAGCAGTTCCAGACAGATCGCCATAATAGAACTGTAGCCGTCCTTGGCTTCGTCCTCCATCAGCTTCCACTGATACTTGCAGAGCATATCCACAAGCTCTGCAAGCATATGCTCCTTCGTAGGAAAGTGAAAGGTCATATTGCCGGGACTCATATTTAATTTCTTGCACATAGAGTTTACTGTCGTTTTGGTATAACCGTCATTCAAAAAACAGTTCGCCGCAACCCGAACAATCTCACTGCGGGTAAGTTCTTTTCTATCTACTCGTATCACGCTTATATTACCTCCTGTCATCTTATGTACGTTAAAAATCCGTTATCTCGAAAGTTTATGTTACTATTATAGTATGCATACTACGAAAATGCAATACGTTTTTGAAAATTCTTTATATTTATACATAGAAATGCCGGACGAGGCATAAAACTCATCCGACTTTGTGACAGCTTGAATATTTAGTTTTAGCTGCTCAGGTCAATGGATTTCTGACGCAAATTTAGAATGTAATTCTTCTCCTTTCTAAAATCGCCGAAAAACCCTGTTTTGACACCAATACGTTGAATGGGACAAACCGGCGAAAACCCTGGTGTTTATGCGGCTTTCAAGGCTTTTGTATTATTATACTGCGAACATCTATTCTACGAACTATTTCAGTTGCTTTCATAATATATAACAATCTCCTTGCTTTACAAATTTGTACTGTTAGTATCTGTAAAACAAGGGGATTTATACTGCCGGAATCTACTATATTGGATTTTTGTTATGCAAACGGATTTTCTTCTCCGATATATTTATAACAGGATATGTCAAAATCGTAGATGTAATATCCTACGTTAAATTTGGATTGGGTTTCATCTAAGTAAAAAATAATCATTCTGTTTTCTTCGGATAGCTCTGTTCTTTCGTCTAAAAGATGGCAGAGAGAAGTGGCGATTGCTGTGCGGAATTGATATATTCCGTCATGTGCTTTTTTGAAAAAAGATATTTCTGAAAAAGAACGAATCGTTACATATAAATCTAATACATATTTAGGAACCCGACTATCAAAAGCGTGTGGGGCAAACGCATCATATGTATCTGATATAAGTTTTTCAAATTTCACCGAATCAAATACGGTTTTTCTGGTCTCTGCTCGTTCTTCTTCTGTCATTTGTTCATAATTCAGGGCGGCGTCGCAATAATCGCTCCATTCCTTGGACAACTTACTGATTTGGATATGATTCTGAATTTCAGAAAGCGAGGATTCTTCTGTGATTTTTTTCTTATTCGTATTATTAGACATACTTTTTCTCCTTACCACTTGTTTTTGATTATGGATACTGTACCATAGTTTTATTATAATTACAACAATGGGATAAAACCGGGACATGTAAAGCGAGGTGAAACCACCTCGCTTTTCTGTGTGTCAGTTGAAATATTCTGTTTTCTGTCAAAAAATTTTCTTGAAAATCGTATGAAAAACCGATGGTTATAAGATTTAAAGCGCCTTTTTGTTAACTCGGATAACCTTTTTGTTATTTGTAATAAAAGAATTTCTTATAAGCTAATCAATTCGCGGCAATTTATATTATCCGGGAAAGTAATTTCATTGCGACGGTTAGAATAACTACAAAAGCAACATTCAAAACAGTGAAAATGAGTATGTATTTTTTTGTTTGCTTAGGATACAGAATTCTGAATTCATTGAAGGTTATAAGGCTGGCAAGGGAAGCTATAAGCGTTCCTGTACCACCTATGTTTACACCGAGCAGCAGGGCAGGGTAATCGCTTGTGAATTTCGAAAGTAAAATAGCCGACGGAACGTTACTTATAACCTGACACGAGAGTATTGATACAATAAGAGTGTCTTTTTCGAGTAATGAAGATATGAGTGCATTTACCGCATCTATTCTTGCTAAATTGCCTGCAAATATAAAGAAAAAGAAAAAAGTGCCCAGTAAACCGTAGTCAACCATTTTTAGTGAATCACGGTCAACGAAGAAAAGTACCAAAGGTATAAGTATTAGTCCTGCAATAAACGGAACTATTCTGAAAACTATAAGAATAGAAATGAGAAATAAAGCTATATAAAGAATGGTTTTTGGTATGTTCAGTTTTTCGGGGAATTTTTCGTTTAAGGTGAATTTAATTGATTTTACAGGAATACAAGAAACTAACAAAAGGGTTACTGCAAGTAAAAATGCAGGAAGCATTATAAGGCAGAATTCACCTGTCGGTATATTGAAATATGAATATAAATAAAGGTTTTGCGGATTCCCGAAGGGGGTCAGCATACCGCCTAAGTTTGCGGATATATTCTGCAACACAAACAGATATGCCATATACTTTTCCTGCTTTGCTACCGAAAGTGCAAAATATCCAAGGGGTAAAAAGGTTATAAGAGCCATATCATTTGCGATAATCATTGAACCTATAAAGGTAATGACAATAAGAAGAACAAACAAAGTGCGCAGATTACCGGTCATAATAACAAGCTTTCGCGCAACAATGGTGAAGAACTTGATATTTCGCAATGCACAAATAACGGCTAGTGTTATAAAAAGACAGGAAAGTGTTTTCCAATCAAAATAATCTAAATATTCTTTATCGGGCGGAACAAAAAAACAAGAAACAATTGCAGCCAGGGCAGCAATGAAAAATACGATATTTTTCTTAAGAAATCTTATTACTTTCAAACTATCACCACATAATTCCGGATTCACAACCCGCTAATTATATTATAAATAAACCCTAAAGTCAATCAGAGCTTTTAATAAGAAAAAATATAATCACTGCACCTGCATATATAACATTTCTAACGGTTGTAATATGTTTTTTAAATTTAAGGATGTTTTTATTGTAAGAATTTACTTTTCATAGCGAAGATGATAAAATATTACAGGATATTTATGAGAGGTGATATGATTGAATGTATTAGATAAAGAATTACTGAAAGTGAATATAGAAAAAGCGGCACAGTATGATTTTGACAGTAATAAGGTTTTTGGTTCGGCGTATTGTGTTATCCAAGGTAAAGATGAGATTTATAAAAAATGTTTCGGAACTATGTCTGTTGATAATACAGAACCCGTTACTGAAAACACGATATTTCGTCTTGCTTCTATGACGAAACCTGTTACGGCGGTGGCAACCCTGATTCTTATAGAAAAGGGCTTGCTTTCTTTGTCCGATAAAGTGTCCGGATTTTTGCCTGAATTCAAAGATATTCATATTACACAAATTACGCAATCAGGTAGTATTATAGATTCAGGTAAAGCGCAAAATGAAATTACTGTCTGCAATCTTCTTACACATACTTCCGGAATCGGCAGTGAACCCTTGAAGGAAGCTGAATTTACAGCCGAAGAGAGAAGAAGTCTTGACGCCACAGTTGAATTTTATTCACGAATGGGGTTGGATTTTGAACCCGGAACAAAGCAACAATATAGCGGAATGGGTGCTTTTGATGTGTTGGTAAAAATCATCGAGAAGGTGACACAAACCGATTATCAGGAGTTTTTAACCCGAGAAATTTTTGAGCCTTGCGGTATGACGAATACTGCTTTTATTCTGACGCAGGAGCAATGGCAAAAAATGATTGCCATGCATAACAGAGTTGATGGCGTGAATTGCATCGAGAAAATGATTGAAAACTGTGTTTTTTCCGTCGTTCCGTGTACACATTATCTGGGTGGAGCGGGATTGGTATCAACGCTTGCCGACTATTCAAAATTTGCACAAATGCTTTTGAACAAAGGGAAAACACCAACAAAACAGATTATCCGCGAAGATACGTTCAGGTTGTTGCATACGCCTTTTGTTTCCGAAGATATAATGCCCGGAAGTGAAAGATGGGGACTGGGTGTCAGGGTAATAGTCAGCGAAGATTACGGGACTTTGCCTGTGGGAGCTTTCGGTTGGAGCGGAGCTTACGGTACACATTTTTGGATTGACCCTATTAATGATATTGCCGCCGTGTATATGAAAAACTCTCTTTTTGACGGTGGAGCAGCCAATGAATCTGCACGTAATTTCGAAAAAGCAGTTAATGATGCATTTATTAAGTAAAAAGTTGTGCAATATTAATGTTTTTTTGACGTGTTGACAATTATTTTTGTGAGAGTTATAATGGGATTGTTAAAAAATAATCGAAGTCGATTGTTTTTGTTATTGTGTTTAACGCAATTTCAGTATAGGGAGGAAGAAATATGAGAAAACCATTAAAAAAATGTTTGTCAAGTCTTTTGACTTTAACTATCATTTTCGGTTCAGTCATTGTCGGGGTCGGTGAACTTGACTTCAGCTCTCTTTTTATAGCCAAAGCGTACTCAGAAGAAACTTTTTCCGTTGTTTATAAGCTGAATTCTGATGGTAAAAGTTATTATGTTTCCGGTCATACAGGAGGTTTAGACAACTCTGATACGGTGGCTTTAGTTATTCCTTCGAAGTATAACGGACTTCCGGTAACCGCTATTGGTGACTATGCTTTCGAAATGTGTTTAAGTCTGAAATCAGTTGTAATTCCGGATAGTGTAACAACTGTTGGTGCATTTGCTTTCTATTACTGTTCGGAATTAACAGGTGTTGTGATTCCGGATAGTGTAACAAGCATAGGTGAAGAGTCTTTCAACGGTTGCTATCAACTTAAGTCTGTCGAGATTCCGGATAGTGTGAGTTATATAGGCGATTATGCTTTTTCTGGTTGCTATAATATGACAAAGGTAGTAATACCCGGTGGTATAAAAAGTATCGGTCAATATACATTTTTTTCTTGTGAAAGTTTGACTGAAATCACAATTCCTGATAGTGTAACGAGTATCGGTAACTATGCTTTTCGATATTGCGAGAGTCTGTCCTCTGTTGTAATTCCTGATAGTGTAACAAGCCTTGGTAAATATGTTTTTCAGGATTGTAAAAGTTTAACATCAATCAGTTTTTCGAGTGGAATAACCCGAATTCCCGATTATGTTTGCTCAGGATGCACAAATTTGACTTCTGTAGTAATTCCTTCCACCGTAACCGCCATCGGTACTTATGCATTTCAGAATTGTAGTAGCCTGATTTCAATTTCAATTCCAAGTAGTGTAACAAGCATAGAATCCTATGCGTTTTCGAAATGCAAAGTTTTGTCTTCCGTTACAATCCCTGACAGCGTTGAGAGTATTGGTAGCAGCGCTTTTTCATATTGCGAAAAATTGACTTCGATTACGATTCCGGATAGTGTTACAAGCATAAATACCCCCGTATTTCAAGGTTGCATTGCTCTCACTTCCATAGATGTTGGCGAAAATAATCCGTCTTATTCTTCCGTTGACGGAATTATGTTTGACAAAAACAGGACTACTATACTTCAATATCCGGTGGGTAAAACCTCTGAAACGTTCGTTGTTCCGGATTATGTCACGAAAATAGCTCAAGGGGCTTTTTCATCTTGTGTTAATCTGAAATCAATTTCTTTTTCTGACAATAGCAAAATTACAGATGAGTGGGCGTTCAATAACTGTACAAGTCTTGTATCAATAGATCTTCCTGATTGCATAACAAGTATTCCGGGAATTGCTTTTATTAATTGTACAAGTCTTACTGATATTGTAATTCCTGCGGGCGTGACTGAAATAGATAATTACGCTTTTGAGAATTGCACAAGCCTGACAAGTATTACGATTCCCGGGAGCGTGAAGGAGATAACCTACCAGGCCTTTAAGGATTGTGTAAACCTGTCTGAAGTTAAAATGAGTGAAGGAATATCAGAAATAGGATATGAAACTTTTTTCAACTGTGCAAGCTTGATGTCAATAACCATTCCTTCTACTGTTACGACAATAAAAACAAGGGCTTTTTCGGATTGCACCAATCTTGTATCAATTACATTATCAGATAATGTAACGAAAATTAGTTGTGATGCCTTCGATAGAACAGGTTATTTGGATAATGTAAATAACTGGATAAACGGTGCGCTTTATATAGGTAAGCATTTGATAAAAGGTAATAGTAGTTATCTTGATAATACAACCGGTACTTGTGAGATAATACAAGGCACGGTAACAATTGCGGACAGGGCTTTCTACTCTTGTGCGGGTTTCAAAACAATCGTAATTCCTGATAGTGTAACGCATATGGGCGATTCTGCATTCTCTAAATGCACGGATTTGAAAACCGTAACAATCGGTGATGGACTGATGCACCTTGGTTATTCTGCATTTAACGGTTGCGAGAAGCTTGAAACAGCAATCCTGAGCGATAGCTTGTTGGAGATAAGCGGGTATGCTTTTGCAGATTGCAGTAATCTGAAAAATCTTACAATCGGCAAAAATGTGGAAAGTATTGGTTATCGTGCTTTCAGAAACTGTAAGGCTCTTGAAACATTCACAATGCCCGACAGTATAAAAAATATAGCATCTGCTGTTTTTGATAATTGCACATCGCTTACCGGCGTTTATATAACAAATCTTAAAGCCTGGTGTAATATTGTTTTCAAAAACAGTAATTCTAATCCGCTTTATTATGCTAAGAAACTGTATATAAATGGTGAATTGGTAACGGATATTGTGATCCCGGACGGTGTAACAAGCATAGGTGATTATGCTTTCTATAACTGTGACCCCCTTGCATCTGTAACTATCAGTAGCACTGTTGAAAGTATAGGGGAGTCATCGTTTGCCGGTTGTGACGGTCTTTTGTCAATCTCAAATCTCAAAAACGTGAAAAGTATAGGGAGTTCTGCTTTTAGTGCGTGTAGCGGTCTTGCGTCAATAATGTTTGGCGAGGGGTTGACCATTATCTCAACTAATACATTTTACGGTTGTACCTCTCTTCGTTCTGTTGAAATTCCGGACAGTGTAATATATATTGATAATTATGCCTTTTACAAATGTACCGGTATTGAGTCGGTAATAATAGGGGATGGTGTTGAAACCATAGGTATTTATGCCTTTGGTAATTGTGCAGGTATTCAATCGGTAGTGCTCGGTAATAAATTAAAGAGTATAGGTTACAATGCTTTTGAAAATTGTGAAAGTCTTAAATCTATTTCTATCCCTGATAGTGTAACGGTTATATATAATAATGCTTTCAAAAATTGCATAAATCTTGAAGCTGTTGCACTTCCTGATAATATAGCAGGTATATATAGTTATGTATTTTCCGGTTGTTCAAGTCTGAAAACGATAGCAATTCCGACTGGTGTAACGGGCATATATGGTTATGCTTTCTCAGGATGCACAAGTCTGAAAACAGTTGCAATTCCGAATAGTGTAACGAGTATATCGGGTTATGCTTTCGGTGATTGCACAAGCTTGGAAACGGTTTCAATTCCGGATAGCGTGACATCCATAAATGAAACTGCTTTCAATGGATTTACGGGTACAATTTATTGCGCTGAAAACAGTACGGCGCATAGTTTTGCTGTTAAAAAAGGCTATGATTATGAGCTTGTCAATATTTTTGCGACTGGTAATTCATTCATTGATTATGATGGCTTAACAATAAAAACAAGCGTCGAAAATTGCAGCGATATTACAGAGCTTTTGTCTGTGGCTTCTTCATCACGTATAGTTGTTGATTACGGTTCACAAAATGATGGAGTTGAAGTACTGGGCACAGGTACTGTTATCAGCGTTTATGAAGGTGATACGTATATTGGTGATTTTGTATTGATTGTTGATGGTGACACCGATGGTGACAGCGTGTGTGATGTTCTTGATTGTGCTCTTGTTGAACGTACTTCAAACGGTAACACTACTCTTACCGGTGCCTACAATTTAGCAGCCAACAGTAACGGAGACGATGTTGTTGATGCTAACGATTATCAATCCATTGTAAACAAAGCGTTAGAGGCTTAAATTAAGCTCTGAAATAACAAAACCACAAATTATAAAGCAGCAGGGTGATTCACCCTGCTGCTTTTGGTTCTATTACTTTCGTTTATTCAAAAAAACCTTTGTTTATTGTGATAACATTTCGGTATCTTTAAAGCTTTTTATTCATTAATTGCTTTTTTGAAATTACGTGTTTTTCATAATAACTGCGCCTACACATTCGCTGACATGCTCGCAGGCATCAGCGCATGATTCGAAGCAGTCATATATTTTTCCGAATGAAACTACTTTAATAACATCGCTCTGCTCTTTTGTAAGGGCTCGGATTGATGTGAGATAAAGACTGTCGCATTCTTCTTCAACGTCGTTAAGAGCAACAATGAGAGAGTGAATTTTCTTTGAACGCTTGAAGTTTTCAAATTCGCCCATAAGCTCGCAAAGGAGCTCGCAGGATTTTACGATTTTTTTTGCAAAGTCGATGACAGATGGTTCAACTGCCTGAATGTTATAAATGTAGAATTTTTGCAAAATTTCTTCTATTTTGTCGGTTACCTGGTCAAGATTGTGACTCAACATATCTAAATCTTCACGGTCAACAGGTGTAACAAATGCCTTGGCAAGTGCTTTATTCATCTCGTGTTTTTTCTTGTCGGCACTATGCTCGATTTCGTGCATTTCCTTAAGCATTACTTCGATGTTTTCGGGATTGTAATTTTCAAGGCATTCTACAAGGTATAACGCTGCCTTTTTAGAGAGTGCAGTACTTGCTGCAAAGTTTTCAAAATAAAATTTATCGCCTTTAGCCATTTTTTAACATCCTTTCCGTCAGGTGAATATAAACATAAATAATTTTG
Organism: Clostridia bacterium; assembly: GCA_017461235.1. Lineage (GTDB taxonomy): Bacteria > Bacillota > Clostridia > Oscillospirales > Acutalibacteraceae > DTU089. The sequence continues at coordinate 33,584 of JAFTYU010000030.1, read as the reverse complement.
TCATTAAAAAGCCCACAAGTCCGCAACCGGGGAAGGTCAGTACCCATGTGAGTACCATTTCTTTAACTACACCAAAGTTAATTGCGGAAACTCGCTTTACTGCACCCACACCCATAATGGATGTAGTTTTTGCGTGAGTTGTCGATACAGGAAGACTGAATACCGAACAAATAAGAAGGGAAAGAGCCGCTGCGATATCGGCGGAAAAGCCCTGATATTTTTCCAGCTTAACCATATCCATACCAACGGATTTAATAATCTTTTTACCGCCCATTGCCGTGCCTGCAGCCATAACGACCGAACACACAACCATAAGCCAGAGATAGTCCCTTGCAATATTAATGTCCTTCGGCAAGCCCTGACCCTGTGACATATATACACAAAGAAGCACAACGCCCATAAATTTCTGTCCGTCCTGCGCACCATGCATAAAAGCCATTGATGCCGCACCGACAATCTGTGCACCTCTGAAGAAGGGTTCGGTTTTAGGTCTGTCGGCGTTGTAGAAGATTTTTGTAACGAGCTTACAAACAATCCAACCAAGACCGAAGCCAAGAATAACTGAAATGAAAATACCGTAAACAACCTTTACCCATTCACTGCCGTTAACGCCTGCAAGACTGCCGTGAAGTGCAATTGCACTACCTGTAAGACCTGCAATCAAAGCGTGGCTTTCGCTTGTAGGTATGCCAAAAACCCATGCAAGCATAGCCCAAAGAACAATAGCAAAAAGCGCCGCGCTTAAAGCAATAATCGCTTTATCGGGGTCACTACCGAAGTCAACCATTTTAGTAATGGTTTCAGCAACTGTGGCGTTAATCAGCGTCATCAAAAAAACGCCGAGAAAGTTACAGACCGCCGCCATCAGTATTGCTGCCTTCGGCGGCATACATCTTGTTACAACACAAGTAGCAATAGCGTTAGGTGCATCGGTCCAACCGTTAACCAGAATAACGCCAAGGGTAAGTGCCACTGCAATAAAAAGCAGCGGATTAGCCGTCATCTGGCTCCAAAACTCTAATATCGAATTCATAAGTATTCCCCTTTAAAATCGATTGTTTTACAAAAAAATGCGGTCAACTGTATTTTATTTTACAATATCGAATATGTCAAGTAGCTTTTAAACTAAATAATAAGGGAAAATGAAAAATCCGGAGCGCATAAAGCAAGAGATTCTTGCAGAAGTGATATCTGTAAGAATCTCTTTATATTTTTCTGTTAATTTTTAAGAATCCGGAATTCTATAATCCTAAAACCCAGGAGAATTCAGATAAAATCTTTTTCCCTATAACTACACAAATAACAGATAAAACCAAAATAACAATTGTGCTCAACGGGAAAACAAAATATTTCCATATCGGTAACATTGACAACAGTGTTTTTATAAGCATATGAGAAAGATAAATACCAAAAGAAGCGTTGCCCAGCAGAATAAGAGCTTTGTTAACAGGTTTAAAGGAAAACTCCTTTTTGGTTTTTATGAAGTGATAAGCGATAGCAATGCAGGCAAGCGATGTGCCTATTGATGTCAATCTTAATTGGGTTGTTGCCATATCATAATTGTTAAAGTAATACCACACAAGACCTTCGGCAACGGAGACAGTGACAGTTGCGGCAAACAAAACGGCATATATCCATTTAGGAGGGGTGAGTGTTTTTATATCATTTCCCAGATATAATCCCAGATAATAGTAAATGAACCAGGCAAGAAACAGATAGTGGTAATTTGAACTGAGGATATCAACCCCCGACAAAGTGAATATGTACCTGAAAATAACAGTACATAAGGGTGTAATGAACCACCCCAGCATCTTGTATTTTGATTTAATGAGCTTTGTTATTAACGGGGTAAGAATAACAAACTGTATATAAACAAAGATGTAATAGAAAACGACGGAGCAACGCCCTGTTATAAATTTGATAATAAAGTTTTCGAAACCTTCAGGTATCATATAAATTACAGACCATATGCAGTAAGGAATAATAACCTTTTTCAAGCGTTTGAAAATAAAACTTTTTTTATTGTTAATTTCTTTTTTGGTAAGATATCCCGAAAGAAAAAGAAACATAGCAGCTGCGTAATTTACAAACGGCCTTAAAAAAACACCGTAAAGTCCACCGGGACAGGAATGGATAATAACAACTGCAATTATTGCCAACCCACGCAGAATCTGTATAGAATTGTCTTTTTTTACAGGATTTACCGTAACAAAAGCTGAGCCCATATTATACACCTCAAAAAGTAAATCTCATACAATTGAAATAAATTCCGTAATACTGCCGTGTTTATCGTTTTTTGAATTCTTCACCGGTGATTAAATAATTTATGGACACATTAAAGTAATCCGACATCTGTACCAATAAAGCAAGAGACGGTTCTCTTTTTCCGTTTTCATAATAGGAGAGACTCTCTCTTGAAATATTCAAATCCATTGCAACCTTTTGCTGATTCAGTTTTTTCTGTTTTCTTATTTCTTTTAATCCAATCACAAAATCACCACGCTAATCCTATAATTATTGTAACTTTTTGTTACGGCGATTATGTAACAAAACGTTACGTTGTTGATTGGTACGGGATTTTATGATTTGCTTTTGACACTTTCTGAAGAAAATGAGATCTTTATTGCAGGAAGTTAAATTGTTGCTCTGCACAATAGGCTGATCCGTTATAAAAACAGAGTGTATTTATGATGTAAAAATTACTTTTTTAATTGCATTGCTATTATGTATTTGATATAATTAAGGTATATGATTTCGTTGGAGTGTTGAGTTATGGATAAAAATGCAACTATCATTGCACTTTCCGGAAAAGGCGGGGTAGGAAAAACATCAATTTCCGCCGCAATAGTAAAACTTCTGGTTCAGAATTTTCCTGATAAAAAAATTCTTGCAATTGATGCCGACCCTGCCGTGGGACTTTCAACGGCTTTGGGCATAGACGTTAAAATGACCATTGATGATATCCGCAAGGAGATTGTTGAAACTGTGGAAGACGGTCAGACAAGGGCTGCCATTGAACTTCTGGGTGATGCAAGATTTAAGATTTTCGATGCTCTTGTTGAAACTGACGGCTTCGCTTTTATTGCAGTCGGCAGACCTGAGAGTGCAGGCTGTTACTGTAAAATAAACACCTATCTCAAAGAAGTAATCAGTATTCTTTCAAACGAGTTTGATTACGTTGTTATTGACGGTGAAGCGGGTATTGAGCAGATAAATCGTCGGGTTATGGAAAAGGTGTCGCACCTTCTTCTTATTACTGATGCCAGCAAAAAGGGCACTCAGGTTATTTCAACTATCAAAAGTGTCGCAGACGAACTTGTGATGTACAAAAATATCGGCGCGATTGTCAACAGGATTCCTGACGAAAGCGTTATTGAGCATATAAATACAAACGGTATTCCTGTTTTAGCGTATATACCTACTGATTCAAACCTTGCGATTTATGATATTGAAGGTAAAAACATAACAAAATTGCCCGACGACTCAAACGTTGTCGAAGGGGCAAAAAAAGCTCTTATTGAAATGGAGATTTTAAAGTGAGAGATTTAAAATATCTTTATGAATTTGAAAATTTACTTCAGGAAGCAAACAATGAGCTTGTTCAGCAGGCGAAGGCTGACGGCGGAATAGCGCTGGGCTACACCTGTTACCATATCCCCGAAGTTCTTCTTAATTGCGGAAATTGTTTTTCTGTAAGACTTCGTGCGCCCAGAACCGGCTCTTTGGATATCGCAACTTACTATATGAGCAATTTCCTTTGCGGATATTCAAAGGCGATTCTTGAACGTGCCATTGAAGGCGGTTATAACTTTCTCAATGCACTTCTTGCTTCTGAAACCTGCTCTGAAATGAACAGAACGGCGGAGCATTTTGAATTGCTTAAGCTGGTCGAAAACGATAAGTTTTTCCTGACGTTCCTTGATATGCCTTTCAAAATTGCTGACCATACCGTAAGGCATTACGTCACACAGACAAGAAATAAAATTCTCAATAAAATGACAGAGATTTACGGTGTTGATACATCTGATGCCGCACTTCTGAAAGCGGTTGAGGAGCACAATGAGGTGTGCCGTCTTATAACCGAGATAGGGGAGTACCGCAAGGAAGATAATCCCCGTATAACCGGCTATGAATATCATATTCTCAATCTTGTTACATATTGTTGTCCTAAGTCTCTTATCCTTCCTAAGCTTCGTGAAACTGCGCAGGAGCTCAAAACACGTGAGCCTGATGCAAAGAAAAATTTCAGGGCAAAAATTGTTGTGGTCGGGTCTGAAATGGACGACCCCGACTTCACATCACTTATTGAAGACAGCGGTGCGCTTGTTGTTGCTGACAGATATTGCTTCGGCGCAATGCCCGGCAGGGAAGAAATCAAAATCAATCCCGATGAAGATGTGTTGACACAGATTTGTCTGCATTACCTTAAAACGAGTCAGTGTCCCCGATATATGAGCCACGAAAAAGTTCAGGAACGAAGGGATTATGTCAAGCGGCTTGTTGATGAATACCACGCGGACGGCGTTATGTATGAGCAGCTTAAGTTCTGCGAATACTGGGGCTATGAAAGAGCTCTTGCATCCTATGTTATGAGTGAAGATTACGGTGTGCCGACTGCCGCGGTTGACAGGCAATATACCGCATCTGCTTCGGGCCAGCTTCGCACCCGTGTTCAGGCTTTTGTTGAAAGTCTTGAAATCAAAAAAATTCAGAAAGAAAGGGAGGCGAAGAAGAATGGCTGATCTCGGAAAACTTTATTCAGATGACCGCAAGGCTCTTTTAAAACACAGAGAATGGCGTGGCTTCAAGGACACAATGTATGACTATTACCGTTGGCTTGTAACGTGGAAAGATATGATAGTTATGGTGCTTAAAGCACCCATATCAACACTTAAAGGCTTGTGGAAATACCGTTGGATGGCATCGTATCTATCCGCCCCGTCGTTTGTTGACCGCCACGTTGCAGGTTTAAGAGGCGCGCATCTTCGCATTGCCCACCTTCATTACAATATGATTGTAAAGCACGCAACGGGACTTATTCATACTTCCTTCGTGGCAGATGAAAAAATCAATCCTAAAAATAAGCTTTCCAAGAAAATTGTTCTCACCGATGAGATTATTCCCAATGAAATTTTTTCCGGATTTCCTAATCTTACGGTTATTCCGTTGCAGACCATACCGATTTTCCTTTCGTCAATGGTTGATCAGCAGATAACTCCGCCTTATCTTGAGGTTACGGAAAGCTTCGGTGTTCCTGCAGACGTTTGTCCGCTTCCGAGTGCAGAAGCAGGCGTAGCCATTGAAGATGATTATCCGAAAATGGGATGTTGTATGGTTGCAACAAATATGCCATGTGACGGCTCTGTTATGAATTCAACCTTCCTTGACAGACGACTTAATCTTCCTGTTCATCTTTTCAATATTCCTTTACGCTATAACGATGAAGACGTTCAGGAATATGCTGTTGAGGAAGTAAAAGAGCTTATTAAATTTATTGAAGAACAGACCGGCGAAAAGTTTGACTGGGACGTATTTTTCAAAGCACTTAAAAATACAAACAAGCAGCTTGAATATGAACTTGAAAAATGGGATATTAATAAAACTCCATATCCGCAGATGACGGGTGCAGCGTTCTGGCTTTACAGAATTTATTATTTCAATCTTTCGGGCGGTGTTGATGAGCGTTTCCTTAAGGTTGATAAAAAAGTAAATAAAATTATGATGAAAGCATACGAAAAGAAAACACCTGTTTCAAAAGAAATGCGCCACCGTGCGGTTGTTTGGAGCTGTCCTGCAAACTACTACACAAGCTTTGCAAACTGGCTTGAAAACTGCTGGGGTATGAATGTTGTTATGGATATGGAAACTATGATTTCCTATCTTAAATTTGATACAGAAGATAAGGAACAGGCACTCAAGGACCTTGCCAAAACGTATCAGCGTTCAATTATGCGTAAGCATACAAAGGGCGGATACAGAAACGTTGTTGACGAGCTTTGGAGAATTGTTGAAGAATACAATGCCGATACGGTTATTATGTATGACCAGATTTCGTGCAAGGGTATGGATGGTCTCGCAGGTATTTTTGATGACCAGGCAAGAGAGCGTAATATAAATTTCATCTGGGTCAAGCAGGATTTGATGGACCCCAGAACTATTTCAAGAAGAGATATGCGTGAGCAGGTCAATAAATATATGCAGACAGTTCTTCAGGAAGAGCCGCTTGATCCGACTCTTGTTGATTTTGAAGACGATCTGGCTTGGTAAATAAAAAAGATAATCGTAATCCAATATATTCGGCGATTACTAAAGGAGAAAATTATATGAAATATTTCGGCGGATGTGACGTGGGTTCAACCTATACAAAATGTGTCATCCTTGATGAAAACGGCAAAATGGTTGCCAACGTTACAAACAGAAGTAAAATAAATCCCGTTGCGAGTGCAGAAATCGCTCTTGGCGATGCAATAGCACAGGTTGACGGACTTAATTCGGCAGAAGAACTCAGTTATCTTATCGGTACGGGCTACGGAAGAAACAAGGTGCCCTTTGCAGATGAAAATATTTCGGAAATCAGCTGTCACGCTATGGGCGTTCACGTCACCAATCCCGAAGTTAAGGCAATAATTGATATCGGCGGACAGGACGTTAAGGGTATTTCAATCGATACTGACGGTACGGTTAAAAACTTTGCTATGAACGACAAATGCGCCGCAGGTACAGGCAGATTTTATGAAGCTATGGCAAATGCTTTTGAAATGACACTTCCTGAATTTTCAAAGCTTTCATTGGGTGCTAAAAATACAATTCCCATTACGGCACAGTGCACGGTTTTTGCGGAAAGTGAAGTTATCTCACTTGTTGGCGAAGGTAAGCCTATGGATGAAATTGCCGCGGGCATACAGCTTGCCGTAGCAAAAAGATGCTTTGTTATGGCGAAAAAAGCAGGCGCTTCCGACAGCATCACTCTTACAGGTGGTTGTGCGAAGAACGACGGACTAAAAAAAGCAATCGAAAAGGTGCTTAAAATCAAGGTTGTTGAGCTTTCAACAGACCCACAGCTTATGGGTGCGCTCGGTGCGGCTGAATATGCACGCCAGAAAGGACTTGCGAAGGAGTAATAATATGGAAGTTTTCTTAATAATTCTCGGTGTTCTTGTTGCACTGTTTGTCGTAACCTTCATAATCTATTTCTTTAATATTGATATGAAGCTTGTCCGCAAGGTTTACGATTTTCTCGGAAAGCATTATGACACCATGAAAAGGGATAAAAAACTGTAATGAAATTTTTTGACTCGTTAATTTCGGAAACAGATGGGGTGATATCAGCCCTTCAGAAAAAAACTTTTCCAAAAAGCAATATATGGCATGATGATGGTCAGAATCAGGTGATTATGCGGCGTGACACCGCTTTTGAGCTTGAAGGAACAGGCTTTAATCTTATAACTGCATATAACACAGCCGATGAAATTGTTGTTATAGGTGATGACCTGGACGCTATTCGCGATGACCGTAGATTTGCAAGAATTGCGGTTGTTCAGATTGATGATGTTGAAGATGAGCAGAAAGCATATAATCTTATAAAAAAGATTGATTATGTTAAATATCACACTTTTCCGGAAGGGTATATGATGCGAAGCACATCCCGCTCACACAAGGAAGCTGTTCGTGTTTCAAAAAAAGCCGTTAAAGACGGAGTTGATTTTCAAAAAATCGGTTCACTAATGATTGAAAAATATAAAGAAAATCCTGCCGTTAAAGGCGTCAGGATGATATTTATAACGGCACCCGAAGCGGATTATTCTTCAATAGAAAAGCTTGCCGAAAAAGCTTATTCAATTACCGAAGCGCTGAATCATATTATGAATAACCTGAAATTTGACTGTGATACCTGCAATCTTAAAGTGATTTGCGATGAGGTTGAAGGTATGAAGGAGCTTCATTTCAGAACCTCCGCGGAATAATGGTAAAATATAGCAGGAAATTATAATAACAGGGACTGTAAAAAACTTTCGTTTTTTACAGTCCCTGTTTGTGTTTTAAATCAGGCGTTATTTAACTTGCTCTCAAGAAGCTCTTTAATAACTGCAGGGTTTCCTGCACCTTTAAGCTCCTTCATACAAGCACCGAACAAAGCCTGTTTTGCTTTTTCTTTACCGTTTTTATAGTCTTCAAGCGCACGGGGATTTTCATTGATAACCTTATCAATAATGCTTTCAATAGCTGATGCATCAACTTTTCTGTCAAGACCGTTTTCCTTGCAGTAAGTAACAGGGTCAACGTCTTTTTCAACAACGGCAATAAGAATCTTTTTACCTGCGTTTCTGTTGATTGAACCACTGTCAACGAGTTTGATTATTGCCGCAAGCTTTTCTGCATTAATAGAAAGGTTAGAAAGGCTCTTGCCGTCTTTACGCAATACGCCTGCGCAGTCTGTGAGAATCCAGGTAGCCGCATCCTTCGCACCACAACCGAGAGCAATAACGTCGTCAAGAAGCTTGCTCAACTTGTTGTTGTGGATGAGCATTTCGATTTCTTTTTCAGAAATACCTGCTTCGCGGTAAGCGTCTGCTTTTTCGTCAACTGCAACGGGTTTTGTAGCCTTAATCTGTTCAAGCCATTCATCATCAATTATGATGGGCATAATATTTGCATCGGGGAAATAGCGGTAATCCGCCTCGGTTTCCTTATTACGCATTGCAAAGGTTTTACCGCTGACATCGTCAAAACGGCGTGTTTCCTGAACAAGCTCTTCAGTTCCGAATTCAAGAGCATCCATATGGCGTTGTGATTCATAACGGATAGCGCGTTCGATTGCATCAAATGAACTCATATTCTTGATTTCGGTACGAACGCCGAATTCTTCACTGCCTTCGGGACGGACGGAAATGTTGACGTCGCAACGCATTGCGCCTTCTTCACATTCTGAGATACCGCCTGAACGGAACATTGATTTGAGTTTATTGAGATAAAGAAGAACTTCTTCTGCACTGTGGAAATCGGGTTGTGTAACAATTTCTATAAGGGGAACACTGGTACGGTTAAAGTCAACGTAAGAATGTTTTCCTTCGTGAACGAGTTTACCCGCATCTTCTTCCATATGAATCTGCTTTATGCGGATATCGCGGTTACCTTGAGAAGTCTGAAGTGATACGCAACCGTTTGTGCATATGGGATGGTTGAGCTGTGTTATCTGATATGCGCAAGGCAAATCGGGATAATAGTAGTTTTTCTTATCGAATGTAGTGTATCGGCTGATTTCACAGTTGAGCATAAGACCTGCAGTAACTGCGAGCTCAACAACGTGTTTGTTCATAACGGGGAGCATACCCGGCATACCGCTGCAAGCAGGGCAGACACAGTCATTAGGCTCTTTGGGTGAAGAATGACCGCCACAGGAACAAAAGATTTTTGATTGGGTGTCGAGCTCCACGTGAGTTTCAAGACCTATAACAATTTCGTAGTTCATATTATTCACCCATCCTTTCAACAGCGCCTGCAAGACTCAATAGAGTGCTTTCGCCAAAGTGTTTACCGAGAAGCTGAACGCCGCCGCTAACGAGTGCGGGAGTTCCTATAAGGTTTGCAACTGCTGTGAATACGCTTTCCTTGAAAACCTTTTCAAAGGCTTCGTGTATATCGTAGGCTTCATATGCTGTTTTACTGCAAACGGGAGTAAGAACGGCATCATATTTTTCTGTGAGCTCCTTGAATTTTTCAGAAATCACACGGCGTACTTTAAGAGATTTTCCGTAACAGTCGTCATAACGGTTTTTAGATAAAACGTCAGAACCGTAAAGTATAACCGCTTTTGTAAGGAAATTGAAACCTTCAGTACGTGTGTTTATATAAAGCTCGTCAATGTTTCTGTATTCTTTTGCGCGGAAACCGTATTTTACACCGTCATAACGTGAAACGTTGTTACAGGTTTCAGCAGTCATAAGAATCTGCCATGCGGTGTTTGCGATATCAAAGAAATCAACTGAAATTTCATCAACCTTTACACCTTGGGCGCGAAGCTTTTCTGCGAAAGCAACGATTTTTGCACGTGTTTCTTCGTCGGCTTTTTCAAGAAGTTCTTTTACGATGCAGACACTTTTTCCTGATACGGGAGCATCGGTAGCGTAATCGTAGCTCTCGTTTTTAAGGCTTGTGCCGTCTTTTTCATCGTGACCTGCAATTACTGCCATAATTTCAGAAACTGCATTAACATTTTTTGCATAAACGCCAAGCTGTTCGCCTGAAGCCGCACAGGAAACAATACCGTAACGTGAAACTGTGCCGTAGGTGGGCTTAAGGAAACAAACCTTTGATAAAGCAGCTGCACGACGGGGAGATCCGTTCATATCAACGCCGAGTGCTCCGTGTACGTCACCGTCAGCCACAAGTTGTGCGGCAGCACCGTAAAGCTCAGCTTCTTTTTCAGAATAGTAAGAGAATTCACCGCAAAGGTCAAGACCGAATTCGCCTACGTTAGTTTTGCCTGAAATACCGTAGCCTTTGTTTTCCAGTCGTGTTACGGCTTCTGCACTGAAAAGGGGCTTGAAGCCTTCTAATATACGGGAACCTGCAGTGGTTGGTACGTCTTTTACAAGAATAGTATCATCAATTGCGATGTTTCCTTTTTCGGATATTTGTGTTGTATAATATTTCATTTGTCGCACCTCACTTTACAAGTCTTGGTACCTGCCAACTGTCATCATTGCGTTCGGGAGCACCTTCAAGAAGTTTATCTCTTGAGAAGTTCTGTTTGCGCTCATCTTCGCGCAGTACGTTGGTCATAGGCATAACGTAAATCATTTCTTCTGTGTTTTCGGTATCAACGGTTTTAAGAAGTGCCTCGCTCTCACTCATAGCCTTGAAGATGTTTTGAACAACGGCTTCTTCATCATCAGTAAGAGAGAGCTGGTTGAGCTGTTGGGCATTTGAGAAGGTTGAACGTTTTTCACCGTGCTTTTTAGCACCGCCTGTTGCCGCAGCACGAGCGGCGAGAGCACTGTTATTGCCGAGAAGGTGTACATCCTCAAGCTGTTGGTTGGAAACTTCACCGGGTGCACCAAGTAAAAGATCCTGTGCATTACCGTTAAGCGGGAATGCGATTACTTCAAGAATTTTTTCTTCATCAGTAAGTAACATTACCATACGGTCGATACCGGGCGCCATACCTGCGTGGGGTGGAGCACCGTACTGGAATGCAGTATATAAAGCATTGAAGCGTGTTTTGAGTTCATCTTCGGAATAACCTGCGATTTCAAATGCTTTTTTCATTATGTCAATATCGTGGTTACGCACAGCACCCGATGCGAGCTCAATGCCGTTACAAACAAGGTCGTACTGATATGCAAGAACTTCTGTGGGGTCATCACCAAGAAGTGCATCCATACCGCCCTGGGGCATGGAGAAGGGGTTGTGAGTAAATATTACATCACCGGTTTCTTCGTCATTTTCATACATGGGGAAGTCAACGATGAAACAGAATTCAAAGGCATCGTCACGAATAAGATCAAGTTGATTTTTGTCAGCTAACCATGAACGGATACGTCCTGCTTTTTTCTCTGTATCGCTCTTTTTGTCGTCGCAGATGAAGAAAAGTGTTTCTCTCTCTTTAACGCCTGTAATAGAGATGATTTCTGCTTTCTTTTCGTCGGAAAGGAACTTTGCAATAGGACCGACAAAAACGCCGTCTTTAAGAGTGATATAACCAAGACCGCCCAGTCCTACTTCTGCGCTTGTTGCGAATTTTAATGAATCCTCAAAGAATTTATTGGATTTACCGTAACAATCAGCAACAATACCGCGAACGGGTCTTCCTTTGAATGCAGGAAAGTCAACGTCAGCAAAGAAATCGGTAAGGTCGCAAATCACAAGGGGGTTGCGAAGGTCAGGTTTATCTGAACCGTATTTCATCATAGCATCTGCATAAGTAATGCGACGGAAGGGTTTTTCGGTTACCTTTTTATCAGAGAATGTTTTGAAGGTATCATAAATAACGTCTTCGCAAACTTCAAGCACTTCTTCCTGTGTTGCAAACGCCATTTCGAAGTCAAGCTGATAGAATTCACCGGGTGAACGGTCTGCACGAGCGTCTTCATCACGGAAGCAGGGAGCAACCTGGAAATATCTGTCAAAGCCTGAAACCATCAACAGCTGTTTAAACTGCTGTGGAGCCTGTGGCAGAGCATAGAACTTGCCGGGATGTTTACGGCTGGGAACAAGGAAGTCACGGGCACCTTCGGGTGATGATGCAGTAAGAATAGGGGTCTGCATATCAAGGAAGTTCTTTTCTTCCATCTTGTTGCGCAAGTGACGTATTATCTTTGATCTCATTACAAGATTATCGTGATTTTTAGGATTACGAAGGTCAAGATAGCGGTATTTAAGACGGAGTTCATCCTTGCTTGTTCTTGATGAGCGCACGTCGAAAGGCAGCATATTATGGCTCTTGCCGAGCACGGTCAAGGTATCAACAACAAGCTCAACACGACCCGTATCAATTTTGCTGTTGACGGTTTCTTCGTCACGCTTTTTAACAATACCGGTTACAGAGATAACAGTTTCGCGGTTCACGTTTTTAAGTAACTCCTCATTGTGAATAACGACCTGAGTTACACCGGTGTAGTCGCGCAAGTCCACAAACATAACGCCGCCGTGGTCACGAATAACGTCAACCCAACCTGCAAGGGATACGGTGTTGCCGATATGTTCGTCACGAATATCATTACAGAATAACGTTCTATACATAATAAAACCTCCTAATATCCTAAAAAATAAAAACGCCCGGGAATATTTTCATATTCCCGGGACGAGTAAACTAAAAGTCAACCCGCGGTGCCACCCGCATTGATGTATAAATACATCCTCTTTTAATATTGAGTTTAATGTAGCCAATAGAGTGTTCCCGAGCTTACTACTCATCTCAAACGCGCTTTCAGTCGCCGACGCGTTCTCCCTGACAGACTTTCCACAAAAGCCGAGTCTCTACACACAGTATTATACTCAAATTACGTTTTTTGTCAAGATTTTTTTCTACTATTTATTATAGTATGATGGATTGTAATTTATAACGTGTGAATTTATATTTGTGGTTTGATGTGTTAAAATGAAATAAATCGTGGTTGATTTGTTTTGGATATAAATAATTTTCTTACGGGGTTAATGCTCCTGATAGCATCTTTTAAGTGTGATATATCAGTTTATGATACAACTGATTTTTCACTGGTTAACCAGGTTTTGTTTGGCGAGGATATGATGTTGGATTATATAGAATTTGATAAAACTACAAATACAAATTTTTATAATATTATTAAGGCTTACGTATTGTGAAATTAAGCCCCAAAGCAACAACGGCTAATGAGAGCAACATAACAAAGGGGGCGGTGTAACTTCCTGTTGACGTGAGTAGAGAACTACTGAACGTAGCTACAAAGGAAGCCACAATTAAATTGAAATTTATAATACTGTAGTTTGTGGAAAAATATTTTGTGCCGTAGAAGGATGCGGTGAAAGCCGATGTAATAGTGGGACAGGAGCCGTAGGAAAGACCTGTAAGGCAAAGACCCACAATACAAAGGGGTAAGGAGCTTACGGATACTGCAATAAGGGTAAGACCTGCGGCAAAAATTGTGAGAACGTTTGAAATTAGCATAGTCATTTTTCTGCCGAGAGAATCGTAGAGTGCCCCTGTAACAATACGTCCTATGCCGTTAAATATCGCAAGCACACCTACAAGTGTTGTGGCAAGGGCAGGTGCGGCATCAACAGAGAGAACTAAATCTCTGGCGAAGCTTATAACGGAGTTTCCTACTGCGGTAATAAGTATCATAAATACAAAAGCACGCCAGAAGGTGAAGCTTCTGAGCATTTCTTTTGTTGTGAAATCACGCACCTGAAAGTTCTCTTTTTTTGCTTGCTTTTTTGCTTTAGGCTCAGGAAAAGCCACGTCTGCCGATGGCTTTTTGAGAATAATGCCTGCAACAATCAGCACAGCTCCGACTACTGCACCTAAAATTATGTATGTTTTGCTCCAACCTATGCTTTCATTTTCAAACAAGGCGCTCACAGCATTACCGAGTAAAAGTGTACTGATACCAAAGCCCATCATAAGGCAACCTGAGCAAAAGCCTTTTTTATCGGGAAACCATGAGTTAACGGTTGAAACAACAACGTTATATGAAATACCGATACCGCTACCTGCAAGAAAAGCATAGCTTATATATAATTGTATGAGTTTATCAGCAGCTAAAAGTCCTGTTGATATAAAGCCTGCGCCAACCAGTAAACCTGCGATAATGAGCGTTAGCTTAGGACCTGCTTTTTTACATATCAGGCTACCGAAAAATGCACCCAAGCAGAAGAAACACATTGTTAACGTGAAGTTAAGCGCTAAGGCTTTATCGCTCCATCCGAAACTATCTTTAAAGGGAATTTTTAAAATTGACCAGGCGTATAAAACTCCTGAAAATAACATTGCAAACACGCCGACCGCAAGGTAGGGCCAACGTTTGTTAAGATTTGATTTTGTTGACATTGTATGTACTTCCTTTATAAAAACTTAAAATGAATTATAACATAAAGCTGTAATTTTTCAATGCTTTGGCAGTTAACCGAATCAGAATTTTTTAAACTCCGCTCAAAATGTGCATATTGCGTATGTTGTTATCCTTTATGGTGTTGTTTACTATATAGGCTTGATGCTCCGTTTCACAAGAAGGGGAGTCGGATAGCTTTTGATTGTATAATTGTGCCGTAATATTACAACAAATCTCTTCAATTATCTTTGATTTTTGTTGTGCCGTTTCGGTGTTATTGTCACTTGAAATTAAATATTCGAGTGTTTCTGCTGTGGTTTTATATTCAGCACCTAATTCTTTCAACGCACGAAAACTCCATTTATAATACGGCATATACTTATTGTTTAATAGAAATAAAACGTTAATGGTGCTTTTTACAAATTCAAAAATCGCTAATTGTGCTGCGGCAGTTTCGCCACGGGCAATACAACGATTGTAATTATATTGTCCCGACTGACCCATAAGGAGCAGATTTCCTGCAAGCTTTTTCAATCGTATATCCGCAGGATAATGGTGTAATTTTTTTCTGGTTTCGGAGAATTCGCCGAAATTGTCACAAAATACTTTGCCGTTTACGGCTTCTGCTAATGAGTATTCAGGTAAAGTGAGCCATTGACCAACAGTGAGCTCACCGGTCCTTGAGCCGGTTTTACTTTCAAAAAAATCCCCTGTTTTAATAACACCGTGTCTGTTTCCGCCAACCGCGGAATACGAATTTCTTTTGACGCCCATAAATTCTCTCGGTAGTCTTGCGTATGCTTTTTCCAATTCAAAAGCACGTTTACTGTCGACAAATATTTCTTCCGGAATAAAAATACAAAAACCGGGTTCAAAATCGTGGTCACAGGATATTTCATCATCATAGCCGTAACATTCCGAGCCGCTTCCTGCAAGCCCTACTGCAATATACGGAAGGATATCGCTGAAATTCTCCTGTAACATGGGTTCGCCATATTCTTTATAGAATTTTTCGGATAATTCAAGCCCTTTCATAAATCCTCCTTGCACGTTCGTTTAATTCGTTTTCGTAATAAAAATAACCGTAATATCCAAAAGACGGTGCACATTTTTCGCAGACAAATGCATAATTTCCGTCCGTTCTTTCTTTGCCTGTATCCAGCAACTCCATGGCCTTTTTTAAGTGATTTTCAATAATAGTGTGCGCATCTTCTATGCCGTATTGAGTTTCGGCAGCCGTAGCCATATTAAGGTGAGTTATTGCTTGTTCGGGTTCATTGTTTTTTATTTTACCTACAACATGCAGA
Source organism: Clostridia bacterium (assembly GCA_017461235.1). GTDB lineage: Bacteria > Bacillota > Clostridia > Oscillospirales > Acutalibacteraceae > DTU089. The sequence continues at coordinate 17,749 of JAFTYU010000030.1, read as the reverse complement.
GCTTTGTTGTATAATTCATCAGCATCTTGATAACGCTGTAAATCAACAAGTGCAAGAGCCATATTATTAAAAAGTCCGCCGAATCTGTAATCGTCAGGAGAAAGATTGTTTTCGTAAATTTCTTTTGCGCGTTCAAAAAGGGGGAGAGACTTATCGGCTTTTCCAAAGGCTTTATATGCTGTGGCGCAATTAATATATGTTGTGGCAGCACCGGTATTGTTTTCGATTTTCATTTTTTTTATTAAATCAAGGGCAGATTTAACGTGGCTTATTGTTTCAGCTTCATCTCCGAGCTTGCGACAAAGACCTATAAGCTCATTGTTTGTAAGAAGTTCATTTCTTAAGTCACCGGTACTTCTGTATTCCGACAGCCAATATAAGGCGTGTTGTTTTGCTTTTTCATAGTCATTTTTCTGTAACAAATTATCCAGCTTGTTTAAAAATTCTGTTGAAGAAATATTGTTGTTTCGCTCCATAAATCCACCGCCTTTATACTATTTTATACTAAAGTATTATCATATACAAGACTAAAACCGAAAGGAGTTTTAAACTACGCTCCTTTCGGTCTTATATTGTGATTAAAGGCTGTTGAGTATGTTAAGAACACAATGCAGTTCTTTGGGCTCTATTTTTTCAACAGGTTTATCATTAACAACACAGTCAAAGAAATATTTGATTTCATTTGCGTAGGCATCGCTTTTGGGAAGATTGATATCACCTGTATCGCCTTCAGCTTCTTCTGAAAGGTCAATTTTCTCATCATCTCTCAGATAAATTATCATTTTGCCGTTTTCATTAGCAACAAGGGCATCTTCGAACTGGAAACGGAATTGAGCGGTAAAGGGATAACTTGTAGCATACCAGGATGCTTCTGTGTTTATTGTAAAATCTCCGAAGTTATAATTGATGGAAATAAAATCCTGATCGGCTTGCTTTGAACGGAACTTATAAACGACTTCAGGCATACCGAAAGCATATACCATATAATCAAGGTCGTGGATGTGTAAATCGAAGGGAACAAGACCGCTGCGTTTTTCGTCCATCATCCAACCGTCCCAGCTCCAGCGTGGATAACAGCCTAATCTTGTCATAGTACCGGAAAGGAGCTTACCGTATTTTTTTGTTTCGTAAATTTCTTTGAGAAGCTCATATTCGGGCCAGAATCTTAAAACCTGAGCAACCATAAACTTGACATTATTCTTTTTCGCTGTTTCATAAACTCTGTCAATATCTTCGGCCTTCAAAGAAACAGGCTTTTCACAAATAACGTGAATCCCGCGCTCCATTGCCTTTACGGCGTAGTCAGCGTGTAAATATGTAGGAAGACAAATATCGAGAATATCGATTTCTTCACTGTTCAGCATTTCTTCAAAATCTGTGTAATGACGTTTGTTTTCGTATTTTTCCATACGTTCCGGACGGATGTCGCACAGAGCAACGAGTTCTGCGTTTTCCATTTCATCCCATGCGGGGATGTGCGCGCCGCTGATACCGCCAACACCTACAAGAGCAATTTTTAACATAATGACCTCCGAAAAGTTGTTTTTTAAAACAACTTAATTTTATCACATTGTGTCAAAAAAACAAGACTGTAAATGCATATTATATAATAGTATATAAAAAAATTCCCCGCTTATAACAAGCGGGGAATGAGAGAGTGAGCTTATACGCGAACGATTTCGCTTTCGAGTTCTACAAGACCGTCTGTGAGTGCGGAAGCAACGCCGCCACCGAGAGAAATAAGTTCATGGTAGTGGTTTGCAGGGTCACCCATTGTAAAGTCATTATCGGGAACTACATAACCGATAGCGTCATTCATAAGACCGAAGCACTGTATGTCATCGCCGAATACGGTGCAAGCAGGAACGCTTGAGTAATTCTTACCTGTGATAGCATTTTCACCGATAAGTGAGATACCATCGGGAGCAACAAGGTCCTGACAAATTTCACCGGGAAGGAATACGGTTTTGAAGTTGTTGCCGATTTCCATATAACCGATTTCTGTGATTGTTGCGTATGAACCGTCTTCGTTGGCAATAACAACGTAGTTAGCCATATTGAGTTTGCCGACTGCTTCAATGAGAGCGTTTGAAATCGGAATCTCTACCTGTTTGAGATAAAGGTTAAGGAAGGGTTCAACTTCAACTTCTTCAACGGGTTCCCAATTTTCATACCAGATAGTGTAATCAGGGTTGATGGGCATTTTGCCATCTTCGTAAGCTTTGCCGTATCTGTCAAGAACAAATTTGTTATAAGTTGTTTTGCAGGTTTTGCCGTCTAAGTCAAATTCAATAACTGTTGCGGCACCGAAAAGGATTTTGACAACTTTATCGGTTGAGTTGATTTCTACTTTTGAGATTGTTTCATCAACGAACAATTCAACGATATCGCCGTCTTCGTTAGTTACAGCGTAAAGACCCTGTGCAGGCATTGAACCAACTGTGTAACCTTCTTCATATACAGTCTTTGAAACTGTATATTCACCGCTCTTGATAGCGATTGAATTAGCTTCTTCGTCTGCAACAATTGAGAAGGGAGTATTGATTCTGTGGATGTCGAGAGTGCCGTCCGCGGATGAAATAGTTGTAGTTGCGTAATCTGCAAAGCTGAAACCATAATCATTGAATTTGCTGTTAAGGTTACCGTCTTCGTCGTAGATTGAAACTAATTCGGTATGTTTTTCAACTTCTGCAGTGTTTGCAAGTCTTTCGTCAGCAAGGATTTCTTCTTCTGTAAGATTCATTGAAAGAAGGATTCTTGCAAGTTCATAACCGTATCTCTGTGATTCTTCAACTCTCTGCTGAGTTTCAACACCGTCACCGGTTTCGCCACGTGCCATGTAGATACCTGCAATAGCACCCTGGAAGAACATAAAGTTGTAACCGTATTTTTCAAGGAACTGACCACAGTAGAATACGTAGTCACCACTGATTTCTCTACCGGAGTTGCTCTGTGTGGGAAGACCTGCAACGTCGGGATGGGCAGCGATGTTAAGAATCATTGTTGATTTAACAGATTCATCATCGGGTCTGAATACGAATCTTGTGATATCGGTCATAGCGATTTCTGTTTCACCTGTGAAAACTTTTTCACCTGATTCATTTGTTTCGTAAATCATCTGACCTGCGGAAGGACGGTTCTTGTTCTGGAAATAATCCTGACCGATGTCTTTAGTTGAATATGTAAGAACACCGGGTTCCATATTGAGATATGCAGCTTTAAGAGAATCAGCAACAGTTTCTTTAAGGAAAGCCATATACTCGGGATTTGTACCCTGCTGAAGCTCTTCGTCTGCTTCTGTAGCGCTGACAATACCGTTAGAAACGATTTTAGCGATATTCTTTGTCCAGAGACCTTCTGTGTCGATACAGCTGTGTGTATGTGTGGAAGCAACGTTGATAGAAACAATGTTGTTAGCTTCTGCAAAGTCTGCAAGCAAAGCACGGATGTCTTTAATATCAGCGTTTGTGATACCGATACAGTCAACAGTTGCGAAAAGGACAGTGCCTTTATCGGTGCCGTCGTTGATAGCGATACATCTTACTTTCATATCGTCCTGGCCGAGACCGGGAATCTGAGCTATACCTTCAACAACGTTTGTAAAGCCGTTTTCGGGAGCGATATAACCGCCGATGTAGTATGAACCGTTGTCATAGTCAGCGGGGATAAGGCTTTCGTTTGCGTAACCGAGATGCCATTTAGCATCTTCTTCGGCTTCGCTGACAAATTCTTTACCGATACCTTCGTAATAGTTATCCGAAGCCATCACCTGGGCTTCTTCTTTTGTTACGAATCCGGGCCCGTCACCGAATAAACCGGCAAACATATCAAGGATGAATCTCAAAAGTGTATCAATGATATCCGAGAAGATAACACCAATGGGATTTTCACTTTCGGTAATAGGGTAAGCACTTGTGGCTCCTACTGTTACTGAGCTGAAAGCCGAGAAGGCTAAAATGAGGGCGAGAGTAACAGCAATGAGTTTTGTGAACCTGCTCTTTTTCATAGTAGTTCTGTCTCCTTTTATATTGTCATTTTGTGACAACATTATTTGATAACATATTTTACAATATATTTACAGAAAATTCAACTATCATTATTGCTAAATTCTACACCATTACTTTAGTGTTTTGCACAAAAAAGTGCATTATTGAAAAACAAATGAAGTATCACAACTTTTTGTATTGACATTTTCGCAAGTTTTGTGTAGAATGTTATGGAAGTTATATGGTATCAAGGGGGATACTCTGATGAAAAATACAGATAAAAAATCCAGAAGCAGACTTTCGGGCGTTGTGGCTATGATTCTTGCTACTTGCGTTGTTATAGGGCTTTTAACAAGTTCTGCCATTAAACTTGCCTCTGCTACATATCTTTTTAAAGACAGCTTGAAAAATATTCCTGTTGTAGGGGAGAAGCTTGATCAGCTTGTAAATAACAATCCTGTTGTTCAGACACCTACACAGGCTCCCGTTACACAGGCACCTGTTCAGGCTCCTGCTACACAGGCACCTACAAAGGCACCTGATACAACAAAGGCTCCTGACACAACAAAGGCTCCTGACACAACAAAGGCGCCCGATACAACAAAGGCACCTGATACAACAAAGGCTCCGGAAACAGAGTCAACCACAAGTTCTGCTGAACTTCTTAAACAGAATCAGTCAATTCTCAAAAACTACAACGATGTTGTAAACAAAGCTAAGCTTGCCGGTGTACGTCCATCGTTTACTAAAGCTACATACAGAACAGTTTCCTGGGATTTCTGGGAGGATTGGTTCTTTGGTTTTGGTGACGTTGCTTCCAACAACCCTGATTACTTTGTTTCCGAAGGCGATGCAAAAGCAGCTCCCACAGTTGTTCCTGCGGACAAAGTTACAAAGGAACTCTGTATTCCTAATAAAAGCTACGCAAGTATTCTTGATGATGAAAATGCCGATGCAGTAGCTGAAGCGGTTAAATCTGCTTCTAAAGAAAAACTCGCTGACGGCACAATCAAGCTTACAATCGTTCTTAATGATGAGTCCAATCCCACTCCCATCAAAGATAATGCAAGACAGTCTGAAAGTTTCACAAGTGCAATGTTCCCTGTAGTCACCGCTGAAGATTTCAGAGATATTCTCGATAACGGCGAGGTTGAAGAAATCAGCCTTACTTATACAGATTGCACTGTTGAACTTATCTACAATCCCGCAACAGGTGAAATCGTTTCATTGAAACAGACATCTTCTTACGTTGCAGACTTCATGGATGGTTATCTCCCTGTATCAGCAGTCGTTAAAGAAGTTTCCGAATATTACAACTTCGCATATTGATTCCCTGAAACAAAAAAATTACAGGAAGAACAGGTAAAAACTTGTTCTTCCTGTTTTTTATAACTTGATAATTATATAGTAGTATGATATAATTAGTTGATTTATAGTGGATAATACTATTCAGAATTCATTTATGGATGTGAGGAGATTTTTATGACAAGGAGCGAAGCGAGAGAACAAGCATTCTTTGTTCTTTTTGAAAAGATTTTTTGCGAAGACGAAACTATCGAAGAAATCGTCGGCAACGCACAGGAGGCAGGTTTAATAAAAATTAATAACTTTGCCTCGGTGCTTCTTGAAAAAGCAGGAAGTAACGGTGATGAGATAGACACAATTATTGCCGACAATCTGCGTGGTTGGTCTATTCAGCGTCTGCCCAAAGTCTCTCTTGCGGTTTTGCGCCTTGCTGTCAGCGAAATCAAATACGTTGATGAAGTTCCTGCAGGTGTTACAGTTAATGAAGCGGTTGAGCTTATGAAAAAATACGGAACTACCGATGATGCATCTTACGTTAACGGTGTTCTCGGTGCAATTGTTAAAGGTCTGTAATATGAACTCTCTCGGTTTCGATACGAGCAACTATACAACCTCCGTTGCCTTTTTTAACGGTGTTGAGTTTGTTCAGAATAAAAGACTTTTACCTGTAAAAGAAGGCGAAAAAGGTATTCGTCAGAGCGATGCTGTTTTCCACCATTCCAAAGCCTATCCCGAGCTGTTGGAGAATTTGTTGCTTAAAACAGGTAATGATATTCATTCAGTGGGTGTTTCCGTTACACCTACAACACGGACAGGCTCTTATATGCCTTGTTTTTTAGTCGGCGAGAGTGCAGCGCGCTCTGTCAGTGCCGCTCTGGGTGTTCCGTTACACAAGTTTTCGCATCAACAGGGTCATATTGCTGCCGCTCTTTATTCTGCAGGCAAAAGGGATTTATTAAACAAGGAATTTCTGGCTTTTCACGTTTCCGGCGGTACTACTGACCTGGTTTTGTGCAGACCTGATGATAAAGGGATTTTTACAACACACCCCGTTGCTTCGTCTTCTGATTTAAAAGCGGGGCAGGCGGTTGACCGTATCGGTGTGAAAATGGGCATACCTTTTCCGTCGGGCTCGGGTGTTGAGAAGCTTGCCTTGAAATCTCAAAAGAATTTCAAAAATAAAATCAAGCTTCAGGACGGATTTTGTTCTCTTTCGGGTCTTGAGAATAAATGTATCAGAATGCTCGATAATGGAGAAAGTCCCGAAGATACAGCAAAATTCTTACTCACATATATAGCCGATGCCGTGTGTGAAATGACTTTGCACGCTTTTAAAAAATACGGCGAGTTACCTGTAATATATGCAGGTGGAGTGATGTCGGATAAAATAATAAAAGATATAATTACTTCCCGTTATGAGGCTTTCTTTGCGGAGCCTGAATTTTCTTGCGATAATGCCGCAGGCGTGGCATATCTCAGCCATCTTTATATGAGGTGAATTAATGATTACACCCACACCTACTGTTTATAGCGTTAATGAACTCAACACTTACGTTAAACAGATTTTAGATAATGACGACAATTTGAAATATATTTTCGTTACGGGTGAAATTTCGAACTATAAGGCACATTACAGCGGTCATTTATATATGACTTTAAAGGACGAAAAGGCTACCGTAAAAGCAGTTATGTTTGCAGGCAATGCATCGAAACTGCGATTCAGACCTGAAAATGGTATGAAAGTACTTGCTTTCGGCACAGTTTCACTTTTTCCCCGTGACGGTTCGTACCAATTATATATCAGCGATATGCAACCCGACGGTATCGGTGCGTTGAATATCGCATATGAGCAGTTGAAAAAGAAGCTTGAAGCTGAGGGCTTGTTCTCACCACGGTATAAAAAGCCGATTCCTGAATTTCCTGAAAGAGTCGGTGTTATCACATCCGCAACGGGTGCCGCGGTTCAGGATATATTTAACGTTTTATCAAGGCGTTATCCTTTGGCAGAAGTAGTTTTAAGACCTGCAAAGGTGCAGGGAGACGGAGCTGCAGAAGATATTGCCCAAGCTATAAAAACCTTCAATGAATTAAATGCTGCCGATGTGCTCATAGTCGGCAGGGGCGGTGGCTCAATTGAAGATTTATGGGCTTTCAATGAAGAAGTTGTAGCAAGAGCGGTTTTTGAGTCACATATTCCCGTGATTTCTGCAGTCGGTCACGAAACAGATTATACCATATGTGATTTTGTAGCGGATTTAAGAGCCCCTACGCCTTCTGCCGCGGCGGAGATAGCAGTTCCCGATAAGCTTGAACTTAAATCTGAACTGATTTCTTACAAACAGCATCTTTTGACTATTGTTAAAACAAGAATCACAAATGAACGTACAAAAATCAAAGGGATTGAGCAGAAGGATGTAATGTGCAATCCTTTGGCGAAAATTACAGAGAACCGCCGTGAACTTGTGTATATGTCCGAACGTCTGGGAAATCTCACAGCAGGTGTCCTTGATGAAAATAAAAGAAAATTTGCGGCTCTGGCAGGTAAGCTTGATGCTTTAAGTCCTGTAGGTGTTATTTCAAGAGGCTATGCCTTGGTAGAAAGTGACGGCAGGATAGTTACAAGTAAAGATGATGTATCAACAGGGGACAGTATATCCCTGAAGGTTTCTGACGGTGTCATAAATGCCGAAGTTTTAAACGTAAATGAGGGTTGAAAATGGAACAAAATTATGAGAAATCCTTGAAAAGGCTTGAAGAAATAGTTAACCTTCTTGAAGAAGGCGGACAACCTCTTGAAAAAACATTGGAGCTTTTTTCTGAGGGAACTGCACTCATTTCATCCTGCAGTAAATATCTTGATGAAGCAGAGCAGAAGATAACAAAACTTTTAAGTAGTGGTGAGAAAGATGCACAATAAAATCGAATTGTATGCACAGCTTATAAACGAAGACCTTTACAAGTATCTCGATACTTATCTTGAAGAATATAAGGTTATATTCGATTCTATGCGTTACAGCGTTGAAAACGGCGGTAAAAGGGTTCGTCCTTTGCTTACACTTCTTTTCTGCGATGCTTGCTGCGGAGATGTTAAGAAAGCGTTACCTTTTGCCGATGCGGTTGAATATATACACACTTATTCACTTATACACGATGATTTACCTTGTATGGATAATGACGATTTCCGCCGCGGTAAACCATCAAACCATAAAGTTTACGGTGAAGCATTTGCACTTCTTGCAGGTGACGGCTTGTTGACGGCGGCTTTTGAACGCATTACAGATTTGCAAAAGGCAGGTCTTTACAGTGCCGATGTGGCAGTTAAGGCAATTTACACCCTTTCGCATCTTGCGGGAAGTCGCGGTATGATAGGCGGTCAGGTTATTGATTTGCTTAATGAGAATAACAGCAATGCAGATTTTGACAATCTTAAGCTCATGGATAGTCTTAAAACAGGCGCGTTGATTGAAGCCGCATGTGTTATGGGGTGTATTGCTGCCGAGGCAGATGAAGATAAAATCAATGCCGCTACGGAATTTGCGCAGAAAATCGGTCTTGCATTCCAGATTAAGGATGATATCCTTGATGTTACAAGCACTCTTGAAAAATTGGGCAAAATGGCAGGCAGCGATGAGCAGAACGGCAAATCAACCTACGTTACACTTCTCGGTGTTCAGGAATGTCAGAAGCTTGTGGATAAACTTACCGATGAAGCAATGAAAGCTCTTGATGCTTTCCAAAATAACGAAGCTTTAAAAGAATACGCTAAATATCTTGCGGATAGAGAGAATTGATATGGAACATAAAATCCTTGAAAATTTAAAATCACCGGCAGATTTAAAAAAACTTAATTATGAGCAAACGTTATCGCTCGCTGATGAAGTAAGGGATACTATTATTTCCACCGTTTCCAAAACAGGTGGTCACCTTGCGTCTAATCTCGGTGCGGTAGAGCTGACTATTGCTCTGCATAAAGTTTTTGACTCGCCTAATGATAAAATTATCTGGGACGTCGGTCATCAGGTTTATACCCATAAGCTTCTTACGGGCAGATATGAGAGATTCGGTACTCTGAGAACAGAAGGGGGTATTTCGGGTTTTTCGCGTCCTAATGAAAGTGAGCATGATATTGTTTACAGCGGTCATAGCAGTGTTTCTATTTCTACTGCTTTGGGTATTGCCGCCGCAAATAAAGTAAACGGTAAGAAAAATTATGCCGTAGCTGTTCTCGGCGACGGTGCTCTCACGGGCGGACTTATTTATGAAGCTATCAATAATGCAGGGCGAATGAAGGATGCAAGGCTCATAATCGTACTTAACGATAACGGAATGTCAATTTCCAAGAATGTGGGTAATCTTGCAAAACGTCTTGCGGCGATGCGCTCGCGCACAGGTTATTATAAACTAAAAGCGCTTGCAGAGAAGGTGTTGTCAAAGGTACCCCTTATCGGCAAGCCCCTTGCCAATAAATTTTTTAAACTTAAAACAAGCGTTAAAAACGCTATGTATCAGAGTAACTTCTTTGAAGATTTCGGAGTTACATATATGGGACCCATCGACGGACACAATATAGGTCAGCTGTGTAATGCTCTTGAAGGTGCCAAGGTTATTAACGGTCCTGTGCTCGTTCACGTTAATACCGTCAAAGGTAAAGGCTATTCTCCGGCAGAAGTCAATCCTTCTGCGTTCCACGGTGTTCCGCCTTTTGATGTTGATGAAGGTGAGCTTCCACAATCAAAAAATAATTTTTCTGAAAAATTCGGTGAGTTTTTATTCAATCAGGCGGCTAAAGATAAGCGTATTTGCGCTATAACCGCCGCAATGTCATTGGGTACGGGTCTCAAACGTTTTTCTGACGTGTATCCTGACAGATTTTACGATGTTGGTATTGCAGAAGAACACGCCGTTCCCTTTGCTTTAGGTCTTTCAAAGGGTAATATGGTGCCTGTTTTCGTCGTTTATTCAACGTTTCTTCAACGTTGTTATGACCAGCTTATGCACGATTGTGCTCTGCAGAACTCGAAAATGATTATTGCCGTTGACCGCGCAGGTATTGTAGGTGATGACGGCGAAACTCATAACGGCATTTATGACACTGCATTTTTCAACGGTATTCCTAATATTACGGTTTATTCTCCGTCATATTATACTGATTTGAATAACGCTTTTGTCAATGCTTTGTATCACAGTGAAGGACCCAGCGTTATCCGTTATCCGCGTGGTGCAGAGCCTTATATGCCCGAAGGTTATACTTGTAGCGGTAACGCATTTGACGTTTTAGGTGATGAAGAAGCTGATATTGCTATTGTAACGTACGGAAGAATTTTTGCTGAAGCATATAAAGCGTATGAAGAACTCAAGTGTGACGGAATAAAGGTAAAAATAATTAAACTTAACATTATTGTTCCCATTCCCGAAGAAGCGGTTTGCGCCCTTAAGGATGTCAAAAAGATTTTCTTCTTTGAAGAAGGGGTCAGAAGCGGCGGAGTAGGTGAGAGCTTCGGCAGTGTTGTTCTTGAAAACAAGTTGACACCCGAGTTTGTTCATACCGCGTTCCCTGATTGCTTTGTGGGACAAGGTAAAATCAACAGCATTCTCAAACAATATAACCTTGATTGCGAAGGTATGTGTAACACTATTAAGGAGTCATTATGAGCGATAAAAAACGGCTCGATATAGTTTTATTTGAACGCGGTTTTGCAGAAAGCCGCGAAAAAGCAAAAGCCCTGATTATGTCGGGTATTGTTTATGTTAATGACCAAAAGGAAATAAAAGCAGGTCGTGATATTAAGCCTGATGATGTTATTGAAGTGCGTGGCAGTACATTGAAGTACGTCAGCCGTGGTGGTCTTAAGCTTGAAAAGGCAATGCAGAGTTTTCCTATAACACTTGAAGGTAAAATCTGTATGGATATAGGTGCATCAACGGGCGGTTTCACCGATTGTATGTTGCAGAACGGTGCGAAAAAGGTCTATTCCATTGACGTTGGTTACGGACAGCTGGCTTGGAAATTGCGTAGCGATGACAGGGTAGTGAACCTTGAAAGAACCAATTTCAGATATGTTACACATGAACAAGTTCCCGAAGAAGTCGATTTTGCATCCGTAGATGTTTCCTTTATATCGCTGAAGCTTATTTTACCTGTTATGCACACCTTATTGAAAGATGGTGCGCAGGCTGTGTGTCTTATTAAACCGCAGTTTGAAGCAGGGCGTGAAAACGTAGGCAAAAAAGGCGTTGTAAGGGACTCTGTCGTACACGAAAACGTTATAAGAACCGTAACAGAATTTACAAATTCACAGTGCTTTAGCGTTCTCGGTCTTGAATACTCTCCCGTGAAAGGTCCCGAAGGTAACATTGAGTATCTTATGTATATTGAAAAAACAAATGAACCGCAGGATTCAAGAGAAATTATTGATACTGCAGGTAAACTTGTTGAACGCTCACATAGTGTTCTTGATAAATAACAGGTGATTGTTGTATGAATTTTTACGTTTTACCCAATATGACAAGGGCAAACACCTTTTCGGTCACATCCGATGTTCTCAATAAAATACAGGAGTTGAATTGCACCGCATATTTGTCTGAAGAGCACAGGAGTGTTTTCGGAGATAAGGACGGGGTTATATATTCAAAGGTGGAGGAAGGTATATCTTCCTGTGATATGGTTATAGCCGTTGGCGGTGACGGAACGTTTATAAATGCCGCAAAGGTTGCTGTTAATAACAGCAAGCCTTTAATATGTGTCAATGCCGGCAAGCTTGCGTATCTTGCGTGCCTTGAAGCAGATGAACTCCATTTGTTACATAATGTTATAAATGGCGAATACGTTACGGAGAAACGAATGATGCTTTACGTAACCGTCGTTGACAAAGACGGTGAAATATTATATCATTCAAACTGTGTCAACGATGCGGTTGTTTCACGTAGCGGTAATATCCGTATAATGAATTTATCCGTATTCTGTAACGGTGCGCCGTTAATTGATTTTCTTGCTGATGGCGCGATAGTTGCAACACCTACGGGCTCTACGGCATATTCACTTTCTGCAGGCGGTCCCGTTGTAGAACCTTCCGTTGAGAGTATTCTTGTTACACCGGTGTGTCCCCACAGCGTTTTTTCGCGTTCAATTGTCCTGGGTGGTAGCTCTCAACTTGAACTTATTCACGATAACAGTGGCGAGGCCATACTTTCCTGTGACGGTCAGGAGGCTGTCCTTATCCCCGAAAACGCCAAAGTTACTGTGAAACGCTCGGATGCTTGTGTGTCGTTTATAAAGATAAAATCAGATACTTTTATTGATATTTTAAATAAAAAGATTTCGGGTTAGGTGTAAATATGAAAAAAAGAAGACATAAACTTATACTTGATTTAATTGAACAATACGACATCGGAACACAGGAAGAGCTCCTTGTTTTGTTGAAGGAGAAGGGTTGCGACGTTACACAGGCAACGGTTTCCCGTGATGTTAAGGAATTACGCCTTTTAAAGACGCTCGGTGCGAACGGCGTTTACAAATATTCTGTTGAAAAGGTCAAGGATACCGGATATACGGATATGTTCGAGGCGCTTTTCCAGACTGCTATGACTAAGGTTGACTATGCCGGTAATATTTGTGTTATAAAGTGTTCACCGGGTCTTGCCGGAGCCGCGTGTGCCACAATTGATGCCATGAATGTAAGCGAAGTTGTGGGAACCATCGCAGGCGATGATACCATTTTTATGCTTTGCCGTACCGCCGATGAAGCACACGGCGTTGCCGAAGCACTTAACAGAATGATGATAAGGTGAAAAAATATGCTTTCCGTTTTGAAAATACAGAACATTGCTATAATTGAAAATGCAGAAATTGAATTTTCCGAAGGATTTAATGTTTTGAGTGGTGAAACGGGTGCAGGTAAATCTATAATACTTGACTCTATAAACGCAGTACTTGGTTTTCGTACGTCCCGTGAACTTATCAGAACAGGGGAAGACGAAGCGCAGGTTACTGCGTTGTTTTCGTGTATCGGTGAAAACGTTAAAAGCAAACTTCAGGAATTAGCCCTGCCTGAAGCTCCCGATGATTCCTTGCTTATATCCAGAGTTATAAGTACTGACAGAAATGTGTGCAGAGTCAACGGTGCACTCACAAATGTTACGGTATTGCGTGAAATAGGCGCACAGCTGATGTCCATACACGGACAGCAGGATAATCGAGAGCTGCTTGACAGCGAAAATCACATTTCATATATCGACACCGTGTCTTCAAGACAGGAGCTGATAGATGATTTGAAAAATATATACGATGAATTGACACAAACTAAAGCTGAAATCAAAAAACTTTCGGGCGATAAAGCCGAAAAGGCGAGAAAAGCTGATATTCTTTCTTTCCAGATTAATGAAATTGAAAAAGCAGAGATAAATCCCGGTGAGTGGGAAAATTTAAAAAACAGACGGTCTGAATTGCAGAATTTTGAAAAAATTCAGGAAGGTCTTTACGGTGCATACGGAGCTTTATCAGGCGATGATGGTTTTCGCGGTGCTGTGGAGCTGGTGTCATCCGCATATCGTGAGCTTTCGTCGATATCGCAGTATTCAAAAGATGTTGAAGGATTATCTGAAAAACTCGGTAATCTCTATTATGAGCTTGAAGATGTTGCAGATACTGTAAGAGCGAATGTTTCTGACGAAGGCTTTTCACGTGAAGAACTGGAGAACACGGAAAACAGAATAAATACAATATATAATCTCAGTAAGAAATACGGCGAAACAGAAGAAGAAATATTAGAATTTCTCGAAAATGCCAAATCAGAATACAAGGCTATTTCATTTTCCGATGAAAGACTTGAAGAGTTAAAGTCCTTATACGAAATACAGTACGAAAATGCAATGAAGCTTGCCGAAGAGCTTTCAGCCGTACGCAAAACGGTCGCATTGGATTTTGCGGATAAAGTATGTAATGAGCTTGAGTTTCTTGATATGCCGAAGGTCGAGTTCGTGGTCGATTTCAAGAAAATTGAACTTTGTGAAAAAGGTATAGATGAAGTCGAATTCCTTATTTCCGCTAACGTGGGCGAAGCACCCAAGCCCCTTGCTAAAATTGCAAGTGGCGGTGAGTTGTCGAGAATAATGCTGGCATTTAAAACCGTTTTAGCTCATAAGGATAAAATCGCTACAATGATTTTTGATGAGATTGATTCGGGTGTCAGTGGTAGGGCAGCGCTTAAGGTTGCATCTAAACTTAAGGATGTTTCCGTAGGAAAACAGGTTCTGTGCGTTACCCATCTTGCACAGTTAATGGCATATGCCGACAATCATTATCTCATTGAAAAAGCCGCCAAGAACGGCAAAACTTATACAAGTGTTACCCCACTTGATATTGACGGAAGAAAAAATGAAATTGCCCGTGTTATAAGCGGCGGCGAAATTACAGATATTCAGTTGAAAAATGCCGAAGAAATGCTGGCAATAACAAAAGCAGGTGTTGTATTATGAAAATAGGCGTTTGCAGGGGTCTCGACGATTTTGATGCTATGAATGCTGCGATACAGGCAGGTGTAGATTATTGGGAGACGGGCTTTAGCTGTCTTGCGGAATTTGATGATGAAAAAATCAATACTTGCAAGGAGACTCTGAAAGCTTGCGGTCTGACGTGTATTGCATCAAACGGTTTTATTCCCGGTAATATGAAGCTCGTAGGGGATGATGTGGACTATGTTGCTTTGAAGGAATACATAGACCGCGGTTTTGAGCGTGCCGAAAAAATCGGTGTTAAAAAAGTGGTCTTAGGTAGCGGTAAGGCGCGCAGCTTCCCTGAAGGTTTTTCTTTGGAGAAAGCCAAAGAGCAATTAGCATTCTTTTTAAAAGAATACGCCGCACCAAGAGCAAAAAAGGCAGACTGTATTATTGTTATTGAGCCTTTGCGTTTCTGCGAATCAACTATGATTTATACTGTTGCAGACGGTGTTGAAATTGCACGTATGAGTAAAAGTGATAACGTAAAAGGTCTTGCGGACCTTTACCACGTATATGGCAATTGTGACAGTATTGAAGGTATTGCACAGTTTAAAGGTGAAATCCGTCACGCTCATATAGCCCAACCCGATACACGAAGATATCCGTCTTTGTTTGACGGCGATGATATTAAAAGTATTTATAAAAAATTCTTTGCTTCATTGAGGGCAAGCGGTTGTGACACCTGTTCAATTGAGGCGAGAACAGACGATTTCAACGGAGAGATTTCCGATGCAATCAAAGTTTTGAAAAGCATCGACATTTATTGACAATATTCAACAAGAGTTCTATAATATAGATGTTAAAACTGTTCTTGAAAGGAATGTGTACTATGAGTAAAATTTTAATTATGGACCATCCGCTTATTCAACATAAACTTTCAATTTTGCGTGATAAAAATACAGGCTCAAAAGAGTTCAGAGCTCTTATTTCAGAAATCGCAACTTTGATTTGCTATGAAGCAACAAGGGATCTCCCGCTTGAAGAAATTGAGATTGAAACACCCATCTGTGCAACTAAAACAAAAGTACTCGCCGGTAAAAAACTTGCAGTAGTTCCTATTTTAAGAGCAGGTTTGGGTATGGTTGATGGTATGTTGGCACTTGTACCTTCTGCACGAGTAGGTCACATCGGTCTTTATCGCGATCCTGATACTCTGATGCCTGTTGAATATTACTGTAAGCTTCCTGCTGATATTGAAGAACGTGAGGTTTTCGTTGTTGACCCTATGCTCGCAACGGGCGGTTCTGCAATTGATGCAATTTCACAGATTAAAAAACGCGGTCCTAAGCACATTAAATTCCTCGGTATTCTTGCCGCTCCCGAAGGTCTTGAAGCACTTAAAAATGCACATCCTGATGTTGATATTTTTGTTGCAGCACTTGATGAGAAGCTTAATGACCATGGCTATATCATCCCCGGCCTCGGCGATGCAGGCGACAGAATTTTCGGAACAAAATAAAATTATAGAAAGCCGGTTTCCGCACGAGCAGAAATCGGCTTTTAGAGTATGTGGTATGAAGAAAAAGCTTATATGTCTTGTACTTTCAATTCTTTTAGTGTTTTCTTTTGGAGCGTGTAATAAAAAAGAAGATAATGACAATTTTAAAAAGCCTGTTGTAGTAAGTTCTGCTAAAGCGGATTCCGTTGCCGCCGCAAAAGAATATGCAAATTCGGTTGGTGCGGAATATCATCAGATGGAATCATCACAGGATGCGGTCTTAGCTGTTATAAACGGTAAGGCAGATTATGTAATACTTGATGAATACGAAGGTTATGCTTTAACGCAGGGGAATAATCTTGAGTTTTCAGGAAGATGTGAGTATGATGTTCAGTATCGGGCTTGCTTTTCAATTGATAATACAAATTTGTGTGAAAATTTCAATAAGGCTTTTAGTGAATTGAAAATAGACGGAACTATAGATAAAATTAAAGATGCACAAATAAAAGGAAAAAGCCTTGCATCTGATGTTGAAAAAGGGGAGAACGGCACTTTAACTATGGTGTGTGATGCCGTTTTTGAAAACAGAGTTTATTATGATGAAAACGGCGAACTGAAAGGCGTTGATATTGAAATCGCAAAAGCCGTATGTAATTATCTGGGTTACGGTCTCGAAATTATAGTTAAAGATTTTGACGAAATGTTTCAATGTCTCGATGATGGTACTGCGGATTTTGTATTGTCTTCTGCGGAGTTTACCCAAGAACGTGCAGAACACTTTGTTTTCAGCGATGTTTATGCAACCTTGGAATATAATGTCTATACTCTTAAATAATAAAAAGGGACTGTAATTTTACAGTCCCTTTTGTTTCAGTTGGTTTAAGATAAATTAAGCAAGTTCTGCGAAGTACTTGATTGTTCTTACCATCTGGCTTGTGTAGCTGTTTTCGTTGTCGTACCAGGAAACAACCTGAACTTCATAAAGATCGTCAGCAATTTTAGCAACCATTGTCTGTGTTGCATCGAAGAGTGAACCGTATCTCATACCGATAACGTCTGAAGAAACGATGGGATCTTCGTTGTAGCCGAAGCTTTCAGAAGCAGCAGCCTTCATAGCAGCGTTGATGCCTTCTTTAGTAACGTCAGCACCTTTAACAACTGCTGTAAGGATTGTTGTAGAACCTGTAGCAACAGGAACTCTCTGTGCAGAACCGATAAGCTTGCCGTTGAGTTCGGGGATAACAAGACCGATAGCTTTAGCAGCACCTGTTGAGTTGGGAACGATGTTAGCAGCGCCTGCGCGAGCTCTTCTCATATCGCCTTTTCTGTGGGGACCGTCAAGGATCATCTGGTCGCCTGTGTAAGCATGGATTGTGCTCATGATACCGCTCTGGATTGCAGCGTAGTCGGTGAGAGCCTTAGCCATGGGAGCCAAGCAGTTTGTTGTGCAGGAAGCAGCAGAAATGATGTTGTCTTCCTTTGTCAGTGTGTTTTCGTGAACGCTGTAAACGATGGTAGGAAGATC